>DATJVT010000370.1:0-9217 GCA_035501695.1 Terriglobia bacterium | reverse complement strand
GAGCCAGGGCGAGTGCGGCCACTTTCTCGTCAAAGGACTTGACGCCTTGCGCGCTGGCCGCAACGCGCGCCGTGGCGGAAGGCAGGAGCGCTAATACCAGCGCCGTCAGGGCAACAATGAGAATGCCTAGCCCGGATTTCTCACCAAAGAATTGAAAAAGGCTGTCTCTTTCTGGCATAAGTAGTTTGTCGAGAAAAACTTGCGCCAGCGAACGGAGACAGCCTTATGACCACAGAGTGTAACGGAAAACTTTTTGAATTTCATCCCTTAGGAGGGCGGGAAGTGCGAGCGGATTTTAGCGGTGGGGCTATTACCAGCGATGGCGGCGGGTTGCTGCTGCGGGAGGTGGAGAAGCGGACGGGGATCGTGGCGCGGTTCGCGGAGTGCTTTCAGGATCATCGCCACGCGGAACGGATCGAGCACCGGGTGAAGGAGTTGGTGGCGCAGCGGGTGTACGGGTTGGCGCTGGGATATGAGGATTTGAACGATCACGACGAACTGCGGGGGGACCCGCTGCTGGCGGTGTTGGCGGAGAAAGCCGATCCCACGGGAGAGAGCCGGGGGCGGGAGCGCGATCGAGGGAAAGCGCTGGCGGGCAAGAGCACGCTGAACCGTTTAGAGCTGACGAAGGCGGAAGTGGGAGAGCAGGAACGCTACAAGAAGATCGTGATGGATCAAACGGCGGTGGACCGGCTGCTGGTCGAGGTGTTGCTGGAATCGTACGCGCCAGCGCCGGCCGAGATCGTCCTGGATGTGGATGCCACGGACGATCCTCTCTACGGGCGGCAGGAGGGGCGGTTCTTTCACGGATACTATGGGGATTATTGTTATCTGCCGCTGTATATCTTCTGTGGGGACGCGTTGGTGTGCGCGCGCCTGCGGACCTCCGATCACGGTGCGGCGGCGGGGTGCGTGGAGGAGTTGGAGCGGATCGTGCAGCAGATTCGCCAGGCCTGGCCGGAGGTGAAGATCATTCTCCGGGGCGACTCGGGATTTTGTGGGGAAGAGCTGATGAAGTGGTGCGAGGATCACGGGGTCGACTATGTGCTGGCCCTGGCGAAGAACGACCGGCTGAAGGCGGCCATTGCGCGGGAGATGGAGCAGGCGGCGGCGGCGTTTGCGCAGACGGGAAAGGCGGCCCGGGTGTTCCAGGAGTTTGCCTATCAGACGCGCGACAGTTGGTCGCGGGCGCGGCGAGTGGTGGCGAAGGCGGAACATTTAGAGAAGGGAGCCAATCCGCGGTTTGTGGTGACCTCGCTGTCAGCGGAAGCCTGGGAAGCGCGACGCTTGTACGAAGAGTTGTATTGCGCGCGGGGGGAAATGGAGAACCGCATCAAAGAGCAATTAATGCTGTTCGCGGACCGCACGAGCACGGCGTGGATGCGCAGCAATCAGATCCGGCTGTACTTCTCCTCGATCGCCTATCTGCTGCTGGAGGCGCTCCGTCGGCTGGGCTTAAAGGGAACAGAGTTGGCCCAGGCGCAGGTGACGACGATTCGGCTTAAGGCGCTGAAGATGGGAGCGCTGATACGGGTGACGGTGCGGAAAGTGTGGATCGCGCTGGCCGGAGGTTACCCCTACCAGGAAGTCTGGGCCCGCATCTGGGCGCATCTGCGGCAGGTGCCGGTGCGGGCTTAAAGGCGCCCCTCGCTCCGGCCTTGGTTGGAAAAGATATGCACAGGCGGAAGTCTGCCGAATCGCACCGGCAAACGCTTTGTTTTCAGGAGGCGAAGGGGCGGAAAACGGGGCCATGGTCAGGAGCGATCGTCCACAGGCGCTTTTTCAACCCCACATGCATCTCAAGGGGCCGCTTTCGAGATGCTCAGTGTCCTTGAATCCGGCTTGAAGCCGGCCTCACAAAAATGGTGAGAAAAGCGGGCTAACCGCGGTAGCCGAGACTCTACCAGCGGTCGTTTCCGGCAATGGCTCTGGGGACGGGATCAATTGGGTTTCGGAGTCTTGGGGCCTGGCAACGAAGGAGCCGGCTCGTCGGATGACCGCGACGGTGCGGAGCCCGGTGGGGTTTCTGCCGCCCCACCCGAAGCCTGGCTTGGGGGAACCGGGATTGCGCCCGGCTCTCCAGGTGGATTCGTCTCTTCCGGGGCCGGGGGCGCGGGTTCGTCATTCTCCTCCCGGACTTCGTGTTCGGGCGCGCGTCCCGTGAGCACCGTCCACTTGAGCGGATAAACGTCCGGGTCGAAGATCACAAAGTAAAAGTGCCAGATTAGAATTGAGAAGGTCGCGAGGATGGCCTCGTAGAAGTGCACCGCGGTCGTGACGTCGAGGACGGACATGGGGTACGGAAGGTAAGCCAGCACCCAGTCATGCGCCCACAGCAGAATTCCGGTGGCGGCCATCACGATGGTTCCCCACACCAACGCCAGGTATTCAGCCTTCTCCGCATAATTGAAGCGGGCATAGCGGGGCGGTTGGCCTCGATAACCTATATTATAGCCTATGGTCTGGACCGCCTCCCGCACGTCGCGGACCTTGGGAACCATGCCCCGCATCCAGCGCCGGCCGTCACGCTGAGTCAGCAGGTAGATGACGTGGTAGACCGAAGCCCCGATCAGCACTACCCCGGCGATGCGGTGCAGCCAGCCGCGCAGGGGAAAGTCCTTCTCCCATTGCACAATGGGTTCCGCCCAGAAAGAGTGGGGATACTTCAACGCGAAGCCGGTAACCACCAGCGTGATGAAACTGACGAGCAGCAGCACGTGCTGCACGCGCTCGTTGAAGGTCAATCGAACCTGGCCGTGCCCGATGCGATACTGCTCCAGAATGCGCTTAGCCTTGCGCCACCAATCCAAGAAATTGTGTACGATCATGAACCCGAGGATGACCGGGATGGCCAACAGGTAGAAGGCTTTGACGAAGCTCAGCGCCCGTCCTCCCCCGGTGGTGCTGGGAAGCATATGCACCGCGCCGATCGTGAACCGCTGTCCGGCGTCGGGATGGCATTGGCCGCAGGTCTTGCCCAAGTTGGCCCGGTTCACCGTCGAGCGCGGATCGCTGGAGGGGAAGATATTGTGAACTCCATGGCAACTGGCGCAATTGGCCACAGTTTCCCGCCCGGAACTGGACGCCAGACCGTGGTAGCTGTCCTGGTAAGTGGGCACGCGGGAAGCCGGCACGTCGAAGCGCGCCATCAATTGGGTGTTCGCATGGCAGCGCGAGCAGGTAACCTGCGAAACGTTCGCCATGGAGACCGTCGACTCGGGATTGCCGGGAGCCAGGATGCGATGCTCGCCGTGACAGTCCGTGCAGGTGGCGGCATCCAAAACGCCCGCCGCCACCGCCTGTCCGTGAATGCTCTGGCGGTACACATCAAAGACCTTCTGGTGGCACTGCGCGCACGTTGAGCCCACGTTTTGCTTCCAGATCTTCGAATGCGGATCGGATGCGGGAAGTATGTCGTGCACGCCGTGACAGTCATTGCAGGACGCGGCGTTCAGTTTCCCCTGCAGGACGGCGCGACCGTGAACACTCTGCTTGTAGGCTTCGACGGGTAGCGCCACTGCAAACATGTATTTGGCTGCCAGGGCAGGATTGGAATGGCACTTCCCGCAAGTATCCGGAAGGTTCACCTTGTTGACCGGGGACTTGGCGTCGCTTGCGCCCACCACTTGGTGTGCCAGGCCGTGGCAGCTCTGGCAGGTGGGCGCGTCGCCGTTCATCTTGGCGTGCGCCCTCCCGTGAATGCTGGCGTTGTATTGATTGGCCTCAGTGGCATGGCACGAGGCGCAAAACGCCACGCCGCGGGTGGCAGGGTTCACCACGTCATGGGTCCCGTGGCAAGCGATGCAGGCCGAACTGTCCTTGGGGTCACCGAGCATCGCGTGGGCACTGGCTGGCAAGGCGGTGCCTTCATCCGCGTGGCAAGCGAGACAGGAAGCCGACGCGGTCTTCGCCGTGTGGCCACTTTTGGCTGCGCCCGCGTGACAGTCCACACACCCCAGGTCCTTGTGAACACTGTGCGTTAGCGAGGCGGGGTTTACCGTGATGGGCTTCCCTTTTGAATTCACCATCCCGGTCGTCGGGCCATGGCAGTCGAGGCAATTGTCGGCACCTAAGAGAGAGCCACCCTTGCCTGCGAATATGAGAATCAGCGCGAATGCTAAGGAGAGGCTGGTTCGAGGCAACGTATTCCCCTTCTGTCCAGGGGAGCCATGCTGCTCTGGGGTGTAGCCGCGTCTAGTCACAACATTTTTAACAGATGCCTTCAGGTAATTGAATTGGGGCAAAATGCGCATTTTTCGAACCGGCCAAGGATGGTTTGGGACTCTCCGTCAGTTTTCTCGGGACCTCGTGACCCTCTGTTGCAGTTCTAGTGCCGCAAAATTCAGCTGTTGCGGCCAAACCGCCCGACAAAGTTGCCATAGCTCGATGGCTA
Organism: Terriglobia bacterium; assembly: GCA_035501695.1. Lineage (GTDB taxonomy): Bacteria > Acidobacteriota > Terriglobia > UBA7540 > UBA7540 > Bog-366. The sequence goes on along the minus strand of DATJVT010000370.1, from coordinate 4,824 downwards.
TAGTGACATGAAGCCTGATCTCGACGCGATGAATATTTCAGCGTGATGGTGAATCAACGACTGAATGCTATACGAGCTTGAGGTTTCCAGCCTTTACTGGGTGACTTGAAAACTGAAGACAGCGTCCGGTCCAATCTTGCTTCCGGCTGGCGGAGATTGGGTCAGAATGACTCCCGGGGTACCACCGCTGATTGTCACTGGCGTGATATCGCCAACCTTGAAGGAGTTCCTCTCCAGGATGCGGCGAACCTCGGCCACGGGTTGGCCGATGAAGCGGGGACAGAGGTAAGACGGAGGGTTCTGGCCGCCAGCCACTAACAAATTCACAGTAGGTGTGCGCACGTCGGCTGTGGCTGGAGGGGGATCTTGCGCCACAACCTGGTCAGGGTCGCCCGGCCAGGGAAGCACAGCAATTTCGCCGACCGTAAGTCCCCGCTGGATCGCAGTGATTCGGGCCGCGCGCACACTGCCTCCCACCAGGTTGGGAACAGTAAGCTGGGGCGGCCCCAGGCTGACCAGTACGTGGACGTGCTGCCCCATCTTCAGGGGTGTACCGGGCGGGGGCATTTGTTGCGCAACCGAATTCGGGGGGTATTGGGTACTGTAGATCTTGTCCTCGACCTTGAGTTCCAAGCCCAAGCCGGAAGTAATCCGCTCAGCAGACTCCAGGGGAACTCCCAGAAGTTTGGGCATGTTCTCCTGCCGGCCGTGAATGGTAAGCCGGACGGTAGTGATAGCACTGAGCAGCGCCACGGCCAGCAACACCGTGAAGAGAAGGAAGAGGCGGAACAAACTCCGTAGGCGGTTGGGCATACTCATTACAGCAGGGATTTTACCATGAGGCCGGATAGGAGAGGCGATTCGTGAATTGCCGATTCCCTGCCTTGTGGCTTTCGTCGTATAATCGGTGGCGGGCTTGAACCCACGAGATCCTTCGAGGAGGTTACTCCATGCAGACGCGGCTTCGCATGATGGCGGGTGCGGTGTTGCTGGCGCTGGCGAGCACGCTGGCGGCCCAAACCGGCCCATTAAAGGTCGGCGACAAAGCGCCGGACTTTACTTTGCCCGATCAAAATGGCAACAAAGTTTCGCTCGATCAGTTCCTGGGGAAGAAGAACGTGGTCCTGGCGTTTTATGTGCTTGCTTTCACTGGTGGTTGAACGAAAGAATTAAAGGCGTATCAGGCTGATATCGCCAAATTCGAGACCACCGCTACGCAGGTGATGGGAGTAAGCGTAGACAGTCAGTTCGCCAACAAGGCTTACGCCGAGCAAATCGGCGTTACCTTCCCCCTGCTGAGCGATTTCACTCGCGAAGTTACCACAAAGTACGGCATTCTGAATGACAAGTTTCCGGTGGCGCATCGCACCACATTTGTCATCGATAAGAACGGGGTGATCCAGCACATTGACCGCGAGGCAGAGGCTCTTGATCCGAATAACGCCCACGCAGCGTGCAGCCTTTTGGAACACCACCAAACGCAGTGAGAGCTGTCCTGCAATTCAGTCCAGGGTCCGGAGTCCGAAGGGCGTTGACTCCCGGCTTCTCGAGGCAGGACAAGCGGGCTTCTCCGGTGAGTCAGATAAAGCAAATCGCGGCCACTCTTTGGGCCGGCATACTCTTCATGCCAATGTTCGGCACATCCGCGACTCTGAAGATCGGTGACCGGGCGCCGGACTTTTCCCTTCCGGACCAGAATGGGAAGGTGGTGAAGCTCGCTGATTTCCACGGCAAGAGATCAGTGGTTCTTGCCTTCTACATCCGCGCCTCCACGCCCGGTTGAAGCAGGGAGATCAAGGCGTATCAGGGTGATATCGCCAAATTCGAGGCCGCGGGTGCGCAAGTGCTGGGAATCAGCCTCGACAACCAGGACCGGAACCGCAAATTCGCGCAGGAAACCGGGGCGACATTCCCGCTGCTGAGCGACACCGAAAAGGAAGTCGCCAAGGCTTATGGCGTTCTGAACTTCACTCGCCTCTTCGCCAATCGCGTCACCTTTGTAGTTGATAAAGACGGCATCATTCGCCATATTGAGGAAGGCGGAGACGCCATCGATCCTTCCGGCACCATTCATGCGTGTAGCTTGCCGGGGAAGCCGTAAGTGGTATTGAGCGGAGGGGGGGTTGGGTAGTATTGACAGTGCGGGGGCGTGTGCTATACTGAATTTGTTCGGGTCCAAGGAGGCTCGAACGCCTGCCGGGTGGTACTCGGGCTTTTTCAAATCGGATTCGCAGCGCTGACCCTGCCGTCCGCAATTCACCTTCTAAATTGCCTTTGAGGCGCCGTGGAAGCAACAACCTGCAAAAAAGAACTTGTAATAGAAGTACCTGTTGAAGTTGTCAAACGCGAAGCGGATACATTGGTGGGGCAATTCACCAAACGGGCCCGCATACCGGGCTTCCGTCCCGGCCATGCTCCAGCGTCATTGATTCGCCGGCATTTTCGGGATGATATTCGCAGCGAAATTGCGCAAGCCCTGATTCCGCGCTTCTTTGAGAATGCGGTGAAGGATCGCAAGTGGGAGGTTGCCGGCCAGCCACACTTCGAGGAGCTGAAATTCGAGGATGACCAGCCGCTCACCTGCAAGGCCACGTTTGAAATCCTTCCGGAGTTTGAACTCCAGCCTTATAAGGAACTGGAAGTGGAACAGTCGGAAGCCGAGGTGACGGACTCGGATGTGGACAAGGCGGTCGGCGAAATGCGCGAGGGTGCAGCCACCTTCGAGGTGGTGACGGACCGCCCCGCCGCGGATGACGATCATCTTACCGTGAATTATCTAGGGCAGGATCCATCCTCGCCTTCCAGCCCACCCATGGAAGCCAAGGATGCGGTAGTTCACCTGGGTGGAAAGCACACCGTCCCGGCTTTTACGGAGAACCTGCGCGGCGTTAAGGCGGGGGAGGTTCGGGAATTCCCCGTGGTGTACCCGGCGGAATACCCCCAGAAGAATCTTGCTGGAAAGACGTTGAGTTACCGGGTGGAGGTTCAAAGCATCAAAAGAAGGGTAGTCCCTCCCGCGGATGATGAACTGGCCAAGTCTGTCAGTGAATTTGCGACGCTGGAGGAGTTGCGGACCAAAGTTCGCGAGGACCTGGGGGAAAGGGCCAAACGGCAGGCGGAAGTGGATAGCAAGCAGAAGCTGGCGGAAAAGCTCCTGGAGGCAAACCAATTTCCGGTTCCCGAGATTCTCGTGGATGCTCAGTTGGATCGAAAGCTGGAGCGGACCCTGGGCCAGCTGATTGCGCAGGGCATTGATCCCCGGGAAACCCAGGTGGATTGGAAGAAAGTCCGCGAAGATGCCCGGCCTGAGGCGGAGAAGGAAGTCCGGGCTGCGCTCATCCTGAGCCGCGTGGCGGCAGCCGAGAAGATTGACTTGACGGAAGAGGAACTGGACGACGTGATCCGGGAAATGGCACGCGAGCGCCGCATGACGGCGGCGGAATTGAAGACGCGCTTGACACGCGACGGGAAGCTGGATACACTAAAGTCTACTCGCCGAAATCAAAAAGCGCTGGAATTCATTTACCGCAACGCCAAAATCATTCGGAAAAATGCGTAGAGACCCGGCCCGGTTCGAGAGTGCGTGTAGATAGGGAACATGAGCAATCAGCCCAGTAATACCCTGGTCCCCATGGTGGTGGAACAAACCAACCGTGGCGAACGTGCGTACGATATCTATTCCCGCCTCTTACGCGACAATATTATTTTCATCGGCACCCCCATCGATGACAACGTGGCCAACCTCGTGACGGCGCAATTACTCTTCCTGGAAGCCGAGGATCCGGACAAGGACGTTTCCCTCTACGTCAATTCGCCCGGAGGTGTGGTCACTGCGGGGATGGCCATTTACGACACGATGCAGTTTATCCGCCCCGATGTGGCTACGATCTGCATCGGGCAAGCCGCCAGCATCGCCGCGCTTTTGCTCGCCGCCGGCACCCCCGGCAAGCGTTATGCCCTCCCCAACGCGCGCGTCCTGATTCATCAGCCTACCATCGGCGGACTGTCGGGGCAGGCGACCGATATCGACATTCATGCCCGCGAAATTCTGCGAATTCGTGCCAGCCTGAACGAAATTATGGGAAAACATACGAATCAGCCGATAGAGAAGATTGAACGCGACGTGGAACGTGATTTCTGGATGAGCGCCCAACAGGCACACGATTATGGCATCATCGATGAAATCATTTATAAGCACAAGTAGACCACGGAGATGAATTTGAAACGGCCGGGGACCGAGGAACCGCTCCACTGCTCCTTTTGCCACAAGCCTCAGGATGCGGTGGGCAAGCTGATCTCTTCGCCGGGTGAGCACGCGCGAGCGTACATCTGTGATGAGTGCGTTGCGGTGTGCAACAACATCCTGGAGCAGGAGCGGGGAGAGCGCCCCCCCGCGGGACAGCCTAAGCTGCCGCGTCCCTCCGAGATCAAATCGTTTCTCGATCAATATGTGGTGGGTCAGGATAAAGCCAAGAAAAAGCTTGCCGTGGCCGTCTACAACCACTACAAGCGCAACATTCTGACCCGCGTCCGCAGCGACGTGGAGTTGACTAAATCCAATATCCTGCTGATTGGACCCACGGGTACCGGCAAGACCCTGCTGGCACAAACCCTGGCGCGCGTTCTGGAAGTGCCATTTGCGATTGCGGATGCCACCACCCTGACCGAGGCCGGGTACGTAGGCGAAGATGTTGAGAATATCATCTTGAAACTCTTGCAAAACGCCGGCGGTGACGTACAGCGGGCGCAGCAGGGAATCATCTATATCGACGAGATCGATAAGATCTCCAAGAAGGACGAAAACCCTTCGATCACCCGGGATGT
>DATJVT010000369.1:0-12303 GCA_035501695.1 Terriglobia bacterium | reverse complement strand
GCTGAACCTGGCCACCGCCAGGGCTGAACAGCCATTGTCGAAGGACGATGTCACTCTGCTCCTCATGGGAAGTTCGCCCAGCACCAAGGTTATTCAGTTGGTCGAACAACGCGGCGTGGATTTCCAGATGAATCCCGACCTAGCCAAGAAGTTTCACGACCAGGGCGCCAGCGATGACCTGATTGAGGCGTTACAGAAAGCGGGATATAAGGCGGCCGCAGCAAAAGCGAGCGCACCGGCCCCGGCGGCCGCCAGCGCAACGGGAGGCCCGGCGAGTCCCACGGCGCCTGCAACCGCTACGGGAAGCGCCCCAAGTTCCCCTCCTGAGGCTTCGCCGACGGGCAAGCCCAACGCGCCCGGCGCCCCGGAACCGCCAGCCGCGGAGGCGCCACGCCCTGCATCAACAAGCACGGCGCCTCCCGCATCGTCGTCGGAGCCCGTGCTGCACACCCGCGAATCTTCTGCGTCATCGACTACGCCTGCCGCCGCCCCCTCCCCACAGCCGCAATCACCCCGGGTGGCGTCGTCGAACGAGCCCGTTTTGCATCAGCCCGCCAAACAGGAGACCCCCGCTTCCGCCCCGACCTCGAATTCTCCTGGTCTGAAGGATCCCAGCCCGGAGGAAGTCCAGCACATCATCCAGGAATTTGCCACCAAGGAGAAGATCTTCCGCGAAGCCCGCAACAATTACACCTACCACCAGATCAACAAGGTTGAAGAACTCGGACCCGACAATGAAATTGAGGGTGTTTACGAGCAGGAGTGGGACATCCTCTTTGACGATTCCGGCAAGCGGATCGAGCGCGTCACCTATGCCCCGGTCAACACCTTGAAGGGGCTGATCGTCACCAAGGAGGACATCGAGGGTTTTCGCAATATTCAACCCTTTGTGCTGACCAGCGACGAGTTGCCGGAATACGAGATCAAGTATCTGGGCCACGTCAAGGTGGATGAAATCACCGCCTTCGTATTCTCGATCCGGCCCAAGGAGATTCAGAAGAACCGGCAATATTTCCAGGGTATCGTGTGGGTTGACGACCGCGACTTGCAGATCGTAAAGACCGAAGGCAAACAGGTGCCCCAAGCCAAGGTCAGCCACGGCCAGGAGAACCTCTTCCCGCGATTTACAACATGGCGGGAGCAAATCGATGGGAAGTTCTGGTTTCCCACTTACACCATGGCGGATGACACGCTCTACTTCTCCCAGGGACCCTCCGTCCACATGAAGGAAATCGTACGCTATACGGACTATAAGCAGTTCAAGTCAGGCTCGCGCATCATATCGGTTGAAGCGGTCGACAAGTCCAAAGACCAGACGACGCCGGCGGCAACACCACCCAAGAAGTGAGCTTGGAGGAAGGCTGGCTTGCGCCGGTGAGTGCACCACTCACCCCTGGACGCTGCTTGCTGCTACAATTTCTGTCATGAAACCCCTCAAATTGCACTGGCGCGTCGTGTTGGTGCGCCCGCGGAACCCCTTGAACATCGGGGCGGCGGCGCGCGCCCTGGCGAACTTCGGCCTCGTGGAAATGACGGTCGTCGCCCCTTATGAACCGACGTGGGAGGAGGCACGTACCGCAGCCGTGAGCGCGGAAACAGTTCTTGCGGAGGCCCGCTCGGTTCCCACCCTCACTGAGGCGATCGGCGACGCCACTCTGGTTATCGGCACCACCACCGGCACCCGGCGCAATCTAGGCCGCAATCTTCTATCTCTGCCGGAGCTAGCCGCTTGGCTGCGACAGCGCAAGTCAAGGGGAAGAGCCGCGCTGCTCTTCGGTTCGGAGAAGACGGGCCTCGGAAACGAAGACATGAGCCACTGCCACGCGTTGGTGCGAATCCCCACCACTTCGGGCTGCCCCTCTATGAACCTGGGACAGGCGGTGGCGGTCTGCACCTATGAACTGGCCAGGGCGGGCATCATCTCGGCGCGGCCGCCGCGCATAGAAGTGCATAACTCCGAGCCCGCCGGGCATCAAGCCCTGGATCACATCTTTGAACGCGCCGTCAGCATCCTCGAGGTAGCCGGTTACTTCCAGCCTAAAAGCCGCGCGGCGATGCTACTGAAGCTGCGGCGCAGCCTGCTCGATTTGAACCTCACCTGCAATGATGTGCGAGTCCTGGGAGGAGTCCTGTCACAAGTGGAGTGGAAGCTGGGAAACGGGGTACAGGTTACCGGACACGGGATACGGTAGACGGAGTACGGGTACGGATAATGGGTTAGGCACGCGGGGTCAGGCCATAAGCACGTAGGGACTCTTCAAGAGGGCATGATGCGACGGAGGCAGGACCACCCGCTCAGTTGCGATGCCCCGTCTACCGTATCCCGTGTCCCGTTTTGACGGTGCTTCGGCACAGCGCTATAATTTGTTAAGATCTATGTGCACGAGGAGGTTTTTTTGCCGCTCTACGAGTACGAATGCAAAAAATGCGGGCGAAGGGTTGAGAAAATCCAGAAGTTCTCGGACGCGCCCTTGACGACCTGTGAGATTTGCCAGGGGGAGCTAGAGCGCCTGCTCTCGTCCCCCGCCATCCAATTCAAAGGTGAAGGTTGGTACGTCACCGACTACGCGAGAAAGTCGACGGGTTCCGAAAGCAAATCCTCTACCGATTCCGCTCCCGCCGCGGAAAAGAAGGAAAAGGAAGCCGCTAAGCCTAAGGAACCGACCAAGGCCTCCACTACCAAAGAATAGGGACTGGGGGCTAAGGACCGGGCTGGGCGGTGGATTTTCCTGCCACCTTGATTGGGTTCAAATCCCGAAGATTAGGGCATCCGAATCCACGCGCCAAGGCCCAACTCGTAGCAATTTCCCCGCAGTTTCAAGTCCCCAGCCCCTAACCCTTAGTCCCCAACCCCTGGCACCTACAGGTGCAACGACTTCAGATACCGCCGAAAGGGTTTCCCCATATCGGGGCGGTGGAGTGCCAATTCTACGGTAGCTTGCAGAAACCCGAGCTTATCACCCGCGTCGTATCGCTTACCCTCAAAGACATAACCATATACCGGTTCGGTGGCGAGGAGCCGGCGCAGGCCGTCCGTAAGTTGAATCTCTCCACCCGCGCCCGGGACCGTGCTGGAAAGCGCGTTCCAGATCGATGGCGAAAGGATGTAACGCCCGATCACCGCGAGGTTGGAGGGGGCTTCCGAGGGCGATGGCTTCTCGATCATGTCCTCAACGCGGTAGAGCCGTCCCTGGCACTCACGATCCGCCACCAGGCGGCCACGAATTACTCCGTAGCTGGAAACCGCCTTGCGAGGGACCCGCTGTATTGCTATCACACTGTGCCCGAACCGCTCGTAGACCATCAGCATCTGCTTCAAGCAGGGAATCTTATTCACGATGATGTCATCGGAGAGTAAGACCGCAAACGGTTCATCTTCTACAACATTGCGCGCGGTGAGGATGGCATCACCCAATCCCCTGGGGGCTTGCTGCCTCACATAGGCAAAGCGCAGCATGCCAGAGATCGAGTGGAGCTGGCGGCGCAGATCCTCCTTGCCCCTCCCGGCCAACTCCTGCTCAAGTTCGGCCGAAACATCAAAATGGTTCTCGATGGCTTGTTTGCCGCGTCCCGTAACGAAAACCACCATGGGGATGCCGGAGGCGGCAACTTCCTCTACGGCATACTGCACCAGGGGTTTGTCGACGATGGGTAACATTTCCTTGGGCTGGGCTTTGGTGGCAGGCAGGAAGCGCGTCCCCAGTCCTGCCACGGGTAACACCGCTTTGCGAATCCGCATATTCCCTCGCTCAAGTTGTAATTTTCGTTCGCCAGTGCTCAACCCTCTTTTCCAGTTTACCTTCGGCCTGCCGTTGCGTCAAAGAATGCCTCAAAAACTCGTGTGTTAAGATGAGATGTGGGGGGACTTATGCTGGTTTTGGGAATTGAGTCGAGCTGCGATGAAACGGCGGCCGCAATTCTAGCCGATGGCCAGATTATTCGCTCGAGCGTCGTGGCCTCGCAGGTCCTGACGCATGAGAAATACGGAGGCGTAGTTCCGGAACTCGCCTCACGGGAGCACTTGCGCGCCATCGGGCCCGTGGTGGACGAAGCCTTCCGGCAGGCGGGGATGACGCTGCATGAAGTGGACGCTTTCGCCGTCACCGAAGGGCCCGGACTGATCGGCTCCCTCCTGGTGGGGCTGGTGTACGGCAAAGCCCTGGCCTTGTCCCTCAACAAACCCCTGGTGGGAGTAAATCACCTGGAGGGTCACATCCACGCCGTTCTGCTGGAAAACAGAATGGACCGCGCCGCGGGCAGGCCCCGGCCGGAAGCCCGGCTTCCCTCCGTCACACTGGTGGTGTCGGGCGGGCATACCAGCTTGTTTCACGTCACTTCCGATCCGGCGAGCGTCGCAGCGTCAGCTATGCGTTTCCATTACGCGCAACTCGGGCGCACGCGTGACGATGCCGCGGGCGAGGCCTTCGACAAAGTCGCCAAATTGCTTGCCCTGGGTTACCCAGGAGGGCCCGTGATCGATAAACTCTCTTGTTTCGGAGATCCCTGCGCCGTGGACTTTGGCCATATCAAAATGAAGGGGAATCCACGGGATTTCAGTTTCTCCGGAATCAAGACCGCCGTGCTCTACCGCGTGCGAGGCACGGACCTTGCGAAGGAGGCCGAAGAGCGTCGCGCCTGGCGCCAATGCGTGGAGCGGCCGGGCATTGACGACCTGCGCGGCCATTGTTCGCAGGCCACGATTGACCTTGTTGCGAGTTTCCAACATGCCGTGGTGGAGGATCTTGTGGAGCGCACCCTCGCCGCGGCGGAAGATTGCCGCGTGGACAACATCTTTGTCTCGGGTGGGGTAGCATGCAACTCGCTGCTGCGCCAGCGCTTTGCCGAACAGAGCCGAGGGTTCCAGGTCTTCTTCCCTTCTCCGGGCCTCTCCACCGACAACGCGGCCATGATTGCCGCAGCGGGTTACTACAAGCTTCTCGCAGGTGAGCGTGCCGGGGTCACACTCACGGCGCATGCCTCCCTTCCCCTGGGAACGACGCCCCCAAGTTCACTTGCGATTTGAAACCCGAACCTGGACCCGAACCTGAACCCTTGTCCCACACTCGCTTCAGTGCTACATTTGCCCCCCGATAACGATCACCTGAAGCTGCTGGGGACGACCCATGCAATACCTAAGTCAGCAAGCCATTGATGGGGCCTCTGCTGATGTCTTTCAGAGCGAGAAGCCATATCCGTGGGTGACCATCCAGGAAACTCTGACCCCGGACGGCTTCCAACGTCTGCACGATACGCTTCCCGACATTTCCCTGTTTCAGCGCATGGTGGGGGTCAAACGGGGGTACGGTCAGGCACCCCATGACCGCGCCATCCTTCACTACCGGCGGGGTATGAACATGCCGGAGCCGTGGGGAGAGTTCCTCTCCGAAATCCAAGGTGAAAGCTACGAGTCGTTCCTCCGCCGGATGCTGCACCTCGCCCCCCGCCAGCAAATCATTTTGACCATGGAGTGGTACTACGCCTGGCAGGGATGCTCCGTCTCGCCGCATTGCGACGCCCGCCGCAAGCTGGCAACGCACATTTTCTATTTCAGTGCCGCGGCGGACTGGCAGACGACCTGGGGCGGCCAGATCCTGATCCTGGACGACCAAGGCCGGTTTAAAGCGCATTCCGCCCCCGGCTTCGACGACTTTGCCGTCGCGGCGGCGTTGGATCCTCGCGGCAATGCGAGCCTGCTCTTCCAACGGACCGAACACTCCTGGCATGGGGTTCGGCCACTCCAGAGTCCGCCGGAGGTCCTGCGCAAGCTCTTCATCGTGACCATCAACCTTCCGACCTTCCAGGTGCGGTGGCGGCGGGTGCGCGGTAAGGATCCGGACGGCTACCCCTACGAGATCTCCTGATGCGCATCGGAGTAGACACGGGCGGCACTTTTACGGATTGCGTGGTCCTCGACCGGGGGCAACTAAAAATCCTGAAGGTCTTCTCCACGCCGGCGGATGCCAGCCGAGCCATCGTTGAGGGTGTGCTGCAAATAGCGGAGGTAAAAGCCGCCGCACCGCCACGGCGCAGGCTTCCACAGCCGCTCGGAAGGATGCCGAATGCCCCGGTGCTGGAAGTCATCCACGGAACCACGGTCGGGACGAACAGCCTGCTGGAGCGCCGGGGAGCGCGCGTGGCGCTGATTACCACGGCAGGATTTGAGGATCTGTTGGAAATCGGGCGGCAGGCCCGGCCGCGCCTGTATGACCTGAACGTGCAGCGTGAGCCACCCCTGGCTTCGCGCCACTTGCGCTTCGGCCTCAAGGAAAGAATCGGGGCGGATGGCCGCATTATTCTGCCCGTTTCGAATGGGGAGCTTCAGCGGTTGGTCCGCCGCGTGCAGAAGTCCGGTGCGGATTCCCTCGCGATCTGCTTGCTGTTTGCCTTTGCCAACCCCGTTCACGAGCGGCGCATGGCTGCTGCCCTCAAAAGCCTGGGCCTGCCGCTCTCCATCTCGCACGAAATTCTGCCGGAGTTTCGCGAGTTCGAACGCCTTTCCACCGTGGTCATCAACGCTTACCTCGCCCCGCGAATGGGCAACTATCTCCGCAACCTGGAACACGGGATCGCGCTCATACCTCGCCGCGCGGGGAGCGATTCGACATTTGCCGGCACGCGCATTTATGTGATGCAATCGAACGGCGGCATCTCGACGGCGGAACGCGCGGCGCGACAACCCGTCCGAACCATTCTCTCCGGACCGGCAGGGGGCGTGGTGGCTTCGGCGTGGCTGGCGCAGCAACTGCGCCTCCAGCGCGCCATCAGTTTCGATATGGGCGGAACCTCCACCGACGTTTGTCTCTTGGACGGCGCGCCTCGCACCACGAACGAGACGTCGCTCGCGGGCCTGCCCGTGGCAGTCCCAGTACTCGATGTCCATTCCGTGGGCGCTGGCGGCGGCTCGCTGGCACGGATCGACGCGGGCGGAGCGTTGCGCGTGGGGCCGGAAAGCGCGGGGGCCAGCCCCGGCCCCATTTGCTACGGGCGCGGCGGGGCGGGGTTGACCGTGACGGATGCCAACCTGATCCTGGGGCGTCTCGACCCTGAACACTTTCTGGGAGGAACATTCCGGCTTGATGCCCAATCTGCGCACCGCGGTTTTGAGCAGTTCCTCGCCGGGCCGGCTCGTGGCGCGGCATTCCGCTCCGTCGAGGATCTCGCTGCCGGCATCGTGGCCGTTTCCAACGCTACCATGGAGAAGGCGCTGCGCGTCATTTCCGTGGAGCGCGGCCACGACCCGCGCGATTTCTCGCTCATCTGCTACGGCGGGGCGGGCGGGTTGCACGCCGCCGATCTGGCACGCGCGCTTGGTTTGCCGGCCGTCATCATTCCGCAAAACCCCGGAGCCTTCTCAGCGCTGGGAATACTCCTTTCCGATGTGGTGCGCGACGTGTCGCAGTCCGTTCTGCTGCCCGTCCCCACGGATGGGGAATCACTCAACCGGGTTCTGTTCCTCCAGATTGAGCGCCACTTCGCTCGCATCCAGCGCCGGGCGATTGGCGAACTTCGCCGCGAGGGCTTCCAGGCGGACCGGGCGCGCGTTTCACGTTACCTTGACCTGCGCTACCAAGGACAGTCCTATGAATTGGCCGTCCCCCTCACCGCCCGATTTCGCGAGGATTTTCACCGCGAGCACATCAAAGCTTACGGGTACGCTTACCCCGAGCGACACCTGGAAATTGTCAACTTGCGCCTGCGAATGGTGATCCCGACTCCGAAATCCCGCTGGCGATCCCAGTTGCCCGGCCCGGCAGGGCAGGCGCGCGAGGCTCTGATCAAAACGAAGCCGGTCTGGTTCGGCGCCAAACCGCACTCCGCGGGGATTTACGACCGCCGGCGCCTTGCCTGCGGGGCGCGGCTATCAGGGCCGGCCGTGATTGTCGAATACAGCGCCACCACCGCGGTGCCACCCGATTTCGGGTGCACGGTCGATGAAAGGTTGAACTTGGTTCTTAGAAGACATCGATAGGGCGGGGGGTTAGTTGTGCCGGAAGGGGTTCACAACTTGCATTCCCTCGACTTGCGGTGAATCCTGGAAATTTTCAGAGAAGAGGGTTTTACAGCCAGCCTCCAGGGCCATGCGAAGGATCAACGCATCCCAAAAGGAAACCCCGTGCAGGCGGTGAAAGTCAATGGCGGAAAGTACGTCGGCAAGCTGAGGAACGGCCACCTCAAACTCGGCCAGCAGTTCAACCTTACGGCGCGCCACAGATGATTCAACGTGCAACTTCCGTGTGACCGTGACGAAATACTCCTGCAGGACTTGCAGGGAAACCACCCCGCTGCCCGCGCGGCGATGGTCAGCCAAGAGGGCAAGCGCCCGTTGTCGCTTCGCGGGTTCCGACTTGTCATCCCCGTAAATGATGACGTTGGTGTCGAAGAAGCTACGGGCGGTCATGGATCTCGTCCCGATCGAAGCGCCAGCCTCGCGAATGGCCGCGGCCGGAAAGCTGGTTGAACTCCTTGATGCTCCGCTCCGCATCGTCGCCGCCGCCCAACTTTTGCAGGTACTCTCGGATAAGCTGGTTGAGGCTCTTCCCGAGAACGGCGGCTCGCTTCCGGGCGCGTTCCACGACCTGCTCTTCGATGGAGAGCGTAACATTCATGGACACAGTATATGTGCGCAAGTATTACGTGTCAATTCTTATTTGAACTTTCTTGGATGCATTGCGGGGCGACATGATACGTTTATTCGCCGGGATGCACTCAGACGCCGCTGAACTCGAGATCTTCAAGAACCTCTTCCATTCCACGGCGGAGGAGATGGGCGCGGCGCTGCGCCGCTCCGCCTTTTCACCCAACATCAAAGAACGGCGCGATTATTCCTGCGCGGTTTTCGATGGGCAGGGTCGCGTGGTGGCCATGGGCGATCATATGCCCGTGCACCTGGGCTCCATGCCCATGTCCGTTGCCGCCGCGCTTAAGGCCCTGGAGTTGGGCCCCCGCGACATCGCGATGCTGAATGACCCTTATGAAGGCGGAACGCACCTGCCGGACATTACGCTCGTCATGCCCGTGTGGGAATCGGAACACGGGACAGGGGATACGGGATACGGAAAGCAACGGAAGGGGGTCGCGGCGCGGGGGGCGCGACTCGAGACTCGCGACTCGGGGCTCGTAAGTCCCGATACCGGTCATGCTCCCACTTTTTATGTCGCCAATCGCGCCCACCACGCCGACATCGGCGGCGCGCAGCCCGCTTCCATGGGACTGAGCCGGGAGATCTATCAGGAGGGCCTGAGGCTTCCGCCCGTGGCGCTGGCACGAGGAGGAAAAATTCAGCGGGATGTCCTGGCCATTCTCCTCGCCAACGTGCGCACGCCACGCGAACGCGAAGGCGATTTGATGGCCCAGGTGGCAGCCTGCCGGTTGGGTGAACGCCGTCTGGAGGAACTCCTGCAACGCTATGGGAATAAACGGACGGAATTCTACCTGGAGGCCTTGCAGACGTACTCGGCGCGGCTGATGAAAGAGGCCCTTGCTGCGATTCCGGGCGGAACGTACACCGCGGAGGATTTCCTTGACGACGATGGGTACGGCGCGGAACCGATCCGTCTGCGCGTTACCATAACAATCCGCGCGGGAAAAGCTAACGTAGATTTTCAGGGCACATCGCCGCAACGCGCCGGCTGCGTGAACGCGGTCTACGCCATCACGTACTCGGCAGTGTTTTACGTTTTCCGATGCTTGCTTGGTGAAAACGTGCCGGCGTGCGCGGGCCTGATGGAACCCATCGCGGTGCGCGCGCCGGAGGGGAGCGTGGTAAATGCCCGGCCGCCCGCTGCCGTAGCCGCGGGCAACGTCGAGACCTCGCAGCGTATTGTGGACGTCCTCCTGCGAGCCCTGGCGCAGGCGCTTCCCCGGCGAATTCCCGCCGCCAGTTCCGGCACCATGAACAATCTCTCTTTTGGCGGAATCCACTCACGCACCGGGCAGCCTTTTGCCTATTATGAAACCATCGCGGGGGGGATGGGGGCGCGGCCGACTGCCGATGGCCTGAGTGGCGTTCATACGCACATGACAAACTCCCTCAATACTCCCATTGAGGCCCTGGAATCCGCCTACCCGGTGCGCGTGCGCCGTTACTCTTTGCGGCGAGGATCAGGGGGCAAGGGGAAATTTCACGGAGGCGAAGGTATCGTCCGTGAAATCGAGTTTCTTACGGGTGTGCGTGGTAGTATCCTGTCGGACCGCCGCCGGTTCGGACCTTACGGATTGGCGGGTGGCAACCCGGGGCGCCCGGGAATTAACGAGGTGACCGTCCAAGGGCATAAACGCAGGCTTGTCGGCAAGACCGCCTTCGACGCGCCCGCGGGCAGCGTGCTGACAATCGAGACGCCGGGAGGCGGGGGGTGGGGGAAAGAACGAAATTCGAAAATCGAGCCTCGAAAATCGTGACGAGTTTCGATTTTCGAGTTTCGCCTTAAGGAGAATCCATGGATTCCATTGATCGACGTGATTTCATCAAGACCGTGGCGGGAAGCGTTGCGTTTGCTGGCATGGAAGGCCGAGCGGCCTCGCCACCTGACAGCGGGCCGACTTTTCTGTCCACGTGGGTGCACGGCAAGCCGGCCAACGAGCGTGCCGCGGATGTCTTCAAAGGTGGTGGAAGCTTGCTGGACGCCGTCGAGAAAGGCATCAATGTGCCTGAAAGCGACCCCAACGTCACGAGTGTCGGTTACGGCGGAATCCCCAACGCCGAGGGGATAGTGGAACTCGACGCGGCCATCATGGACGGCGCCCGCCACCGGGCCGGTTCGGTTTGCAACCTGCATATGTTCAAGAATCCAATCTCTGTCGCGCGGTTGGTGATGGAGAAGACCCGTCACACCACTCTGGCGGGTGAAGGGGCGTTTCGCTTCGCCCTGAAGATGGGGTTTGAACCCCAGACCCTGCTCACTCCCCAGAGCCTGCAAAAATGGCAGGAATGGAAGGCTGATCCTCACCGCAAAACATTCTGGGTATCTCCAGAGAACCACGACACGATCGGTATGGTGGCGACGGATGGCAAGGGGCACGTTGTTTCCGGGTGCTCGACCTCCGGATTGGCATTCAAAATCCCCGGCCGCGTGGGAGATTCACCCCTGATCGGCTGCGGTGTTTATGCCGACGACAATGTGGGCGCCGCCTCCGCTACCGGCGACGGAGACATGATGACCAATTATTGCACCAGCATCTCGATAGTCCACCTCATGGCGCGGGGAGCCTCGCCGCAGGACGCTTGCATGGATCTGCTGAAGCATATGGTGAAGACCGACCCGCAAAATAAGGACGCTGAAGTGGCAGTGATCGCCATCAATCCGCGCGGCGAAATCGGCGCCGCCTGCATGAATGATAAATTCCACCTGAAGTATGCCCTCTGGCGCAACGAGGAGAGCCAGTTGCTGGAGTCGGTCAAGTTGATTTAGCGAGGGCGAAGGAAGTTCTCAGTCTTCAGTGTTCAGTTGTCAGGAGAACATCAACAGGCCCTTTCCCTCTGTCTTCTCCAAGGCCGAAAACCAGAAACTAAGACTGATAACTGAAAACTGATAACTGATGACTGAAAACTCAGTCCGTCTTCCCTTCCCTCTCGCCGGTTCCCGACACCATCCAAGCCAACACTGCGCCCACCATGACGGCCAGCGCAAACCCATTGAAGAGGAAAAACCTGTTTTGCTGGGAGAACAGATCGATGAGCGGCCCCGCCGCTTGCGTGGAGAAAATCACCATCACGTAGGACAGGATATTCCCCCGCAGGAAGAACCCCACCACCGCCGCTGCCGCAAATAATGGCAGGAAATTCATGACCCAGCCGATTCCGAAGGCAGCCAGCGAGTGTTCGTGGGTGGGACCCAGGGACACCAACAGCAGTGCCAGCCCCAGCCACAGCCACCAGGCCCGCATTCTCCAGCCCGCCCGGATGACGTAGAGGGCCAACCCCAACACCGCCACACCCACCAGAGTACGGGTAAGGATGGACAGGAAGAAACCGGCCGCCGGCCAGTAGGTGCTGAGAGTTATGGGGAAGAGGTCGTCCTTGATGGGCGCATAGGCGTGGAAGGCGCTGGTGAGAAGCGCGTTGATCCGCACCAACCCGGCGCCCACGGCGAGGCCCAAAACCAGAGCTACTAGCGCGTCGCGGCGCCAGACGCGCCGCGCCGCGCCACTAAAGAGTTTCCAGGAGTCGGGATAGAGGCTGACGGCAGATCCTATCACCAGCCACGCCAACAATCCTTCCACGAGCGGCACGACAAAGACCCCCACGCCCACCATCAATTTCCAAATGGCCAGGGGCATCGAAGTGTCGTAGCCGCGTGCCGTCAA
>DATJVT010000368.1:0-2370 GCA_035501695.1 Terriglobia bacterium | reverse complement strand
GGAGACACCAATATTGGTGGCGCAGGCGCTTTCGCCTGGATAGCGTCGGGATAAACCGGCGTGAAGTAGTGAATGAAAGAGTCATACAGGAAAGGAGTAGCGAACCATCCTGACCTCGACCCATGCGAGGGCGGCCGCAAGGTCGCACTTGAAGCGTTGGGGGGAGGCACATGTAGGCTGGGTATCCCGAAGTTGTGAGCTCCGAAATCACCAAAATCAGGGGAGCCGACAGTGTCAGGTTAACTGGAAGGCAACAACGCGGCGCGCGACAACGTGAGCGCGGCGCGGCCCTGCGGAGTCGTAGACCCCACGCATGCATGGAAACTTCACGCACGAGAACCGAGAGACCCCGCAGTCATCCGCGGCCGCAAGGCGGCGGATCGGTGAGGGAAAGCAATGAGCGATAAGACTCACATGCACGGCAGCGGGGAGTCGTACAGCGCCATAGTACCGATGAAGCGACCGAACGAAAGCCAGGGAGGGCCGCAGGAGGTTGTGGAGGGAAGGGCGCCGACCGAGGAGAACACGGAACAGCCAAACCCGAACCGGACACGGAGCCGGGAAATTGGGTGCAGCGGGCTGGAACGTGTGCGTCAAGCAGCCAAAGGGAACCCGCAGATGAAGCTCACGGCGCTGCTGCATCACATCAACATCGATCTGCTTCGGGACAGCTATTACCGGCTGAAAAGGCAAGCTGCGCCGGGAGTGGACGGGGTGGAGTGGCGGGAGTACGGAGAAGGCTTGGAAGAACGGCTAAGCGATCTTCACGGCCGAATACATCGAGGGGCCTACCGAGCGAAGCCATCACGGCGAGTGTGGATACCCAAAGCCGATGGACGGCAACGGCCATTGGGGATCGCAGCCCTGGAGGACAAGATCGTCCAGTGCGCGGCGGTGCAAGTACTCAACCAGATTAGGGAAGAGGACTTTGTGGAATTCGGTAGTGGGTCAGTTTGAGGATCTGACCCACTACCTGGAATTCTCATACGGGTTCCGGCCTGGGCGAAGCCAGCACGATGCGCTGGATGCGCTCTCGACGGGGATCCTCGCGAGGAAGGAGAATCACATCGTAGATCTAGACATCCGGAGTTTCTTTGACCGGGTTCGGCAGGATCACCTGGAAAGGTTCATCCGGCATCGGATCGGGGATAACCGGCTGGTCCACTTGATACGGAAATGGGTCAAGGCGGGGGTGATGGAAGACGGACAGTGGTACGAGACGAAGGAAGGGACGCCCCAGGGTGCGGTGGTTTCACCCGTCCTGGCCAATCTCTACCTGCATTACGTGCTCGATCTCTGGATCAAAGCATGGCGGAAGAAGGTGGCGCGGGGCGACATGATCGCCGTACGCTATGCGGACGACGCGGTGTTGGGGTTCCAGCATCGGGAGGAGGCAGAACGATTTCTCGCTGAGCAGGGGGAACGACTGCTGCAATTCGGACTGGAATTACATCCGGAGAAGACGCGCCTGATCGAGTTTGGGCGCTATGCCGCTGAGCGGCGGGCGAAGCGGGGGGAAGGGAAGCCGGAAACATTTCATTTTCTGGGATTCACCCACATTTGTGGAAAGAACCACAAGACGGGCCATTTCATGGTGTACCGGAAGACGATAGGCAAGCGGATGGCAGCCAAGCTGAAAGACCTACGGCAGAAGCTGCGGAAACGCCTGCACGCGCCAGTCGGTGAGACGATGAGATGGCTGCAAGCGGTGGTTGGTGGATACTTCCAATACCACGCGGTACCGCGCAACGAGCAACGCAAGAAGGCGTTCCGAAACGAAGTGCTACGCATGTGGTGGTGGCAACTACGACGGCGGAGTCAGAGAACCCGCTGGGGGTGGAACAAGTTCATGGAGAGGCTTGGAAATCGACTTCCTGAGGTCGAGGTTTTGCATGGATACCCCGAGGTTCGCTTTGCGCTTCAACACCCAGCAATCTGGGCTTTCATCCGAGGTAAGAACCGTGTGCGTTAGGAGCGCCAGCACGGATCTGTGCGGGGGGTGCCGGGTAACCAGCATCCCTACCGCGACCCCCACAAAAAACGGTGCGGGAGAGAAACTGAACGGACGGAGCAAGGTTTGTCTGATGGGCGGGCAGGCGGGTTGGCAACCGGTTGGCAACCTGCACCACGAAGGCAAGAGCCTGCACCACGAAGGCAGCAGCCTGCACTTCAAAAAGCGCGAGAATGACAACTGATGACACACGCCGAAGTTATGGCCGCGACGCTCGCGGGCCTGGGAGTGAATACCGTTTTCGGACTGCCAGGCGGGGAAATCCTGGCGCTGGTGGAGGCCTGCCGCCGCGCGGGCATACGATTTCTACTGACCGGGCATGAAGCCAGCGCGGGGTGGATGGCGCAGGTGACGGGCCA
>DATJVT010000367.1:0-18118 GCA_035501695.1 Terriglobia bacterium | reverse complement strand
GCGCACGCACGAGATCGGCATCCGCAAATCCCTGGGGGCCCGCCGGCGCGACATCCTGATGCAATTCGTCATTGAGTCGATTGTGATGGCGTGCGCCGGGGGCGCCGTCGGCGTGCTTCTCGCTTTTATCGTCAGCGCCATCGTGGATCATTTCTGGACTTCGTCCGTCCCCCTGACTGCGGTGCTGGTGGGCCTTACCCTCTCAACCGCAGTAGGATTGTTCTTCGGGATCTACCCGGCCAGCCAGGCGGCCAAACTCGACCCGATTGAAGCCCTGCGCACGGAGAACTAGGCATGCCCGCCCAAAGGTCGCATGAGGTCCGGGAGAACCTGTTGCTGGCCCTCGATACCCTCCGGACGCACAAATTCCGCGCCCTCCTGACCATCCTGGGCGTGCTGATCGGCACCACCACGGTAATCGCGGTAGCGTCCATTTTTAAAGGGCTCGACCAACAACTGGTGGAAGTGGCGGAGGGTTTCGGTACACGCACTCTCTTCATCTTCAAGTTCGACCCCGGGAAAGTCGGCCCCCTGACGCGGGAAGAACGTATGCGCAAGCCGCTGACTTACGAGCAGGCCATGGCCCTCAAGGAGTTATGCCCTTCCGTGGAGACGGTGGGGGTGGAGATTTTCAACCACGGACCCGCCGTGACCGCCAAGTACAAGGGCGTGGAGATGGTCGACGCCAATTTCAACGGCGCCACAGCGGATGATTTCACCACCATCAATGCCGACCTGCAGGACGGCCGCCTTTACACCAACATGGACGACTTGCACCGGGCCAATGTGGCGGTCATCGGAGCGGATGTGGTGCAAAGGCTGTTTGTGGGGGAAGATCCGATCGGCAAGGAAATTCAGGTGGACGGCCATTCCCTTCTGGTCGTGGGCACCCTGACCAAGCGCAAGTCATTCCTGGGGGATAACGGCAACGATCGCGCCGTGATGATTCCCTACTTCACCTTCAAGTCGCTTTATCCCAAGGCCAAGGAAAACTTTGTCGCCGCCATGGCGTTTCAGGGCAGGCTCGATCAGGCCCGTGATGAAGCCACGGCCGTGCTTCGCCGCCTGCGCAATGACAAGCCCGATGCCCCCGACAGCTTCGGCATCGCCACGGCCCAGACCTTAATTTCCAACTTCCGCGACATCATGAGCATGGTCGTCATCGTCATGATGGTGATTTCCTCCATCGGACTCATGGTGGGCGGTATCGGGGTCATGAACATCATGCTGGTGTCAGTCACCGAGCGGACCCG
The DNA here is from genome assembly GCA_035501695.1 of Terriglobia bacterium. GTDB lineage: Bacteria > Acidobacteriota > Terriglobia > UBA7540 > UBA7540 > Bog-366. Next base: position 16,865 of record DATJVT010000367.1, on the reverse strand, counting down.
CGAAATCGGCGTCCGCAAGGCCATCGGGGCGCGGCGCAGCGATATTACCTGGCAATTCCTTCTTGAAGCCATGACCTTGACCGGCGCCGGTGGCGTCCTGGGAATCCTGGCAGGGGTGTCGCTCACCTTCCTGATCCGCGCCCTCGGCTGGTACTCGACCGTCCCCGTATGGTCCGTGGTTGTCGGCTTCGCGGTTTCGGTCAGCATCGGTTTGTTCTTTGGCCTGTGGCCGGCCATGAAAGCCTCCCGCCTCGACCCCATCGTCGCCTTGCGACACGAATAGAATATCGATGTGAGCCCAGGCAGTTTGCATCTCCTCTCTTGTGGGACTCTCTCATTCTCGACTGCATGCCAGCTTATCCCGGCGCACTTCCTGACATCATTTCATCCTATTTGCTGAATGAAGAAACTGCCGGGTGTGCTATTCAGGATCCACATGCAGATAGGACCAGGCTTGCTCGATTTAAAGCCCTGTTGGCCGCACGGCGATATCGGAGTAGGCTCCACGCTGTCCGCTACATGATTGAAGAAGACTTCGACGAAGAGAATCTAATCGCAGCGCCGGGAGGCGACAGCCGGATATTGGAGGATTATCCCCTCGAGTTAAGATGCCTGATTCTCGGCTCCTTCCAGGTGGTGAAAAGGTTTCCCAGCCTCTCCATGTCGTTTGCGATTATTCCGATTCAAACGTGCTGGACATCGTCACCGCCTACATTCCCCAGAAACCCTGGTGGACAACCCCCAGCAAGCGAGGCGGATGATATGAACAATCCCATGAAATCAAAGTGCTCTGAATGTGGCGGCAAGGTTCACAGGAAGAGCATTACTCAGGAATTTGAGAAAGAAGGGACCAGAGTCAAACTCTGCGGGCTCAAGGCATGGGTTTGCGGTCGCTGCGGTGAGGTCTTCTTTGCCCCCGGCGGGGCACAGCAAGTCGTTCAGGCGGTCAATTCGCTCTTCCGTTTGGCCTTCGCGGAAAGGGAGCACAAAGGAACCCTGAGCGCTCAACTCTCCTAACTGCCCCGCTTGTGCGAGTCCCTCAGCCCTGCAAACGGGGGGAGGCATTTCCATGGACAGGAGGCTCAAAGCAAAGACGCGCTATCCTGCGGGTCCCGGTATGACGGGTTTCTGCTGAGCTGTCTGGAATCGCAAGTGCGGTTCTGTCCCATTTCCCGTATCTCGTGACCCGCATCCCGTGACAGAAAAAAGCCTCGGGCATCGAAACGGCGTCGGTTGAGCAGAGAGGAGCTCAAGGCGGGAAAGACCTCGACGCCCGAGGGGCCTAAGCAAAAATCAGGAAGCCCGCGTAACCCAAGCTTGCGCCCATTACCGCTCCCACCACCACATCGCTCAGGAAATGCATTCCCAGCACAATGCGCGACGCGGCCACGCTGAGCGCGCAAAACACCAAGACACCCAGCAGGTGGGGATAGAAGCTGCTCACGCAAACCGTGAAGGCGAAGGCGGTAATGGTATGACCGGAGGGAAAGGAAAACTGATCGGGGGGAAGCAAAGTGGCCCAGCAATGCGGCACCAGCGCGTTCGGGCGCTTCCGGCCGGTCAGCTTCTTAAGGATGAGGAAGAGGAGGGCTCCGGCGCCACAGGCCGTCCAGGCCGCGGCCAGCACGGCGTACCGTTCGGGGCCCCCCAGGATCATCACCAGCGCGCTGTAGCCATACCACAGCCACCCGTCGCCTCCGCGCGTGGCGTAAGTCATCCACAGGCGGAACCAGCGCGGCGGCCGCCAGCGGTGCACGCGCCGCATCAGGCGATGATCGCGCGTGGCAATGAAATCCAGCATATGTCCCGGAAGGGTCACGCCATCGCCTCCCCCGAAGCCGACCGCAGGCCGCGCGTGGATGCGCCACGGCCCATGCCGTGCCGGCCTTGCCAGCGGTTTCCCCAGTACCGTGCGAAAAGGTCCTCCACCAGGTAATTGATCAGGATCGCCACGGGAACGGCCAGCGCCAGAGGCGCAAGCAACCTGGCAGCCGGCCTTTCCTCCATCATCGCCGCCCCAATCTGCAAGACGTCGCGGGTGAGACGCCAGAGATTCCCGGAGGTGCCCTCCACCAGGCCCCGCCCGCTCCGCAGGCCCGCCAGAAATTCGGCCTTGTTGCGTGCTCCCGGCACGCGCGTGCAGGCGCTTCCCAGCGAGCTCAGCGTGTGCGCATCGCTTCCCCCCAGCGCGGCCCCTCCGGAATCCTGCGCCAGGCGTTGGGCCAGGCGGTTGGTGCGCTTCAGGCAGTGGCCGTTGCGCGCTTCGACACCGGGGAAGCCGGCATCAAACCAGATGAAATCTTCCGGGGACCGCCGTCCGGTCAGGGAGGAGAAGGCGTGGTTCAGGCTGTAGAAGAGCCCCTGCTCGTTCAGATAGGCCACCAGGCGAGGCAGGTCGTTCCGGCGGCGCTGGATGGCCTGGTGCTGCCGCCGGGTGAGGTCGTACACGCCCACGTGCAGTTCGTTGCCGCTCGGCATCCGGCAAGTCACCTCTTCGCTGATGAAGAAGTTCGCGTGCCGCCCGAGGGTTTCCACCGCCTCGATGGAGTCGTGATCGGAAACCGTCACCAAGTCCATGCCGCCTCGACGAAGGGTTTGATAAACCTCATCCGGTTCGCTGTAGCACTCGCGGCAAATGGCCTTCAAAAGCGGCAGGGTGGACATGCCGGAGTGGATCGTGTGGACATGTAGGTCACATCGCACGATACAGAATCGGGCACGCTTGTTACAGCAGTGTATATCCGAAATGAATTATCTATGAAGAGTGGCTATTGCCTATTTACAGGAGACATGAACTGTGCAAAGGTGAAAGTATGATAAACACGGACCTCGTCTTCTTCGATGCGGGCAGCGGCCACCGTGCAGCCGCCGAGGCTCTGCGCCTGGCGATGGAAGAGCGGGGCGGATGGAACGTGCGGCTGGTCAACCTGCAGGAGATTCTCGACCCCGTGGACCTGGTGCGCAAACTGACCGGCCTGCGGATGCAGGACCTTTACAACCTGATGCTGCGGAAAGGTTGGACGCTCGGCACGCCGCAGACCGTGCGCGTTCTCCAATTCATTATCCGCCTGCTCCATCGCCAGACGGTGCGCCTGCTCGCCGGCTTTTGGACGTCCAGCCGCGCGGACCTGGTGGTCTCCGTGGTCCCGCATTTCAATCGCGCCCTTGCCCAGAGCCTGCGCCAGGTGCGGCCCGCCACGCCATTCGCCACCATTCTCACCGACCTCGCCGACTACCCCCCTCATTTCTGGATCGAACCGGAGGGGGGCTCCGTGATCTGCGGATCGGACCGGGCCGTGATACAAGCGCGCGCCCTGGGCCTCAGCAACGCCCGCATTCTGCAGGCCTCGGGCATGATCCTGCACCCGCGCTTCTATCAGCCCATCGCCTGCGACCGGCGCGCGGAGAGGAAGCTGCGCGGGCTCGATCCGGACCTACCCACGGGGTTGGTGCTGTTTGGCGGGCAAGGCTCCGACGCCATGCTGGAAATCGGCGAGCGCCTGGACGCCGAAGGTCCGCGCCACCTTCAACTCATCTTCATCTGCGGGCGCAACCAGAAGCTGGAGGCGGCCCTGCGCCGCCATCCCCGCCGCATGCGGAGCTTCGTGGAGGGCTTCACCGACCAGGTTCCCTTCTACATGCACCTATCCGATTTCTTTATCGGCAAGCCCGGCCCCGGCTGCGTGAGCGAAGCCGTCGCCATGGGCCTGCCCGTCATCGTGGAGCGCAACGCTTGGACACTGCCGCAGGAACGCTACAACGCGGACTGGGTCCGGGGGAAACAGGTGGGATTGGTGGTACGCGGGCCCCACCAGATACCTTCCGCCATCCGGGAACTGCTGAGAAACGGAAACTTGGCCCGCTTTCGCGCCAACGCCGCCGCCATCCGCAACCGGGCTGTCTACGAAATCCCCGAAATGCTGCGCCGGTTCGTGGAAGGGTCGCCTTGCGGGCAAATAGTCCAGTCTGAAGAGTCACCATGTGAAGAACGTTCGCACGTTTTGCCCTGAAGATCAGATTCCCAACTCCGCAACAGACGCTCCCCGCCCTTGCGGAAGATCAGCGCAGCCTGATAGCCCTCCAGATATTATTTCATCAGCTTTATTTTTTTCTTGACAACAGGAATTAATTAGGCTACATTAATCGATGATAAAAGTAGACTGATAGAAATCGGCGTGGTTTGAGGTGAGACGGGGAACAAGGCGGTGGGCCGACAATGTGTACCATTCGTACTAGGACATTATGCCCTTTAGAAAACCGGTATCCCAAAGCTGAGAAGTTACAGAAAATAAAGGACCGAACACGCGAGTTTTTGTCCTGCCAAAGCTGAGAACCTACACAAAACAAATCCAGTTAGACAAATCTTCCAAAAAGTGGAAAAAGGGTGGCAGTTTGTCTGAATCGTGGATCGCCAAATTGTCCCTTGGCGGCTCTGGAAAAGAGCTTGTGGACGCCGCTAAGCGGCCCTATGGATCGGACAGATCACTCCTTAAACAGCGCGGGCAGGCTTTCGCGGAAGGGGGTGCGCGCCACACCTCGCTCGGTGATGATGGCGCTAATGTAGCGTTCCGGCGTGACGTCGAATGCCGGGTGGCGGGCGGGAACATCCGGCGGCGCGATGGCCACTCCCGCCACCTGCGTGACCTCGGCTGCGGAACGCTCTTCGATGGGAATCTGTTCTCCCGAAGCCAGGCTCATGTCGATGGTGGAAAGCGGGGCGGCTACGTAAAAAGGAATGCCGTTCTCGTGTGCCAGCACGGCCACGGAATAGGTCCCGATCTTGTTTGCGGTATCGCCGTTAGAGGCAATGCGGTCCGCCCCCACAATCACAGCTCGAATCTCCCCCTGTTTCATGAAATGTCCCGCCATGTTGTCGGTAATGAGGGTGACCGGAATCTGGTCCTTGGCCAGTTCCCAGGCGGTCAGGCGCGCCCCTTGCAGAAAGGGCCGAGTTTCGTCGGCAAAAACCCGCAGCTTCTTCCCTGACCCGATGGCGGCTCGAATCACGCCCAGCGCGGTGCCATAGCCTCCGGTTGCCAGCGCCCCCGCGTTGCAGTGCGTGAGAACGGTTCCCTCGTCCGGCATCAACTCCGCGCCGTGCCGGCCCATGGCCTCGTTGATGGCGATATCTTCCGCCAGGATGCGCTTGGCCTCCTCTTCCAACCCTACGCGCACCATGGCGAGCACCTGGGCGTCCGAGTGGTGGCAGGAGAGGGACTGCTCAAAGACCGCCCGCATGCGCTTGATGGCCCAAAACAGATTGACCGCGGTGGGCCGCGTCCGGCCCAGGGTTTCAGCGATAATTTCGAAATCGGCCCGCATCGCGTGCGGAGTTTGTGCTGCCGAGTTCTTTACACCCAATGCAATGCCCATGGCGGCGGCCACCCCAATCGCCGGCGCGCCGCGAATCACCATGGAACGAATCGCCTCCGCCACCTCACGGTAGTCCGTATAGGTGCGATAGATCTCTTCCCCCGGCAAACGGGTCTGGTCGATCATCCGCACCCCTTGCCCGGTCCATTCAATCGTTTTGAAGCTTCCGTCCACCGCATAATTGTTGGTCATAGATTTAGCAGGTTACCATACTCGGGTAGCTACCGGCCGGCAGCCCATCATTTCCCCTCGTTGCGTTCCGAAGTTGCTTCTCTAAAGGCACTGCCCAGGATTTCCCAGATCTGGTCCAGCCATGCCCGATGCTCGGGCTTCATCAGGACCGACCGCAGGCAAAGCACCGTTTCTGAGCTGTCGGGCGAGTCGCCGGCGAGGGATGGGAAATACCTCACGGGTAGACGAATCAGGGCCAAATGGAGGCCGCGCTTCGCCGCGGAATTGAAGACCTGCTGCGACAAATCAGACGCCGAGCGGGCGGATGCGGCGCGGGGCGCCCAGACGACGATGTCCAGTTCCGGGGGAATGGGCACCAGCCAGCGCGCATCGGCGGCGAGGCGGTCGGCCAGTCGGACCGCGGCTTCCCGGCAGGCCTCGAGCCCCTTGGCGAACTCACCCCCGCGTTTCAAGGGCAGCAACTTCTGGGTGGCCCACAACGCCACGGCCGAGGCCCCCGGCCGCGAGCACTCCAGGCTGATTTCACCCAGGTGTAATTCCGAAGAGGTGAAGTAGGTGTAGGGGGAGTCGTGTTTGTAGAGGGCTCCCACGCCCGGATCGCGAAACAGCACGCACCCGCACCCATAGGGCTGAAGCCCGTGCTTGTGAGGGTCAACCACAATCGAGTCGGCCTGCCCAATCAGGTCATAAACTGCACGACCATCACGGGTAAGGTTTCCAGCCAAGGCGAAGTAGCCGCCGTAGGCGGCATCGACGTGCAGCCTGAAACCGAACCGCTCGCGCAGGCGCAGGATATCGGGCAGAGAATCGAGGGAACCCGTCCCCGTAGTCCCCAGGGTGGCCACGACGCAGCCGATGTCGCCTCCTGCCAGGGTTTCTGCCAGAGCCCGAACATCCATGCGCGCCCGGCCGTCACAGGGAATCTCCACGAAGGGCAACCCCAGCACGGCGCTGATCCGATGGTGCGTATAGTGCGCCTGGGCGGAGGCGGCTATCTTCATGCCGGGATGGAGCCTTCCCGCCACCCAGAGCGCCTCAAGATTCGCCATGGTGCCGCCGCTGGCGAGATGTCCCAGGTGGGTTTGCCAGCCGAACATGGCTGCAATTTCCGCCACCGCTTCCTTCTCCATGGCCGAACTTGCCCGCCCCCCGTCCAGCGCGTGATTGTTGGGATTGATCCATGTGGCCAAGGCGTATGCGGCCCGGGCTATGGGATGAGGCGGTTTGAGCATCTGCCCGGCGTAGAGAGGATGGAAGTAGGGATAGTTGTCACGCAATCGTGCAGCAACCTGCTGCATAACTGCCGGCATACGCTCCCGGCCAGGAATTACCTGCCCAAACGAGGGAAGCGAAGCGAAAGAGTCATCCAGCACCTTTAGTGCCGACGGCAGAATTTCCAATGTGTCATTTCCCAACAGCATCGCGACCTCGCGCTTTCTTTTATGTGACTTAAGGTTTGGGATTTTCTCTCCCCCGACATTCACGCCCACGGAATTGTAACGGAATTGTACACGATATGGGATACGGGATCTTGAGTCCATGCAGGCGGAGGCGTCCTTCTGTTCTGTCGGACGGTAGTCACCTTCTGAGTCGAAAAAGCGCGTTATATTCGCGGCTCCCCGCGCTACAATGTAGGTATCAACTATGGGTTCCAAACCAGAACTGTTCGGCACTGATGGCATCCGGGGTGTAGCCGGTGAATATCCGCTGGACCAAGCCACGGTGCGCAAGATCGGGACCGCCTTGGGTACTGCGCTCAGGAACTCCTCCTCCCCCGTGCGCGTCGTTCTGGGAAAGGACACACGCGAATCGAATGAATGGATCTCGCGCGTCCTCGCCGGCGGCCTCGCCTCGACGGGCGCGGAGGTCTTCGACGCCGGTATTATCCCGACACCCGGGGTCGCCTTTCTGGCCCGCCAGAACGCCCTTTCCGCCGGCGTTATGGTTTCCGCCTCGCACAATCCTTACCAGGACAACGGCATCAAGGTCTTTTCGCCCGAAGGGACCAAACTACCCGAGGCCCGCGAGTTGGAAATCGAGAGGCTGATCAATACCCTACCGGAAATGCCCAGCTCGGCTGAGAACGCCGCGCAGGCTGTTCCCGGCTGGATGGAAGAGTATGTGGAACACCTGGCGTGCCTGGTCCCCGCCGGCATGGACTTCTCCCCGTTCCTACTGGTGGTAGATTGCGCCCACGGGGCCGCCTCCCGCGTGGCGCCGCTGCTGATGGCGCGACTGGGGATCAAGGCCAAAATCTTCAATGCAGAGCCCAACGGCCGGAATATCAACCAGGGTTGCGGCTCGCTCCACCCGGAGATGATGGCAGAAACCACCCGAGCCGCCGGGGCCGACTTGGGAGTGGCTCTTGACGGGGATGCGGACCGCGCCATCTTCGCCACCCACGACGGTCGCCTGGCCGATGGCGACCACGTGCTCTTCGCCGTCGCCCCCTTGCTGGCACGACACGGCAGCCTGAAGGGAGGAGCAGTCGTCGGTACCCTGATGACGAACCTGGCGCTGGAACTGGCTTTGGCGCGACAGGGAATTGGGCTGAAGCGCACCGCGGTAGGAGACAAGTACGTCCTGGAGGAGATGCTGCGCTCGGGGATTTCCCTGGGGGGTGAACCCTCCGGGCACATCATTTTCTCGGACCTATCGCTGGCGGGTGACGGGCTGATCACCCTGTTGGAGGTTCTGCGCCTCCAAGCGGAGACGCGGCAACCCTTCGGGCAGTTGCTGCATGGCTACCGGCCCTTTCCCCAATTGATTCGCAACGTGCGGGTGGGGACAAAAACTCCCTTGGATTCCATACCCAGTGTGGCCCAGGCCATCGCGGAATGTTGCCTGGACCTGGGAGACCGTGGGCGCGTCGTGGTACGCTATTCCGGCACGGAACCCCTGGCCCGGGTCATGGTGGAGGGAGAGGAGATGCAATCCGTGGAAGACCACACAACCCGCATCGCGTCTGCCATCCAGGCCGCCTTGGGAACCTAGGGAGTACCCGGTCATTTCCTGGATACTTTCGTAGCAACCTTGTTTTCATGGGGTTCATCCAATCGGCAAGAACCGCGCAAGCCGTCGTAAGGAAGGTGCATCATGAAGGCTATCATCCTGGCGCTGTTGATGTTGACGCTGGCACCGGCCGTCTTTCCCCAGACCCCGGGAGGTCCCGTAGGGCCGGCGGCACAACCGCAACCCGCTGCCCCGGCGGCGGCGCCGGAAGCGGCGAAAGCAGCGGTTACCGCTCCCTCCGTTCCCGCCCGGCCTGTTCCTGATGGGGACGAATCGCGCTTCACCGTGCCCGCCGAGACGGCCATCCCCGTCATGCTCGTAACTCCCATCAACACCAAGTCGGCATACGTGGGCGCGTCGTTCTATTGCGATTCCGTTTACCCCATTACCGTGGGGAACCGGATCATCATTCCACGCGGAAGCTCCGTCCGCGGCTCCATTACCCAGGTAGTGCGGCCGGGACATGTTAAAGGCCGAGCTGAGCTTGGCCTGCGGTTTGATGAACTGGTCCTGCCCAACGGCACCACCGTGGAACTGAGCGCCGTTCTTTCGGGTCTGGGTACCCCGGGCGGGGAAAAGTACAAACCCGATGAGGGAAAAATCGAGGGCGACAGCACCAAGGGGCAAGACGTGGGCAAAGTTGCCCGGACTACCGTGGAAGGCACCACCATGGGAATTCTTATCGGTGGACTCTCGCACGGAGAACATGCGGGAGAAGGCGCGGCCATCGGCGCGGGGGCAGGGGCGGTGGGGGGCTTGATCTGGGTTCTGGCGGAGCGCGGCAAGGACGCGGTGCTGCCCCACGGCACCAGCCTGGAGCTGAAACTGACCCGGCCGATTGACTTCAGCCGCTGGGAGGTCCAGCCCCGCTCTCCTTATGACGACGGCCCCGCTTTGCGACGCAGCGAATACGGGCCGCGCAATTGACGTTCTGCGGTGGCGCGCCTTGCCCCCTATAAGCCTGTCAAAGCAGCCTAAAAATGGAGTGCAGTGGTCCGCCCCCGGAGGGACCGGTGCAGCTGTGCGCCGCCAGAGTCATCTCCCGCCTGGCCCAGGGCCGCGGTTGCGAGAGGGAAAGGGCGGAGCGCCGGGGCGGCCACGGCCGGGAACGAAGTGCGGGCTGCGCTGGGCAGCCCCCCCGCCCGGGACCGCGGGGCGGGCGTTTTCCTGCCTGGGCTGAGGAGGTTCGTCGGCGGGATGCCCCTTCGTGTAGGCCGCGTAGGCTTCAATGTCATAGGCCACCGATTGCACTCCGGTGATCTCGAACCTCTTCCGGCAGCGCGGGTTCTTGCATTGCATGACGTCGTCGCGGCGGAGCATGTAGGACTGCGCCTTGGCAAACTTGGCGCGGTCACGCTCATCGGCATTCCCCCGCAACGACTTCTTCTTGATGCGCACCAGCCAGCGGATTTCATAAGTGTCCGCCTGCCGGCAATGTAGGCAGCAGAGGTTCGCGGGTTTGCGGGTCTCGCTTTCGTCAAAGAAGTCGCGCTCATCCATAGTGCGACTATTGTAGCCGTAATCGAGCCCGAAGGCCATGCTGGTGTTGAGGCAGGTTGGCAAAAGTCAGTCCGGAAGGATCCAGCCCTTGGCGCCACGGTTGTCGGCGCAAACGACATGAACCTGCGCCTGGACCTGCCTCTCGCCAAGGGTCTGCTGAATCAACTCGCCGATGGCTGCCGTGTCGCCGCGGGTAAAGGCAAGAAGCGACGGGCCGGCGCCGCTCAGGCAGATTCCCAGAAGGTCGGGATGCTTGAGTTCGAGCACTTCCGGCAAGCCCGGCACCAGATGGGAGCGGAAGGGTTGATGCCAGCGGTCGTCGAAGAAGCAGCGGTGGAACTCCGCCTTGCCCGAGAAGATCTGCGCCGTCAGGACCGCGGCCCTTTGCAGGTTGTGGACCGCGTCGGCGCGCGAGTACTGCTCCGGCAAAACCTTGCGCGCTTCATTGGTAGGCAGGGCGTAATTTGGCACCACCAGGACCAATCCCAGCGGTTCCGGCACCGGGCAGGAGTAACTCAGGACGCGGCCACAGGATTCGACGGCGACGGTAAAGCCACCGTGCCATGCCGCGGCCACATTGTCGGGGTGGCCGTCTTGCTGCGTGGCCAGCGAGACGATCTCCTCGTCGAATATGGTCCGGTCGGCAAGGCGGTAGCTCGCGGCCAGCGCGCCCACAATCGCGGCAGCGCTTGAGCCCACTCCGGCACCCACGGGAATCTGATTCTCGATTTCCAGCTCAAACCCGCGGGTCTTGCCCCAGCCGCGCAACGTGTCGTGCATGATGCTCGCGATCAGGTTGTCCTTCCCCTCGCGCACGCGGTCGGCGTTGACCCCGCGGTAATGGACCACGATCTCCTCATCCGCGCGCGGCGTGACGCGGAGGTCCAGGTACACACTTAAGGCGATGGCGCCGCAATCAAAGAGACATCCGAGATTGGCGCCGGAAGCCGGCACGCGAAACGAGATACGCTCACTCATCGGCAAAACCCGGGGCGACGGGACGCAACTATCATAAGCGACGGGGGTGGGAGTTGTCAGTAGTCAGTAGTCAGTCGTCAGTAGTTAGTTGTCAGTCATCCGCTCTCTGGGGTGACGGGCGGTTGGATAGGACTCACCGTCAGATGAAGGCGGGACGTCCGGGAAGGCCTTGAATCCTCGATCCTAGCTCCTAGATCCTTCTTTCGCCCCACCTTCCAGGACAAAGATGGCCGAGTCGGCGCGCAGGTTGGGGAAGAAGCGCACCTCGCTGCGCTGCCCGGGGCCGGAGGCGCGGAGCGGAATCTCCTGAAGAACGTGCAGGCCTGCCTTGCGGCAGAACTCCCGGAAGTCGAAAATCGTAGTCAAGTGAATGTTCAAGGTCTCGTACCATTCATGGGGGAGCTTGCCGGTCTTGGGCATGCGGCCGTGGCGGAAGAGTTGCCAGCGCACCGGCCAATGCGCAAAGTTCGGAAAGCTCACGATGCAGCGCTTGCCCACCCGCGCCATCTCCTTGATGAGAAGCAGGGGACGGTGCAGCACCTGAATGGTGTTGGTCAGAATGACGTCATCGATGGACTTGTCGGGATAGTCCGCCAGTCCTTCGTCCAAGTCGCCGTGGTGGACATTGAACAAGCCCTTGGCGACGCAGGCCTGGATGCAATCCTCCGACAGTTCGATTCCCTCGGCTCGAACGTTCTTCTTGACCTGGAGGGCCAGCAGCAAGTCTCCCTCGCCGCAGCCGAGATCCATGACGCGCGCGCCGTCCGCGATGAGGTCCATGATCACGCGGTGCTCCGGCAGCAGCCTCACCACGGTGCCCTTGTCATCCAGCCTTAACTCTTCCCCCAAGCTTCCCATGTTTCAGAACCGTCCTTTGCGATCGGGAGGTCAGGTGATCGGGTGATCGGTCGAGCAAGGATATCAATCACCGGATCATTCGATCATCGGATTCGCCGACTACTTCCCGGCCGCCGCGGCACCGTTTCTCGGTGCTTCACTCATACCGTGAGCCAGGAAATTGGTGATGAGCCGGGTCAACTGTTCCGACTCCAGAAGAAACGCGTCGTGTCCATAATCCGTCTGAATCTCCGTGTAAATGGCCGCCGCCCCGACGCGCCGGCAGGCGCTGACAATCTCCTTCGACTGATAGGAGGGAAAAAGCCAGTCCGATGAAAACGAGATCACCAGGAACTTCGCCTGCACATTCGCGAAGGCTCTTTCCAAGCTCCCGTAGGGCTGGGCGAGATCGAAGTAATCCATGGCCTTCGAGATATAGAGATAGGAGTTCGCGTCGAAGCGGTCCACAAAGTGATCGCCCTTGTAGCGCAGGTAGCTCTCCACCTGGAAGTCGGCGCGGAAGTTGTACCCATACTCGGCCTTATCCTGAAGTTTGCGGCCGAACTTCAGGTGCATGGACTTTTCGGAAAGGTAGGTGATGTGCCCGACCATGCGCGCGATGGCCAAGCCCCGCCGCGGCACGGGCTTGCCGTAGTAGTCGCCCTCTTTCCAGTGAGGGTCGGAGAGGATGGCCTGGCGCCCCACCTCGTTGAAGGCGATCCCCTGCGCGGAGAGCCGGCTGGTGGTGGCAATAGGGATGGCGAGGCGGACCCGCTCCGGGTAGCTGACCACCCATTGCAACACCTGCATCCCGCCCATCGAACCACCCACCGCGCACAGCAACTGGTCGATGCCCAGGTGGTCAATCAATACGCGCTGGGCATTGACCATGTCTTGAACCGTTACCATGGGGAAGTCGAGCGCGTAGGGCCGCCCGGTTTGGGGGTTGATGGAGATGGGACCGGTGGAGCCTTTGCAGCCGCCGATGATGTTGGAGCAAATCACGAAGTACTTGCGCGTGTCGAAGGCTTTGCCCGGGCCGATCATGATGTCCCACCAGCCGGGCTGGCGCTCGTGGGGATGATTGAAGCCGGCGGCGTGGGCGTCTCCCGAGAGCGCGTGGAGAATCAGGATGGCGTTGTCTTTGGCCGGGCTCAGTTCTCCGTAGGTTTCATAAGCCAGGGTGATGGGCCCGAACCGCCGGCCGCACTCGAAAAGCATTTCGTTGGGCGGCTCAGCAAATGTGAGGTATTGAGTCTTGACGATTCCGACTGAAGTAGTGTCGTCCATAGTCAGTTGTCCGTGCTCAGTTGTCCGTTGCCCGTGGCCCGTGGCCGGCACTGGGGATTACGACGGGCCACGGACCGCTGACAACGGACTGTTCTACCGCTGTGACGCCGCCAGTGCCTGGTCAATATCGGCAATGATGTCGTCGACGGTTTCAATGCCGACGGAGAGCCGTATAAAGTCTTCGGTGACGCCCGTCGCTTCCTGCTCCTCACGCGTGAGTTGCTGATGCGTGGTGCTGGCCGGATGGATGACCAGTGTTTTCGCGTCGCCGAGGTTGGCGAGGTGCGAAAGCAGGCCAACCGCGTTGATGAACTTGATCCCCGCCTGCATCCCGCCTTTGATGCCAAAGCCGAGAATGGCGCCGTACCCATGCTGCATGTACTTCTTTGCGAGGGCGTGGGCGGGGTGGCTCGGCAGGCCGGGATAATTCACCCAACTCACGGCCGGGTGCTTCTCCAAGAACTGCGCCACCTTTAAGGCGTTGTCGCAGTGTCGTTGCACGCGCAGGGAGAGGGTTTCCACTCCCTGCAGAATCAGGAAGGCGTTGAAAGGGCTCAGCGCCGCGCCGATATCGCGTAGCAGTTGCACGCGCACCTTGAGAATGTAAGCGAGCGGCCCGAACGCTTCCACGAACTTCAGGTTGTGGTAACTCGGGTCGGGTTCGACGAGTTCCGGGAACCGTCCATTCGCCCAATTGAACTTGCCCGAATCCACGATGATGCCGCCGATGGAGTTTCCGTGGCCGCCTAGAAACTTCGTCATGGAGTGGACAATGATGTCCGCTCCCCACTCGATCGGCCGGCACAGATAGGGGGTGGCCACCGTGTTGTCAATCATCAGGGGCACGCCCGCATCGTGCGCGATTTTGGCCACGGCCTCGATGTCGAGCATGTCGTTCTTGGGATTGCCCAGGGTCTCGGCATAAACCAAGCGGGTCTTGGGAGTAATGGCGCGCTTAAAGTTCTCGGGGTCACTTGGGTCAACAAAGGCGGCGCCAATCCCGAGTTTGGGCAGGGTGTAGTGGAATAGGTTGTAGGTGCCGCCATAGAGGCTGGCGGAGGAGACGATTTGGTCCCCGCTGCGCGCGATGTTCAGAATGGCCAGCGTTTCCGCCGCCTGCCCCGACGAGGTCACCAGCCCAGCCACTCCGCCCTCCAGAGCGGCCACGCGCTGCTCCAGCACATCCCACGTGGGGTTCATGATACGCGTGTAGATGTTGCCGAATTCCTTCAGCGCGAACAAGTTGGCGGCGTGGGTGGTGTCTTTGAAGACAAAAGACGAGGTTTGATAGATAGGGACGGCGCGCGCGCCGGTGGCAGCATCGGGTTTCTGCCCGCCGTGCAGTGCAAGTGTGTCAAATCCGGGTTTTCGTTCCAACGGTTCCTCCTGTGAAATAGCAACTGGTTTTCAGTTGTCAGTTATCAGTTGTCAGTTATCGGCTTGCCATGTTGCCGTATGAAGCCACCAAACTGTGTCGAACTTGATGCCTATCTTTCCGCAAGTTTGTCATGTAAATAGACTATGGCTGAAAGCTGATGGCTAACAGCTATGCCACGGCCTCGCTCAGGAACTGCTCCTCGAAATCGTCCACTTTGGGACGGATCAAGGCGCTTTCCGCAATCCGCTCCTGCAACGCGCCAATGGTTTTCAGGCCGTTCCCGGTGATAGCCAGAACGGTGGATTCCTCAGGATTCAGGCGCCCCTGGCGAACCAGTTTGCGCGCCACAGCCACGGTAACGCCCCCGGCGGTTTCGGTGAAGATTCCTTCCGTTTCGCCCAGCAGGCGAATGCCTTCCACGATCTCATCGTCGCTCACATCCTCACCCATGCCGCCGCTCCCCAGGATGGTCTTGACCGCGTAAATGCCGTCCGCCGGGTTGCCGATGGCCAGGGATTTGGCGATGGTGTGCGGCTTCTGCGGATCAATCTCCGTCGTTCCGCGCTTGGCGGCGCTGGTTATGGGTGAGCATCCCGTGGCCTGCGCGCCAAAGAACCGGGTGGTGATGGGTTCGACCCAGGCCAGCGTCTTCAATTCCTCAAACGCCTTGTGGACCTTCGTGATCAGCGCGCCGCCTGCCATGGGGATGACGATATTCTGCGGCAGCCGCCAGCCGAGTTGCTCGACGATTTCGTAGCCGACGGTTTTCGATCCCTCCGAGTAGTAAGAACGTAGGTTGACGTTGACGATGCCCCAGGAGTGCTTTTGCGCCACCTCCGAGCAGAGGCGGTTCACCTGGTCGTAATTGCCCTGCACGCGTACGAGGGTTGCACCATAGACCTGCGTAGCGACGATTTTCTCCGGTTCGAGCTCAGCGGGAACGAAGATGAACGACTTGAATCCCCCCGCGGCCGCCTGCGCTGCCACGGCATTGGCGAGGTTCCCCGTGGAGGAGCACCCCACTGTGTCGAACCCGAACTCCCGCGCCTTGGAGAGCGCCACTGCCACCACGCGGTCCTTGAAAGAGAGCGTGGGGTGATTGACCGAATCGTTCTTCACATAGAGTTCGCGGACCCCCAGCGCCGCCCCCAGCCGGGGGGCTGGAACCAGCGGGGTGAATCCGGTGTGGTGGCCCACATAGGGCTCGCGCGTGAGCGGCAGCAACTCCCGGTAGCGCCACATGGTGGGGGGACGCGACGCAAGATCCTCGCGCCGCAAATCAGCCCAGAGCTTTCCGTAGTCGTACACCACTTCCAAAGGAGCCCAACATTCTTCGCAGGCGGCTATCGGTTCAAGCGGATAGGTCCGCTCGCAGTCCCGGCATCGAAGATGAATCGCGTAACTCACACATCCTCACTTCTTCATCTGAGCGGCCGGCTGATTGTTGGGGGAATAGCAGAAATCTCGGAAAGAGGCATAATCAAAAAACCTCTTCCGATAAGAAGAGGCTTTTTTGCAGGTGTTGCGGCCCCCTCTCATCTCCCCCATACCGGGTGGGAATTGGCACCTGGCCTCCGATTAGATCGGAGCGGTTGTCGTGGCGTCTTCGGGCCCGTCCCTCGGCCACTCTAGATGAGATTCAGGGTTACTGAATCAGATATTCAATTGTCAACTGTCATCCTACAGAGAACCGGCCGCGCATGTCAATGATTTTTGAGACGTCGAATGCGGGGCGGGCGTGTGTACTCCCCGGGAGTGATAAAATGCTCGTCTCATTCTCATTCAGGAGGAGAAATGAAGGTTGTCGATCCCGTCTGCAAAATGACGATTGATTCTGAAAAAGCTGCCGCCACCAGCGAATACAAAGGCCAGACCATCTACTTCTGCGCCAAGGGGTGCAAGGCCAAGTTCGATCAGGCGCCGGAAAAGTACCTGGGCAGGTAGAGGCGGGCCTAGGTGTCACCCCTCGGGCTTGGCGATTCTTCCAGTGGATTCCACCCCTGCCTCTTGAAGTGGCTGTGCTCCCAACGCTCCGGCCGGGGTATCCTGCTGCCGGGTTTCAACGCGCGGCGGCATGGACGATTTTCAATCCATCGTCTTCGATATTCAAAAAGGTGAAGTAGTTGGGAGTGTAGCAGGCGAAGAAGTTACTTGGCTCGGCTGGCCAATAATAGTCGTACAGTTTCTCGCCGCTTTCCGCTGCAAACACCGAGTACGTAAAGTCGCTGATCCTGTTTTGCGGGTCACCTGCGATCTTCTGAAAGTACTCGACTACGATGTTCCCTCCCGCCACTTTCAAGCTGCC
>DATJVT010000366.1:0-2798 GCA_035501695.1 Terriglobia bacterium | reverse complement strand
ACGGAATCAGTGCATTTTCTCCTGGAGACGGTGGGGGAGGACGTAATCCGCGCTTATCCCCGGCTGTTTTTCAAATTCCGCGGCATCGAGAAAATGGCCGAAGGGAAACGCATTGATAGTTGTCTACTCCTGGCAGAGAGGTTCTCCGCGACCACAGCCTTTGCTCACGCTTTGGCCTTCTGCCAAGCCGTGGAAGCGATCTGCAGGACTCGGGTCCCGAACCGGGCGCAGGCGCTGCGGGTACTGCTCGCCGAGCTAGAGAGACTTCGCCACCATGTGGGGATCATCCATGAAATCTGCGAATCAACCGCACTGGCGGTAGCTACCAGTCAGGCCGCTATTCTGGAAGAGGAACTCCTCCGGATTTCCGGGACGTTGACAGGCCACCGCTACCTCTTTGGTCTGGCGATTCCGGGGGGACTCACTAAAGATCTCAGCGACTCCGCCTGCCTTGACGCAATTAAGGCTTGCAAGGGAATTCTTGATCGACTGCTGGAATTGGACCAGATGCTGAGGTATTCCAGCAGCTTTCTCGACCGTATTGAAGATGTCGGAATCGTTTCACCTGAAAAGGCGCGGGAGTTCGGTTTGGTAGGCCCCATCGCCCGAGCTTCCGGCTTCGCGGACGACTTGCGGAAAGCACAGCCCTACACCGGATATGAGCGGTTTTCATTCGATGTCCCCGTCGAGACCGAGGGGGATGGATTCGCCCGACTGAGAATCCTGGTTGCGGAATCTGTGCAAGCGCTTCGGATCATGACCCAAGTGCCGCCAATGCTGGAGCCAGGGAAGGTCAGAGAAGCCATAAATCCCCAACCGGGAGTCGCACTGGGTTGGGCGGAGGCGCCTCGCGGCGCGGCATTCCATTGGCTGCGGTTGGGTCCTGACCGCTTGGTCAACCGGTTCCGGCTGATTACACCTTCGTTCGTCAACTGGCACGGCTTTCACTTGGCCGCGGAGAAGTTTGCCTTTCAGGATTTTCCCATCATTCTGGCGACATTTGGATTGTCGGTGGCGGAGAACGATCGCTAGGAGGAGCCTTTGGAAATAAGGCAGTGGGTGGTTAAGGGTTTACGGGCTGGCATTGTGACCACACGTTATCCGGCTGCGGAGGAAACGGCTTCGGGCATAACACCCGGCGCTCCCTGTACCGTAAGTCAAATGTCCGAAAGCGAAGGGGCGCGGTTGGTGGAGATCTGCCCGACTGGAGCCATTGAGTCTGAAAAGGGCGAGGTGCGCGTTGACCTTCGCCGCTGCGTTCACTGTTTCCGCTGCGGATGGGAGTCGGAAGTGCACGTGGGTTGGGAAAAGACTTATGAATGGGCACAGGTCACTCCAACCGGCGAATCACACGCTTGGCCGAAGGGCTTCTCGAAATCATTGCACATCCGGGTGGTCGATGCGGGTGATTGCGGGGCTTGCCTGTCTGAAGTCAAACAGCTCAACAATCCCTATTACAACATGCACCGCCTGGGATTCTTCTTTACTCCCACGCCACGAAACGCCGACATTCTTCTGGTTGTGGGGCCGGTGACCGATCAATTGCGGCGCCCGTTACGGGAGACCTTTGAGGCGATGCCCACGCCCAAGCTGGTGATGGCGGTGGGCTCCTGCGCTCTTTCAGGTGGAGTGTTTGGTCCCAGTATTTTTTCGGGCTCCGGTGTCGGCAATCTTCTTCCCGTGGACGTGGAAGTGCCGGGATCGCCTCCCCCGCCACTCGCGATTCTGCACGGGTTACTGGTGGCAGCCGGCCGGAAGGAGCCAGCCCCGGCAACGGCTGCAAGTCTCGGGTGCGTAGAAAAGAAGGCGGGATAAGAGACATGCCATTCCTGGTGAGTGTCTTCTTCGTGCTGTGTGGCCTCGGTGTCGCCGCCTCGGCGGTCCTGCCGGAGCGGATTGCGCCACGGATTATCCTGTGGGTCGGATCGGTTGCTTCTGTGATCGTTTGTGTCGTCGGCGTGGAGGGGTTGGTTAAGGAGGCGACTTTCAATGCAACTCTTTGGACGCTTCCGACATTCGGGACGCTCACTCTAACAGTTGATCATCTTTCGTCGCTGTTTCTGGTTGTGTCCGGACTGATTTATTTGGCCACCTCCGTCTTCTCTGTTCGTTATCTCGACCGCTACGCCGGCCAGTTCAGCCTGCGCCTATTCGCCGTTGTTTATCACTTGTTGTGGGCATCGGTCGTGGTAATTCTCTTGGCAGGGGATGCAGTCTTGTTCCTGATCGGCTGGGAGACAATGTCGATTCTCGCGTATCTCCTGGTGAACTTTCAGACCGCACGGGATGAAGACACGACAGCGGGATATCTGATGTTGGGCATGGGCGAGGCGGGATTCCTCATGGTGGCGCTGGCTTTCCTTCTCCTGGGAAATCACGCCGGAGGACTCGATTTTGGTTCATTGCGGGCAGCAGCGCCGGGCGCCGGTATGGGCCTGCGCTGGGGCGTGTTTCTGTTGTCGTTCTTCGGCTTCGCCGTAAAGGCAGGGCTTTTTCCCGTCAACCGTTGGATGCGAGGCGTTTACGCCGTGGCTCCCGCAAGCGCCTGCGCGCTTCTCTCCGGGGTCCTCTTAAATCTTGGAATATACGGTATTGTGCGATTGAGCGGTGACATCGCCCCGGTCCCCTCCGTCGGCCCTGGCTTGATCCTGTTAGCGGTGGGGACGATTTCCGCCTTGGTCGGAATTCTCTATGCAAATCGTGAGAACGACATGAAGACCATGCTGGCGGAAAGCTCCACAGAAAACATGGGCATCGTCGTAGCCGGCCTCGGCGCCGGACTCGTTTTCCTGGCCGCG
>DATJVT010000365.1:0-13709 GCA_035501695.1 Terriglobia bacterium | reverse complement strand
GCGGGCAGCGGCAAGACGCGGGTCATCACCTTCCGCATTGCCTACCTGATCGAAGCCAAGGGAGTCCCGCCGGAAGCCATACTGGCGGTCACCTTCACCAACAAGGCGGCGGCGCAAATGAAAGAACGCGTGGCCAAACTGTTGGGCGGCCGGGTGGAGTTGCGCCCCGGCGCCCCTCATGTTTCAACGTTCCATTCATTCTGCGTCAGCGTGCTGCGGCGCCACATCAACCACCTTGGGTATAGCCGTGATTTTTCCATATACGACGAAGATGACCAGCAGCGCCTCATGAAGAGTTGCATTGAAGAACTGGGCTTGGCTGAGCAGGTCGCGTCGCCACGCAGCGTGCTCGGGCGGATCAGCTATGCCAAGAATCATGCCCTGACTCCCGAGGAGATGTATCAGCAGGCGGAAAGCGGCCCGGTGGAGAAGATCGCCTCGCTCTACGACCTGTATGAGAAGAAACTGCGCCAGGCCAATGCCCTGGACTTTGACGACCTGCTGCTGAAGACCGTCGAGCTGTTCTACAAAGCGTCGGACGTGTGCGAGCAGTACAACCGGCGGTTTCAATATGTCCTGGTGGATGAGTACCAGGACACCAATCGCACCCAATACCAACTGATCCGGCAACTCACACTGGTCCGTCAGAACGTCTGCGTGGTGGGTGACGAGGACCAGTCGATTTACCGTTGGCGGGGAGCAGACATCCAGAACATCTTGAGTTTTGAAAAGGATTATCCCAAGGCGCGTACCGTGCGGCTGGAGCAGAACTACCGGTCCACCCAGAAAATCCTCGACGCGGCGGGGGCGGTGGTCAGCCACAATCTTCTGCGCAAAGGGAAAACCCTCTGGACGGACCGCGCCGGGGGCGACGCGATCGGCCTCTGTGAAGCGTGGGATAACGACCACGAAGCGCAACACGTTGCGGCCGAGATAACCAGTGCCCTCGCCGAAAATGATAACCACAGCGTGGCCGTGTTGTACCGCACCAATGCCCAGTCGCGCGTGCTGGAAGAATCCCTGCGGCGCAACCAGATTGCTTACCGCCTCGTGGGCGGATTCAGTTTCTACGCGAGGGCCGAGATTCGCGACGCGCTGGCTTACGCCCGGCTGGCAATCAATCCTCGCGATGCCACGGCGTTCCAGCGCATTATTAACAGCCCGGCGCGGGGAATTGGCGATTCCACCCTGGGCGCCATCGAAGCCACTGCCCGGGCCCGAAAACTTAGCTTGTGGGAAGCGCTGGAGGATGAACTCGCCTCCCGGCGGCTGCCGGCTCGCGCCCTGAAGGCGCTGGACACCTTCCACGGGCTGATGAAGCAGCTCATGGCAGACAAGGACAATCTGTTGATGGGGCATTTCTTCAAGAGCATTCTCGATCGCACGGGATACGTGGAACACCTCAAGCTGGACAACCAGCCGGAATCGGAGGATCGGATCGAGAATCTCCAGGAACTCGTGACCGCCGCGATGGAGGCCGAAGAGCAGGCCGTGACGCTGGCGGAGTTTCTGGACCACGCGGCCCTGGTCTCCGACGCGGATGATTACGACGAGCGGGCGCGGGTCACGCTGATGACGCTGCACAGCGCCAAGGGGCTGGAATTCAACCTCGTTTTCCTGGTGGGAATGGAGGAGGGACTGTTCCCCCACAAGCTCTCCCTGGATGATGACGCCGGCATCGAAGAGGAACGGCGGCTCTGCTACGTGGGCATGACGCGGGCCCGCGACCGGCTGGTGCTCTCCTGGGCACGCCAGCGCCGCACCTATGGGCGGGATTCGATGGAAAGCAGCCGGCGATCCCGTTTTCTGGACGAAGTTCCCCCCAACCTCCTGGAGGGCGGAAGCGCCTTCGCTTCAAAAACTCGCACAACCTGGGAAAATGCCGTAAACTCAATCGCAGGTGCGGAACGCTTCCTGAACGAGCGCGGATTTGAAAAGCGGCTGGGAAAGAGCCCGGCCGAAGGCGTGCGGCGATCCCTGCGGTGGAAACTGGGGACCAAGGTACGGCACGCAAAGTACGGCATTGGCACAGTTCTGGAATGCGAAGATGACGGCGAAGACACCAAATTGACCATCAGCTTTCCGGGTTATGGCCGGAAGAAAATGGTGGAACGCTTCGCTGGACTGGAAAGGGTCTGATGAACACAAAGAACATCAAAGACAAAGCAGAACGCAAAAAGCTGAAGCGGGCCTCCCGTAAGAAACAGGCCCCCAAGCCAAAGCGAACCGAGCCACGCGGCTCCCGTAAGCCCAAGGTCAAGAGGAAGGGGCCGGGCGCTCCTCCACGCAGAAAGTAGGAGTGCGGCCAAACAGGCAATGAGCAGGTGGAGAGGTTTCCGCTGCCCACCTGCCCAGTGCCGGTAGTTACAAAGGAGTTACTTGGCGAGCCAACTTCTCCAGAAAAAGAGTATCGACAAGCTGATTGCCGATGCGAATTTGCCGGGGCACCGGCTGCGCAAGTCGCTGGGCCCCTGGTCGCTGACCGCATTGGGAATTGGCGCCATCATTGGGACCGGCATCTTCATCCTCACGGGCACGGCGGCGGCGGGCGAAGTGTTGGAAATGCATTCGGTCCTCAAAGCGCCGCTGCTGGATTTGCTGTTGCACGGGACGAAAGCCATCGGCACCGCGGGACGGCCGGGCGCCGGACCCGGCATCGCATTGTCGTTTCTGCTGGTGGCGATTGCCTGCGCGTTGGCGGGACTCTGCTACGCGGAACTGGCTTCGATGATTCCCATCGCCGGCAGCGCCTATACCTATTCCTACGCCACGCTGGGCGAGATTGTGGCCTGGATCATCGGCTGGGACCTGATCCTGGAGTACGCAGTCAGCAACATGGCCGTCGCCGTCGGTTTCTCCGCTTACGTCGACAGCCTGCTGGGGGGCTTTGGCCTGCGCCTCCCCGCGTGCATCAGCCAACCCGTGTTCGACGACTCGTTACACCGGACCGGTTCTTACTTCAACGTGCCGGGATTCCTGATCGTCATGATCCTCACCGTCATCCTGGTGATGGGGATTCGCGAAAGCGCCGGCGCCAACAACGTGATGGTCGGCATAAAAATCACGGCGATCCTGATCTTCATCATTGCCGCTTCCCGGTTCATCCATGTCTCCAACTGGAAACCCTTCATGCCGAACGGGTGGCAGGGGGTACTGACCGGCGGAGCGATCGTCTTTTTCACCTACATAGGATTTGATTCGGTCTCGACGGCCGCGGAGGAATGCAAGAATCCCCAGCGGGATGTGCCTTTTGGGATTATCGCGTCTCTGGTGATCTGCGCCACGCTTTACATCACCGTGGCGCTGGTACTGACTGGGGTTCAGTACTGGCCGACCTTGCGCAATGCCGCCCCGGTGGCCAACGCCCTGATGGCGCTCGGATTGCCCAACGTGATGAAGTGGGTCACCATCGGCGCATTGACGGGCATGATCAGCTCCATGCTGGTTTTTCAGTTAGGGCAGGCGCGAGTGTGGTTTGCCATGTCGCGCGACGGCTTGCTGCCGGCGGTTTTTTCCAAGGTCCATTCCCGCTTCCTCACGCCGCACATCAGCACCTGGGTGGCAGGGTTCGCTGTCGCCATCCCCTCAGGATTGTTTAATATCGGCACGCTTGCGGATCTGTCCAACATTGGCACGCTTTTCGCATTTGTGCTGGTTTCCCTGGGAGTGCTGATGCTCCGCCGCACGCAGCCGGACCGGCGGCGCTCGTTCCGCACGCCCTGGGTGCCTGCGGTCCCGATTCTCTCGATTGTATCCTGCATCATACTGATGGCCAGCCTGCCTTTAGAAACCTGGTTGCGATTCCTGGTTTGGCTGGCAATTGGTCTGGCCATCTACCTGACGTATAGCCGCCACCATTCGGAATTCGGCGGAAAGCCACGTACCTCCGCTATTGAAGCGCCCCTCTCTTGCAACTAAGAACGAAGGGTGGTGGAACTGCGATAGAATTGACAGGGATTGACCGATACGGGAAGGACCTCGACCAATGGAGCCTGTTGGAAGGAGAGTTCTCTTAGGGTCAAAGATCAAGAAAACAGGGCCGAGTCTGTTTGCCTCAACACTCGTCGCGCTTGCGCTCGGCCTGGCCTGCCCCCTTAATGCGGTGGCCTGGGGGCCGATTGCCCATGATATTGTCACCACCTGGGCCATCCAAACCCTGCCGCCGGGAATGCGCCCTTTTTTCGAAGACAATCATCAATTCCTGGTTGAGCATGCCAATGACGCCGATGAGTTGATAAAGACGGACCGCTATGAGCGCATGCGGCATTATATCTATTTGGACAAGTATGGAATTTTCCCCTACCTGGCACTGCCGCATAATTACGAACGGGCCAAAGAGAAGCAGGGTTCTTACCGCATTAACCGCGATGGCGTCCTCCCCTGGCAGATTGGCGAATTCAGCCTTCGCCTGACGAAGGAGATGAAACAAGGGAATTGGGATAGTGTGAAATTGGATGCTGCCGCCCTGGCGCATTATGTTGCAGACGCCCATGACCCCCTGCACACGACGCAGAATTACGATGGCCAGATGACTTCACAGACGGGGCTTTCGGCACGGTTCGACATCCACCTGTTCGAACGCTACTCGAAGTTCTTCATCATGCATCCCGATAACGCCGAGAAGATCGACGACCCGACAGAGTTCGCCTTTCAAATCTGCCTGGCATCCAACGTCTGGGTCGATTTCGTCATCTGGTCGGATATAGGCGCCAGGGAGGGTTTGCCAGATTATACCGACGAGTATTACGACCGCTTTTATAACCAACTGGGGCGGATTTTAGCCCGCGAGATTAATGAGGCCGCCCATGATGCCGGGTCGTATTGGTACACAGCCTGGTTGAATGCCGGGCGGCCACAATTCCCCGCGCGATGAAAGCAGGGGCGGCGGGGCGTTGGAGTTAATGTGTTAAAAAACCTCCCCTCCCGCGAAATGCGAAGCCTACTCTCCAGCACCGGCATTCACCATGGCTGAATTGGATCCCACCCTATCCACTTTCATCTCCAGCATGCCCAAGGTGGAATTGCACCTCCACCTGGAGGGGGCGGTCCGCCCGGAGACCCTGCTCGAACTCTCACGGAACAAAAGCGACCTGAGGCAACAAGTCGATGAGTGGATCGCGGCGCGGCGGGCGCAACGATTCCGTTATGGCAACTTTCGTGAGTTCCTGGTGGCCTTTGGAATCATCAGCCTACTGCTCGAGACTCCTCAGGATTACGCCTTGGCAACTACGCGGCTGATCGAATGGCTGGCTGAGCAGAAGGTCCTTTACACGGAGATCATTTTTGCCGCCGGAGTAGTGCTCTGGAAGAAGCAACCGGTGGACGCAACTTTTGAGGCAGTGGCCGCTGCCGCGGAAGAGGCAGGATCTCGCAAGGGAGTGCGCGTCAAATGGATCTTCGACGCCACGCGGCACTTCGGCATGGACCACGTCCGTGAAGTGCTGCTTTGGGCGGCGCGGTATCGCTCGCATGGAGTCGTGGCCTTGGGCATTGGCGGCGACGAAGCGGGAGGCCCCGCCAGACTCTTCCCGGAGATCTATCGAGAGGCACGCGACCTTGGCCTCCATACCGTCGCGCATGCCGGGGAAGCCTGTGGACCGGAGAGCATCCGAGATGCGGTCGAGTTACTGGGCGCGGAGCGCATCGGGCACGGGCTGACCGCCCTTCGCGATCCCAACGTGATGGCCATGCTCCGCGAGCGGCGGATTCCCCTGGAAGTCTGTCCCAGCAGTAATGTGTCCACGGGCTTAATCGCAAGATTCGAAGATCACCCGTTGCCCCAGTTTCTAAAAGAAGAGCTCGTGGTGACGCTCAACTCCGACGACCCGGGCATGTTCGGGACAAGCCTGGAAGAGGAATTTTCGCGAGCCGCCCGTTGCTTTGGACTCAACCAGGGGACTCTGACGCGTTTTGCCCGGAACGCCGTCGACGCTTCCTTCCTCCCTCCGGAGGAGAAGTTGAAATTGGAGGAACGGATGAGAAATGAAGGTCAGGAGATTGATCGCAAAATATAATTGCGGCCCCACCTACCGTTTAGCGTCCCCCGCTACCTGAAGTGCATCACGCAGGTGCTTGTTAAGTTCCGGGACGAAGCTCTCGGGGTTCACCCCTTCCTGGCGAAAGACGATCCGGCCCTGGCGATCGAAGATGACCAAGGTGGGGATTTCCGATACTCCAAGCAGATGGTCCAAACCCTGGGCATAAGCTGCAGGCAGAGTCCAACCTTGCTGTTTGAGAAAGGCGGGGACGCCGCTGCGGTCCTGATCGGTGCTTAGCGACAGGAAAGCGGCATCATGATCAGCGCGATATTGCTCGGCTACCTTGTCGACAAGTTTGCCTTGCATCCGGCAGGGGCCACACCAAGTCGCCCAGAAATCTATAACCACAACTTTTCCACGGTAAGGGGCCATTGGCAGTGGCGTACCATCTATTCGTTCCAGAACCAAATCAAACGGGTCTCGGCTGCCTTGGGTATGTGTCTGGTTACTGGACAGGCGTCCGGCAAATTGCTGCATGAGTAGGTCATAGCGCGCCAGCAGCAGCGCCCCCAAGCCTTCTTCGGAGTGGTGTTGCGCCACGTACAAACCACCCAGCTTCCGGCGAATTTCCAGACGCCGTTCAAAGTCGGCATCTTTATCGGGTAAGACAAAGGCGGTGAGGTAATAGTCCTGCGCGCGTGCGGAGTCACCTCTCTGCAAGCAGATATCCCCCAATTGCTCAGCGATGCGGGCTGTGGGGTAGGTCGCGTAGCTTCTCTCATAGTCGGCCATGGCTTTGTCGAGGTCGCTTGAATCCCGGTAAAATCCGGCACGCTGGGCATAAGAGGCGGCAATGCGTTCGGCCCATTGCTCCCGGGCATTATTATCGTCGCGTGTTGCAGCCGCCCGGTCACGTTGGGCCTCTGCAATTTTAATCACCCGCGAGGTGTAATCAACGGCGAGCACGCGGCTGGCTTGGTCGTTTCGCCGGGACAGCGCCTGGATGAGCATGAGCAGCAACTGCGGATCGCCGGGTGTCAATTCCAACAACTTCTGGCCGTATTCCACAACCACATCAGGAGAATTAGCTTGCGATGCATACGTGCAAATCGTGCGTAAGACAAGCTCCCGGCGGCTCGATTGCGGAAAACGCGTTAGAAATGCTTCCAGATTGGCGAGCAGGGCTTGAGGGTTGCCATCCGCTGATCGGAACGCGCTATCTATAACGTTCTGTTCCTCGCTGTCCGACGAGGCTTGAGGTACGGATTTATTGGCCGGGGCGTTCTGTGGCGATTGCGCCGCAACTAAAGTGCACGGATTGATGTTCGCAACTAAGCAAAAGCCGAGAACCCACGGAAAAACAGCTCGGGGCCACATTACGCTTCTTTCTTTCAAAGCCATTCATCCTTCATGAAAAGGTCCTGAATCTAAATCTATGGTGAACCCTCTGCCGGGTCAAGCCGATTTCCCGCCTGAGGCTGTCGGGCGCGGCTGGTATAATAGAGATGATCAGGAATCCAGGGAGAAATGATGAAAGCAAAACAAGTTCGCGCCATTTTCTTTGATGCGGGGAACACCCTGCTTTATCCCCGGCTCGATGAGCGGGCCCGCGATCTGACCATGGCGGGCTACCCGGCGCGTGAGGAGGATTTCCATGCGGCGGAGCGCGCCGCCAAGCGAAAGCTCGACGAATGGCTGTGGCCCCAGATTGACCGCGGTGAAGTGCCTCGCACAATCGATCACTACTACTGGGCGGAGTATCTAAAGACACTGATGGGTTTGATCGGGGCGCCGGAAAGTGAACGCACGCGACTGATTGGCGTGGTGGCGGATGGCTTCCGCAATATCCGCACCTGGTCCGTGGTGATGCCGGAGACCCCGGCCTATCTGGCCTCTCTAAAAGAGCAGGGGTACTTTCTAGGGGTCATTTCAAATTCCGTAGGCACGATCGAACAGCAGTTAGCAGAGGTGGGCTTGCGGATCTATTTCCAAGCCGTCTTTGACTCGGCTATCGTGGGGGTAGAGAAGCCCCACCCCGAAATCTTCCAATTGGCCCTCGCCCGCGCCCAAGTCGCGGCGAACGAAGCAGTGTTTGTCGGCGACACGCACGCCACAGACGTTGGCGGCGCGAAACTTGCGGGGCTGCATGGCGTGCTCATCGACCGAATCAACGCCTACCCGCACGTAAAATCCCCGCGCATTACCGCTTTGCCGGAACTGGACAACTTTCTCGCGCCTTCCTAAAGGGTAACAACCCTCGCTTCAAATTCACGGTAATGCCACCACGGCGGGGAGGGGGAGAAAGCACGGGGCACGGGAGAGCTCCCATCTTGATTCATTGCTTTGACTTGGATTTCAGGCTAATCTACAAACTGCAGTAAGGGCCCAATCCTGACAACTCAAACTTATGCGATCTCAGCCAGGAGCGCTGAGGACCAAGACTATTCCATCCTTTCAACTGAAGCGCTTACAAGGAGGAAACTTGCAAATCAATCAAAGCAAACTCGAGAAGTTCATGGGACAAGCACTCGAGGAACTGGGAGCAGGCATGAACGCGGCCCTCGTGATTATTGGTGACAAGCTGGGGCTTTACAAAGCCATGGCAGGGGCGGGGCCGATGACTGCGGCTGAACTCGCCGGAAAGACGGGCACCCATGAACGGTACGTAAGAGAGTGGTTGAGTGCCCAGGCGGCCGGGGGATTTGTCACTTACGACGCGGCAATGGGGAAATTCACTTTGCCGGATGAGCAAGCTCTTGCTTTGGCAGTCGAGGACAGTCCGGCGTATTTGCCCGGAGCTTATCAGGTGATTGCCTCGGTCATCAAGGATGAGCCGCGCATCACCGAGGCTTTTCGAACCGGGCAAGGGGTGGGGTGGCACGAACACTGTGCCGACTTGTTCCAGGGGACCGAGCGTTTCTTTCGGCCAGGCTATGCGGCCAATCTGGTAGGTTCGTGGCTTCCCGCACTGGAGGGTGTCGAATCTAAATTACAGGCGGGAGCCAAGGTCGCCGATGTGGGGTGCGGGCACGGGGCTTCGACCATCCTGATGGCCAAGGCCTATCCGAAGTCGCAGTTCGTTGGTTTCGATTACCACGCACCATCCATTGAGTCAGCCTGGAAATCCGCGGAAAAGGCGGGGGTTGCCGGCCGAGTGGGATTCCAGGTGGCTTGGGCGAAGGAGTATCCGGGTAAGGGTTATGACCTGGTGGCATTCTTCGATTGCTTGCACGATATGGGCGACCCTGCAGGGGCAGCGCGACACGTCCGTGAGACACTGGCGCCGGGCGGGACGTGGATGATCGTTGAGCCCTTCGCCCATGATCGCGTGGAACAGAACCTGAATCCGGTCGGAAGGGTGTATTACTCGGCTTCCACCATGATCTGTACGCCGGCATCGCGGGCGCAGGAGGTGGGCCTGGCATTGGGAGCGCAGGCAGGCGAAGCTCGCCTGCGGGACGTCGTAACGCAGGGTGGATTCACGACCTTCCGCCGGGCGACGGAGACACCTTTCAACATGGTTTTCGAAGCGCGCGCTTGATGCCGGCAGGCTTTAAAACCCGGGGCGTGGACTCGACCCAACCTTTCCGGTTATTGATTGCCTGGGCAGGCCAAGAGTTCTTGGCTCGCCCCGGTGCCCGTATGTGCCGGCGGCCCGCTGCGGGGCGCTCGCCTTCAAGTGGCTGGGAAGAGAACCCGCTATCTCTTAAGTGCCCGGACCTCTTCGAATGTCCAGTGGGGCGTGCCTCCGGGGCGGCTGGCGACGAGCGCTGCAACACGGTTGGCGAAGTCGGCAATTTCCGCCGGCGGCCAACGCAGGCTCAATCCATGTACAAAGGCGGCGGCAAAGGCATCGCCGGCTCCCACTGTGTCTCTGGCTTCCACCGTGTAACCGCCGGCCTCGACGTATTCCCCGTTCACCAGCATGACACAGCCCTTCTCCCCACGGGTGACGCATAGGGATTCCCAGCCAAACTCGCGAACATAGCTGCGGCAAAAATCCTCGAGCGGCTGAGGAGCCCGACCGAAAAGCCGATTGACCATCACCGCCTCATCCTCATTCAGTTTCACCACCGGGGGACGCGACATCAACTCCCGCAGCAGGGGAGCGGTGAAGTGGTCTGTGCGCAGGTTGATGTCGTAGAAGAGCTGGGCGCCGCAGTGGGAATCGATGAGCCGGTAGGTTAATCGCTTAGCCTGCGGGCTCATTTGAAAGAGGGTTCCGAAGTAAATCCAGTCTGGCGTGGGAGACAAGATTTCTTCGATTTGGCCCTCAGTAAGATCCGGAGCGTCATAAGCGGCGGGGTGGTGCAGTGTAAATTTTGGCACGCCCGCCGGATTAAGTTCGACCGTTACGACACCGGTGGGGTGCGTTTCAATCTCACGAATGTAACGGGTCGAGAGGCCCAACTCCCCCATCCGTTCGAGCACCCGCCTGCCGCGTTCATCCTTGCCGATCGCGCTCACAAAGAACACCGTGTGCCCCAAGCGCGTAGCGTGGGCAGCAAAATTCAGCGCTGTGCCGCCAAGATACTCCTTATCTCCGATTACATCCCATAGGACTTCGCCGATACTGACAATTCTCACGCCTGACCCTCCGCCGGTCCATCCCCGGACTCTCTGAACCTGGCCACACGGTTCGGGGGGCCTCCAAAGTAGCGCTTCGGGCTCGAATTGGCAACACCCGCGAGGCTGAAGTCGAGCGATGGTGTGCATCTTCGGGGAATATTCCGGCGTCTAATTGGGATAGATGGTGTGGGGGCGAACCCTGAACTGATTGCCAATCGGTCGTGCGGGGGAAGGTTACACTTACAACTCCCCTACGCCGCCGGAAGATAGGGAGAACCAGAAATGCTCATTAAGATACCTGGGATTCCTTCGGCAGAGATAACTCCGAAGTGGCTCTATTTAAACCGCCGCAAATTCCTGACGGGTGCGCTAGGGGTGTCAGCGGGGGCTCTGGCGGCGCGGGCTCTGAAAGAACTGGCTTGGCCCTCTCAAACCGTCGAGGCCGGAACCAAGCTGAGCGTGGCGGCGAAGAGTCCGTATAGCACAACCGAGCAGGTGACCTCCTACGAGAACGTTACTCACTACAACAATTTCTACGAGTTCGGAACGAACAAGGAAGATCCCGCCAAGAACGCCGCAAAATTTCGCACTTCCCCCTGGAGCGTCAAAGTGTTTGGCCTGGTGGACAAACCGCGCACTTACACGCTGGAGGAGTTGCAGCAGTTGGCACCGCTCGAGGAGCGGATATACCGGCATCGCTGCGTGGAGGGATGGTCGATTGTTGTTCCCTGGATCGGCTATTCCTTGAGCATGCTGTTTAAGGAAGTATCTCCCCAACCCAAGGCGAAATATGTGGCATTCGAAAGTTATTACAACACATCCCAAATGCCCTTGGGGAATTACGCTGGGATACCACTCCCCTACATTGAGGGGTTGCGACTGGATGAAGCCATGCACCCGCTGGCTCTCCTCTGCTTTGGCATGTATGGCGAAACCTTACCCAACCAGGATGGGGCGCCGGTGCGCATGGTCTTACCCTGGAAGTACGGATTTAAGAGTATTAAGTCTCTGGTAAAGATCAAGCTGGTGGAAAAGCAGCCCGACACCACGTGGAACCTGGCGAACTCGCAGGAATACGGATTTTACTCTAACGTCAACCCCCATGTGGATCACCCGCGTTGGAGCCAAGCCAAGGAACGGCGCTTGGGAGATTTCTTCCGGCGCGACACCTTGATGTTCAATGGCTACGACCAGGTCGCGTCACTGTATGCCGGCATGGACTTAAAGAAGTATTATTGAGCGGCCCGGCAAAATATCGTAGCACTGACCTTCAGTTCAGGATGCGGTCAGCTAAAAGGGTGCGCAACAAATCCCCATCAATTTTCCGGAAAGGACCGACGAGTGCGTGAACTTCTCAGGAGCAAGTGGATCAAGCTGCCGGTATTTGCCCTTTGCCTGATCCCGCTCGGACAGTTAATCTGGCGGGCGCTCCACAATAACTTGACCGCCAATCCCATCGAGTACATCACCCACCAGACTGGCACGTGGACGCTGATTTTTGTCGTCATTACGCTGGCAGTGACGCCCGCGCGCAAACTCTTGCGGTGGCCGGAATTGATTCGTTTCCGGCGCATGCTAGGGTTGTTTGCGTTCTTCTACGGGTTCCTCCACTTCAGCACCTGGATTGGATTGGACAAGTTCTTTGACTGGACTGAAATGCTGCACGATGTGCGCAAGCGCCCCTTCATTACGGCGGGATTCACAGGCTTTGCAATGATGATTCCCCTCGCCATAACTTCTACAGCAGGGTGGATTCGGCGCCTCGGTGGCAAGCGCTGGCAGGCGCTGCACCGGCTGATTTACGTCACCGCTATGGCTGGAGTGGTGCACTACTATTGGCTGGTAAAATCGGATGTGCGGAAGCCGCTCTTCTATGGCGCGCTGGTGGCTTTACTTTTGGCCCTGCGTGTGGGATTTTGGCTTGCCGCGAAGCGTGGCAAGCCGGTGAGCAAGACCCCTGAACCCGCGCTCACGACAGCTGAGACGGCGTAACGGGCACGCTTCGACCGGTCAAGGTGAGTTTCGTTTTCATGGTTACCAGAACACCGGCGTGAGCACCGGATCGTTCTCATACGCGCCTGCCGAGCACCCTGAACCGCCCCAACGCGGCTTGCCGTCCAAGTCATAAGGCAAGGGTTCGTACTGGCAGTTGAACAGGTTGATGGCGCTGGAGCTTCCCAGCGGCCGATAGTTGCCGTTCCCCGCCGCCGTGCCCGTGGAGTAGGAGTAATCGTGGATGAAATTCATGGGCTCGTAGATATAACCACTTGTCCAGTTACTTAATGAGTCTCCGGCGGTATTGCCAACATTGGTCCAGTAGGTTGCGTAGCTCCCTCCGGTAATCGGCTTGTTGGCTGCCGCCCCCGTGTTCAACAACTTGACGATATAGGAATTGCTGTCAGTCCCGGACACCTGTGAAGGATTGTAGTCTGAGTAAAGGCCGCTAAACGATCCCATCCAACTTGTGGGTCCTTCCACACATGCAGGCACACCCACACATTGCAAGATTCGATTGCCAGCACTTCCGACGTGATAATGGACAGACCAGTTCCCTGTGCGCGCGCCGTTATAGTGGCTACTGAAAGTGTCTGTCTTGGTGTTCATTGAAGCAAAGATATTGCCGATGATGCTTTCCTGGTTGTGAGCATACCAATTAACAAAAGTGGAGTCGCCAGCATCTGAGCCGTCATTATAAAAATCGTTAGCCCGCTCACCGATGATGGTATTATTCCACATCATCACGTTTTTAGTGGAACAATTATCGTTGTCATTGGCAAAGCCCTGCAAAGGGCCAGCCGAATTAGTTTGCTCAAACACGTTTTCGACTTCGGCAGCTCCATAGTTCATGACCGAAAGCGTGGACTGCCAAAGTCCCGCATTCGCCGTGTTCCAGTACGAGGCGGTTACGCCATAAATTTGATTGAAAGCGTAAATGAAACCATCGCTGAGGGCCTGTGAATTAGGATTAGCCGCCCCGGAAGTGGACTGGCTTTGTTCATAATTCGCTGCGTAGCAGTTCTTGTTGGCTAATACCGCATACAGCGAACAAGTGGCATTACGGGTTCCTGAAGGGAAGACATTACCCCGTATAAGTGGCCATGGACTTCGATAGGTTGAAAAGTGCGAAAGCCCCCCAGTGTTTATAGCCGTGAATGTATTGTT
>DATJVT010000364.1:0-22596 GCA_035501695.1 Terriglobia bacterium | reverse complement strand
CCTCGGGATCGCGTAGAGAAGAGGATGGATGGCCTGGAACACGCTGTTGCACAATCAGCCTCCCTGGCCGCCGGTTAGTTACACCATTCGGTCCAAAGCCAGCGGGATTAGGCTGACTGCGCTCACGTGGTGTTCGGGACGAGTCAGTGACCCTGTGCGCCTTTGGCCAGAGGACGATACGTTAGGGGTGTTACAGAAAGAAACCACCGGTGCCCAGTAATTCACATGTAGGCCCAATGCAAGAGGCAAGTCCTTACCCATTTCCTTGCCCGAAATGTTGCCGACTACGCCCAAATGATGCCATTTTGCCCAACGGGTGCCGCCATAAACCGCTGAAAACACACGTACCCGACTCATAACAGACACATTAGGAAACCGCTGCTCTATCCGTCTGAGCTACAGGCCCATAGTTTCATTCCCTTGGGTCCATATAGAGTAGCATACGGCGGCACTGGCGCAACCAAAAGATACGGTGTCATGAGCGGTGTGTATGAGGAGTTCCGTTCTCCCAGATGAAATGCTGTCTCTCCGGCCGGCGCACGCCAAATCTAGGATGGAGGTGATCTCTCGGGGTTTTCTGACTGAGGGATCATGTTACACAACGGTTACCGCGCAGACAGCGGCACAGGCGTGTGCAGGAGTCTGGCGCGATGGGTGAGGGAGAGATTCATCGTGTGCCACAACTCTACACCCCCCCATACTAGCGCTGACACCTCGATGAAGCCGGTGATCCCTACCAGGCGATAAGCGACTTGGGGGATAAAATCGGTGAGGATTTGGAGCACCACGCGCCCCCCGCAGCCCACGTTGAATAGCAAGAAAGGGCCCCAGAGCGAGCTGAGTTTATGCGAATCAGCCCCCGCCAGGATCGGCACCACCCGCGATGCTACTCCCAGGATCATCATGCTGACGAATCCCACCGTGTAGGCATGCCGGTACGAGCCCAGGAAAGCGTGGGAAAAACCCTGGTGGGTCAGCCCGCTGTACACCAGGAAGAAAGGCAGCATGGCCATGGAAACCAGCAGCCATGCGTAGGCAGCGCGGATGAACTTCAAGCTCCGATCGCCCTGCGTGTTTTTGACAAACACGCGTAGTTGCCCCACCAGCAATATTGCCCACAGCGCCATCAGGATGAACGCCAGTTCGAGTCCGGCAGAAAAATAGAGATTACCCGTTGAGAAAAGCAAAACATAACTTGCAACGTCGAGAAGGAGCGAGCCGTTGATCAGCCAGAAGATCAGTGACTGGCGGTCACGCCGTGGATTCCCCAAACCGTAGACGGCCGGCACGAAGCGCTGGCTTACGCCAGCAATGATCAGTGCCCCAAACCCCAACAATTGTATATCCCGAAGCGGACCGTCAATCAACACGATCCGCATAACCAGTTGATCCGCACTGGCGGCCGTCACCTTGGCGAAGAAGAGAACGTCGCTGACGATGGCCTGGACAAAGAACCAGAAGAACGCACCAAAAATGAACTTCTCGTATCTCTGGTGAGGTTGCACGGTTTGTTTTGCCGTCTTGAGGATGATGAGGATGAATAGGGTGATCGCGGCAAGTTCGGCGGCGGCGGCCAGAATTCCCAGACCTACACCGACCGGCATCGGCTGGAGCAGTTCAGCCCCCACGCGTGCCGCGATGCCAACCAGCATCAGGTATAACGTCAGATTCGCCAGATCAGGACGCCACAGGGCCACAAATTTGAAACGCGGGAACGACTGGTAGGCAAAGCCCATCACGAACAATCCCATCCAACCAAAAATCATGGCGTGAGCGTGCGCCTGAATGGCAGGCACCAACCGAACCTGGAGGAAGGTGCCACCCTGGGCAATCTGCAGGAGGGTAACCGCGCCCCACAATGCGCCCACGGAAAGGACGATGGCGATTCCAGCCTTGAAGAACCGCCGATGGATGTAATCCCCGAGTGATTCCCTGTAAACATACGCTTCATGGTCGGGGTTGCGTAGCTCTGCATCAAGGTCCTGCACCAGCGCGGTGACGTCAACTTGGTGAACGGCCGCGAAGAGCGCGAGAGTCTCCGCTGGGCCATGCTCACCTCCGCAACCTCTCAGTCCAAACCTGTCGAAAACATTCCGAGCCGAAGGGCAGGCCTTAACGACATCGGCGACGCACGTGGTTTCGGTGATCTCCATCATGACGATTTCTCCGGGTTGTCTACGGCGGCATTTAACTCTGCCAGGAACATCTGCAGATCAAAACCGTGCTTCCCGGCGGCAAAAGCGACGGAGTGG
This sequence comes from Terriglobia bacterium, assembly GCA_035501695.1. Taxonomy (GTDB): domain Bacteria; phylum Acidobacteriota; class Terriglobia; order UBA7540; family UBA7540; genus Bog-366. Next base: position 20,344 of record DATJVT010000364.1, on the reverse strand, counting down.
GTTCCGCCGCAATGCAGATTCAGCCCGCGGCTGTGAAAGACCCGCATCGTCTCCGGCCAGTTCCTGACGACATCGCCGACCTTCATGTCGGACGTGATCACTGCCATGACGACTTCTCCTCTCTCGTTGACATGGTCAAATGGTATTCCGGCGCGAAGGTGCCGGCTATGACTTCTGTCACAGGGGGATCTGCCCGTCATCTCACGAAAGTTGCCAAGTTTGTTCAGGCCAGGAATCATATCTTCCGTTGACCTGATCGGCGCGAAACCTCTGTACCCACCCTGGCATCCAATAGTAGACTTACCAAAGGGTTGGAGTGGGGTTGGTGACTTCGCAAATCAAATCGCCCGAGCGACTCGTCGCAGTAGACATGGTGCGGGTATTGGCGATGGTCCTGATGGTGCAGGGTCATACGCTCGATGTTCTCCTCACTCCCCACTGCCAGTTTAGCCGCTGGTACAACATCTGGGTCTTCTGCCGGGGCTTCACTGCTCCCATGTTCCTATTCCTGGCGGGCTTTGGCTTTGCGCTGGCAACGCTTCGTCGATGGCAGAATCATTTGTATTTCAGTCCTGCGGTTGCCAAGCGTCTTCGCCGTTTTGCTTTCTTCGTCCTGTTGGGGTATTCCCTGAGGATCCCCGTCCGGTCGATCCTGCACGACCTGCCTGGAGCGGGCCCCGATGTCTGGCAGGGGTTTCTGCAAATCGACGTTCTTCAGACCATAGGTTTCACCCTCATCGGGTTACAGTTGATGGTGCTGGTCCTGCGCACGCCAGGCCGACTGGCCGCAGTTACCGGTTTGCTTAGCCTCCTGGTCGCATTCACTGCCCCCCTGGCTTGGAGTAGTACTTTTGTGAATGCATTGCCGCTGGGAGTGAAGTCAGCTTTGATCGGAACGACAGGTTCTCTATTTCCGTTGATTCCATGGTCGGCATACATCTTCCTTGGCGCTGCTTTGGGTACCCTCTATGTAATCGTGGGACAATCAAATCCGACATTGCTACGCAGGGCTATTCCCATCGGAGTCCTCCTGCTCCTGGCCGGAGTTTGCCTCGAAAAGGTTTCATTCCAGATTTACGGGCCGGCGGCCTTCTGGCCTACCACTCCCCACTTGTTCATCGCCCGGGTCGGATGCGTTGCCGCATTGCTTGGCTTGGCTACCTTTGTGGAGCGGTTTATTCCTGTTTCGCCGCGAACCATGCGATCGCTGGCGGAAGAATCCCTCCTTGTTTATTTCGTGCACGTGGTGCTTCTCTACGGTTCGAGTTGGAATCCCGGCATCAAGCAGTTCCTCGGCGCCACGATGGGCTTGGCGGACGCGTACGTTTTGGTCGTCGCGCTGGTTGCCATTATGCTGACCATGGCCCTCTATTGGAACCGCACGAAGAAGAAGTACCCTTTCCCCAGCCTGGTTCTGCGCGTGGTGGTGGTTGGTGCGGCCGCGCTCGCGGTCGCTTAACCGGCGCTGATCCAGGCTAAAGGCCCACCCAGGGGGACAATCCCGAAGGCTTGCCCGTCGCCCCAAGGCTACCATCAACATATACCTATCTACCCAGAGACGGCGCCTTGACTTGTGCGAATCGGGGAGCTTAAGATTCGCTCGATTGCTTTCAAATCCCTGACCGCAGGACGGCTTGCCATGACACACCGTGATTCATCCCTTGAGAAGATTCGATCGATCAGCAGGTTGTTGCTGGCCTCGCTACTCCTGTGTGGGGCTGCAGCCAGCTCCCTGGGCGCCGCTGGGCAAACAGATTCTGAAGTCTCGCCGGATGCCACACCGCAGATTCAGCAGATTACTCCCGGCCAGGCCGTTCCCGGCGCGCATTTAACGGTGGTTATCCAAGGCAGCAATTTCTCCGCTGGCGCCTATGTCTCATCGATTTCAGCTGCCATTCACGTGGATTCTTCCAAGCGGGTCAGTGCGACACAATTGGAAGCTCAGTTAATTGTTAGTCCCTCGGCGCAGGCGAGCACGGTAAGCCTGCTGGTCAGCAATCCAGCCAGCCGAGCCGCGGAAGCGGCGTTCAAGGTCGTCGCTGGAGAGGCCCCGGCTCCTCCGGCGAAGGAAACTGTCGAGCCTCCCAAGACCGCGACTCCTTCCACACCTCCAGCACCTGAGCAGGAAGTGAAACCGCCCACTCCCGCCACGCCAACTGCGCCCCCTACGCCGCCTACTCCCGCTGCCCCTACTCCCGCTACTCCCGCCGCGCCTGGGGGGCCAGAGGTGACGGCGGTCGCGCCCTCCCGGGTGAGTCCAGGTTTCGATGTCGATTTGAAAATCACCGGAAAGAATCTCGCACAAGGCACCAAGGTGAGCTTCGCAAATCCGGGAATCAGAGTAATGAGCACCAGTTTCACTTCAAGCACCGACCTTACCGTGCATATCAAGGTGGCGTCGGACGCGGCGGCGGGGACCGCCAGCATGTTCGTGATCAATCCCGACGATCGCGAAGTCGAGACTTCCTTTGAGGTTACGGGGAAGGGCGCTGCCGACCCGGCCAAGCCTTCCTCGCCTGCGGCCCCTTCCACACTGAGTCCTGCGGCAACACAAAGCTACGAGGCTTTTCACCTGGGAAGCCCGGCAGAATTCTTTGAGACGCACGGCAAGCTGAAGGGATCGCTGGTCGTGTCAGCGGAGAACATCACCTATGCGGAGGGTGGAAAGACCCTCATTACCATGCCGCTAAGCGACATCAAAGAGATCAAAACTTCTTCTATTGCTACGGCCACCTTCCATATTACCCTGACGTCTGGAAAGACCTATCACTTCGCACCAGGCTCCGGGAAGCCTTCCGACGCCCGGCAGATGGTGGACTCCCTGCGCAAGGTGTTACCGCATCCCTGAGGCGGACTTGGCGAGGGAGCCGGCAAGGATGACCTCCGGGGTATTTGAGCGGACCCGACCCGGGAAGGCGTTCAAGAGGAACCCGGGGATCAAGCGGCCGTTTTGATAATTCTCTCTGCATCTCCGACCGGCCCCGCTGCGCTCAATGTTCCTGCGCGTTCAGGATCCTCCACATCGTACCTGCAAATATCATTTCCTGCGACGCTTTGGGCACGCCGCAGGCGTCGAGCATCTTTTGGTAGCGTTCAATTTCCCTATCGAACTCCTCCAGTTCTCCATTGAAGACGTCCGACCCGAATACCAACCGCTCAAAGGCGTTGGGCGCATTGGCGGGAGTATGGGGACTGACAATCCCGGACCACCAGAAAATGGATTTCCAGAAGGTCGGGTCGTCCTGCTTTTTGATGAGCGAAGACCCTGAGAGGTCGAAGTAAAGGTTGGGATTCCAGCGCGAGATTTCGGCTGCCCAGGCATAGTCAGGGTTCCCCAGGTGCGCGCCAATGATCGTGAGCTTGGGGAAGCGCCGCGCGATGCCGTCGAGCGTCGTGGGCCGTATACGATCCACACTGATGTCGGAGGGTTTCTCAGGATCCTCTCGCGCCAGAATTCCGGTATGGAAGAGAAGTATCATCCGATACTTTTCCGCTCGTTCGTATATGGGCCAGTAACTGCGATCGTCATAATTCTTGAGGGGGCCGGTAAGCTCGCCGAGGCCGCGGAAGCCTGCCGCATGAAACCTATCCACCAGTTCGACGGCCAGGGGGTCGTCGAGCGAGATGTCTCCCAGGCCCATCAGGCGATTGGGATGTTTGGCGATAAACCCCTTCACGCTGTCGAGGTCCTTGGGGACGGTGATCAGGAGGGCCAGCCCATCTACCGAATCGAGTTTGGCCACCAATTTTTCCAGGAACGCCGGATCGCTATTATGGTGGAGATGTGCGTCGATCAGCCTGGGTGGAGCGGATTGCGCCCCCAAGGGTCCAAGGCTGCCCAACAGTGCGAAAGGTAAAAGGAAAAGGGGACTTCGAAGACGCATAAGGCACCTGCCCACTCGCGATACGTGAATTGGCCGGGTTTTTCCGGCCCGGTTGGGACAGTTCATTGTGGTCGGGCGGCCGGCCTTGTGGCAAGGGGGAAATTCGGCAACGCATAGCGGTGATATCGCTACGCCGTCGACTGAGAATTCCGGCATGCCGGCCCAGAATCCCCCGCCGGAGAATCTTCCCGCCGCTTGACATTTCCAAAATTAGGACTACATTGGAACCAGGAAATGTAGCGGTTTCGCCGCAGTATCGAGCCCGAAAGGCGGCGGCGTTCTCATCTGCCGTGCGCAGCCCGAAACGCCCCTGCCCCCCCCGAGTTCATTCTGCGGCCTGCCTGGTTTGTCCTTGGTTAACCTCCACGCCCGAGGGATAGGGCGCGAATCAAGGAGGTCGCCATGTTCCAAATGATCGATCAGAACACTGCGGAGCCACAGAACCGCAGGGTTCTCTACTACAAGATTGGCATGTTTATTGTGGCCCTTGCGGCCGTCACGGGTGTCCTGTTCCTTTGCGTGCGGGCCCTCAGCTGATCGCCGGCCACGGCTGGCCGGTGGGAAACTGCTCTTTGATAAGCTGCAGGGCATCGCAGCGGTTGTGTATCCGTCCTTCCAATTGGGCTTCTTCCACGGCCAGGAGCATGGTTTTGAACATGGGCCCCGGAATATAGCCTTGCTCGATCAAGTCGTCTCCGCGCAATAGAGGCACGGGTTTGATCTCCTCCCGAGGTGTTTCCGCCAACATCTTCCGCGCCATCTCATAGTTTGTCAGATCGCCGTGACTCGCCAGGCAATCCAGGCGGTGTAATTCCAGGTGTTCCTCAAACCCTTCCATGCGCAGAAACCGCAGTTGCGTGGAGCGCCTCATGTTGGGGAAATCCTTGAAGCGGAGATGGTGCCGGACCAACTCCGCGACGCGTTCGGCCTCGCGTGTGGAAGTCCGCAGGCGGCCGCAGATCTCCTCCGCCATCCGGGCACCTACTTCGACATGATTGTCAAACCGGATGCGTTCGCGAATCGAGAAGGTTGGCGGTTTGCCGACGTCGTGGAGCAGCACGCCCAGGGCCAGCGTGGGAGTTGGCTCCTGCAATCTCTCGAGCATCAGCAGAGTGTGCGTCCACACGTCGCCTTCGGGATGGAACTCGGGCGGTTGCTGCACGCCTTGCAGACGCTTGATCTCCGGGAGGACCTCGGCGAGCAAGCCGGATTGGTCCAGTAACTCGAACCCCATCCGTGCCGGTCCCTCTGTCAGGATTTTCACGATTTCGTCGCGGATTCGTTCAGCGCTTACGCTCTGAATTTGCGGAGCCAGGTCGCGGATTGCGGCCATCACCGCCGGGTCCATCTTAAACCCAAATCGGGCCGAGAAGCGCACGGCGCGTAGCATGCGCAAGCGATCCTCGGTGAGGCGCTCCACCGGGTCGCCGATGGTTCGCAAGCGGCGAGAGCGGATGTCCGCCTGCCCGCCTACGTAGTCCAGAACCTGCTCCGTCAACGGGTCGAAGAGCAACCCGTTGATGGTGAAATCGCGCCGGCGGACGTCTTCTCCCGGAGTCTGGGCAAAGCAAACTTCGCGAGGATGCCGCCCATCCGTGTAAACGCCGTCGCTGCGAAAGGTCGCCACCTCGATGTTGCCAGCCTCGCTCGGAACGATTACGACGCCGAATTGGGCGCCCACCGTGAGCGCGTCGGGAAAAAGCTTCAGTACCTGGGCGGGAGTGGCGGCCGTTGTCACGTCATAGTCCTTGGGAATACGGCCCATCAGCATGTCCCGCACACACCCGCCCACCATCAAGGCCGGAAAACCTTCCGACCTCAGGCGGCGCACGATTTCTATGGCGGCTTCGCGTTTGGCGTCCATGCGGCGTTTTAGAATCGGGGAAATCCGTCCCCGCAATTGCTGCCTTGAGGTTACATCCAAACCGCGGGTGAGCGCGCAGGCGGCCGGTCAATGGTAAGAGACCGCGGGAAACCCTTCGCGGCTGGCTTGCGTGGGATGGTCTTTTTGCAGCAAATCCCGATACACGTGCCCAGCGATTTCCGCGGCGTGGGGGCCATACACCATGCGCCCGCCGCGAAGCAGGACGACCACGACATATTTCGGATGGACCTCTCCCGCGTAAGATACGAACCAGCCCAGGCGGGCGCCGTTTTCACTGCACGTCCCGGTTTTGCCATAAATGGACAGGTCGGGATCGTAGGCGGAGCGGCCGGTCCCGTAAAGCACGGCGGCCGCCAGGCCGTCGCGGACCCGGGGGAGGTATTCCGCCAGGTAGTCGAGTTGCCGCCGCACTACTGGTTGGAAAGCGGCAAGGTCCTCCGCCGTGCGGGGGTATTGCAACGCATAAAGCGTGCCCCCGTTGGCGATGGCGGAGATCACTGCGGCCATCTGCAAGGGGGTGACTTCCATGTCCGTACCACAGTAGGCTAAAAACCCAACGCCGCCCTCCTTGGGCGGGGCGGAGGGGTAGCGGCCCGGCGACTCGCCGGGAATGCCCAGGCCGGCCTTTTCACCCAAGCCGAACTCGCGCGCGTATTCCGTGAGGCGCTGGAAGCCGAGCATCTCTCCCAGCTTGCGGAAAAACATGTTGTTCGAACGGGCCAGGGCATCGGTCAGGTCGACGCGTTCGTGGTTGCCGACATAGAGCTTGGTCGTGGGCGAGATGATGCCCTCTCTCAAGGCCGCGAGTGCCACGACCGGCTTGAAGGTGGAGCACGGCGTAAAGCCGCTGGAAAGGGCCAGCTTCTGATTCACGATGCTCAGCACGCGCCCCGTGTTCGGGTCGACCACCACTACGCTGCCGTTCCAATTTCCCAGGGCAGCGACGGCGGCCTGCCGGATGACGGGATCATCAGCGGAGGGATTGTCCTCAGCGCCGGGAGCGCCGTAGGAGCCAAGACGCCAGGGATCCCGCGCCTGCGAGGAGTGGTGCGCACGGCGATGGGCCGCGGTGGCGGTCTGCGTGGTGGGTCTTGTGGAATGAGCCTTTTGAGGGGGAGCAGCGGCAGTGGTGTCGGCAGTGCCGGCAGCGCCTCGCGGGGCGGCGATAGGAACACTACGGATTGCCAACAACCAGGAAGCTGCCAGCGCCATGGTGGCAAGTCGCTTTAACGAATTCTCCACTGTGCTCCTTCGTTAAGGGTTGACGTTTGCCCTCCCCTCATCTCCGCTGGCGCCGGAGAACAGAGGGAGGGGCATCTTGCTTGACGGCACCCGGAGGCGGCCACTCACCGCCAAATTGCAGGGTCGATCTCCGACCCGTCGCCCAAAGACTGTGGGACGTAAGGCGATCGACGACGGCGGTCGGAGCCCCCCGCTGCACGGCCGGCCTATTTCTTGGGCCGGGCCGGGGCCGACCCCTCCGCGGACGCAACTGCCGCGGCAGCCGGTTCGTGATGCCCGGGAAGGTTCAGAGCCTTTCGCACTTCGGCTTCCAGTTTCTTGCGAACATCGGGATTATCGCGCAGGAACTGCCGGGCGTTTTCGCGGCCCTGCCCGATCCTTTCGCCACCGTAAGAGAACCACGCGCCGCTCTTTTCGAGGATGTTTCGTTCCGCGGCGATATCGATCAGATCCCCTTCTTTCGAAATCCCCTCACCGTAGAGAATATCAAATTCCGCCTCGCGAAAGGGAGCAGCCATTTTGTTTTTCACGATTTTCACCTTGGTGCGGTTGCCTACCACGCGGTCGCCGTCCTTGATGGAGGCGATGCGGCGGATGTCCACGCGCACCGAGGCATAGAACTTGAGAGCCCGGCCGCCCGTGGTGGTTTCGGGGTTGCCGAACATCACACCGATTTTTTCGCGAATCTGGTTGATGAAAATAAAGCAGGTTTTCGATCTGGCCACGATCCCGGCTAGCTTGCGCATTGCCTGCGACATCAGGCGCGCTTGCAACCCGGGTAGCGAATCGCCCATGTCGCCGTCGAGTTCGGCTTTGGGGACAAGTGCCGCAACGGAGTCAATCACCAGCACATCAATGGCGTTCGAGCGCACCAGCGACTCGGCGATTTCCAGCGCCTGCTCGCCATAGTCGGGCTGCGACACCAGCAGATTATCGATGTCCACGCCCAACTTCTTGGCGTAAGCCGCGTCCATGGCATGCTCGGCATCAATGTAAGCCGCCATACCGCCGCGTTTCTGCGCCTCGGCCACCACATGCAGCGCGATGGTCGTCTTCCCGCTCGATTCCGGGCCGAAAATCTCAACTACTCTGCCGCGCGGCATCCCGCCCACACCCAGCGCAGCGTCAAAGGAAATCGCGCCGGTGGGGATGACCTCCACCGGGACCAGCGCATCCTTGGTGCCCAACCGCATGATGGAACCCTTGCCAAACTGTTTTTCAATCTGGACCAGGGCCAGGTCAATGGCTTTATTCTTCTCAGTTCGCTCTTCCGGCATGATGGTGTCCCTCGTTATTCGGAAATCTATGCTTTAGCTTCATGCCCCATTATCGACGGAATGGCGAGACAGGATAAGAAATTCTTAATGTTTCACGTGCAAGGCTCCTGCCGAACTCCACCTGTCGAAACCTTCCTGGCTTGACCCGCCTTCTGAAGTTCCCGTAATTTGGCGTGCAAAACAGGCTGGAAAGGGCGAAATATCATCCGGTTTTTGGGCAACCAGGCAAAAATGTCACTCGATTTTCGCGCAACCAGGCATAAATGTCCGACATCTCCTCGGACATATTGCCAAACTTCTCTTTGTTTTCATATACATCGCAGCTTCGGTCGAGCTTTTTCCCTTGCGCCCTGTGGCCCGCGCGCTCCCATGCGAATCGGGGAGAGCACGATCGGGAACATCCCACCCTGCCTTTGGAATTTCTGCCCACATGAGTAGACTAGAATTGAGTGGCGGGGATGTCAAGGGAAATCTGCGGGAATTGCGCTAACGATGTCCCAACGGCCGCCAAAATGTCCCCTCGATTTCCTACCGCCAGGAAATGCCTTTCCAGGATCAGCGCCTCCGTTTAATCAGGCGGGTGTTTCACGACGGTTCGTTCCAGAATCCCTGACAACTTTACAAACTCATTGTCAGATACATTCGCGCTGTAGACCTCCTTGATTTTCGCAATCAAGGGCTCGCAAACGGACATGAAGTCAAATTGACAGGCCCGACCGCCCGGAGTTAGGATGCAATCGATATGGCGAGACGAAAGCAGGAAGGGAAAAAGATCGAGGTGGTTTGTCCGTGCTGCGGCGCTACGCTGACCGTGGATGCCGAATTCGGTAAAGTTCTCTTCCATCAGGCGCCGCCCAAACAGGATAAGGGTCCGGACCTGGATTTCGCCACCCAACTCCTCAAGAAGGAAGCGGAGCGGCGTGAAGCCCTTTTCCGTCAGAGCGCGGACGAAGAGAAGATCAAGTCGGAATTGCTCGACCGCAAGTTCAAGGAGGCCTTCGAAAAGACCAAGGACCAGCCCGCCGGCCCCCCCATACGGGATTTCGATTTGGATTGATGCTTGCGGCGCCCATTCTACCCGGACGAAACTCAACCATTCCCCACTCGCTGGTAATCCCCAACTATCCCAGTTGCTCCCACCACGCAGGAGGCGCCAGAACGAGGGAATCAGTTCTGAGCGCAGTCTACCCAAGGAGGCCGCTCTCCAGTATGATGAGGGGTTGCCGGCGGCGTCCCGCCGCGACTTCCCCATACGGATGTTGCCGGCTGGATGCATTTCAGTGCAACCCTTTCGGACGTTAGAGCACACGGCGGACGTCGGCTTCGAGGCTTTCGGCTCGACCCGCGAGGAAGTGTTCGCCAACGCCGCCCGCGCTCTCATGAGCCTGGTCGTTGATCTGGAGACGATCGAACCTGTTGGGGAGGTCACGCTGCAAGTAAATGGGCCGGACCCGGAGAGCGTTTTGGTAAATTGGCTAAGCGAGTTGTTGTTTCTAAACGACGCCGAGGGCTGGCTCTTTCGAGACTTTGAGGTCCTCAGCCTCCACGACGATTCTTTAACCGCCAGGGCGCGCGGCGAAAAGCTCCAGCGGCCGCGACATCGGGTCAATCTGCTGGTTAAAGCAATTACCTATCATCAACTCTCTCTGGACAGAACCCCGCGGGGCTGGCGGGCGCAGGTTTATGTTGACATCTGACGGCAATCGAAGGCGAGTTTTTGTTCTGGGCCTTGTCCTGGCGCCCCTGGTTTTCATCAATCCCCCTTTGGGCGCTCTATCTCCCCTGGTAGGGCTCTACCGCGTCGAGGAGGTCAAGCCGAATGTTTTCGTCTGGATTCCTGACGATGTCATCGACCAGGAGTGCGATCCTCTTTTCACCCGCCCGGCCACGGCAGGATTCGTATTGACGACGGACGGCGTCGTGGTGATCGACACCACCAATAGCCCAATGCAGGGCCGTGACCTGCTGTATGAAATTCGCCACCGAACCGATCTCCCCATCCGCTACGTGATCAACACCAGTTCAGCGGGCGACCACATGTTGGGCAACGAGGTTTTCAGCGATGAAGAGGCCACCCTCATCTCCACGCGGGCCGCGCAAGAGGAGATGCTCCGGTACAGGCAGGAACTCTTTGAGCGCCAGCGCGGGGACGCGGGATACCGGCTGCAAGCGCGCATGCGGGGATTCCATGTGACCCCCTCCACCGAAACCTTCGACGATACGATGACGCTCAACCTGGGCGGCCAGGACATCCGCATGTCCACCCTGATGCGCGGCGAGACTTCTCCCGGGGAAGCGGTGGTGTATCTCCCCACGGCGAAAACCCTCTTTCTCGGCGAACTCTTCTGCAATCGGTATTTTCCGCGGATCGGCACGCGAAATGTACGCCGGTGGATCGAGGCCTTGCGGCAGGTGGAAAGCTGGGATGCGGAGACCTTTGTCCCCGGTCATGGCGTCCCCGGTGGTAAGAAGGATGTGGCGGACTTCCGGAAGTTCCTGGAATGGCTGGTGGCGCAGGTGGACATGCGGCTTAAGAAGGGACAGACCCCGGAAGATGTGCAGAAGTCTCTCTGGCTTCCCAAGACTTACAACTGGCACGCGCCCGACTGGGCACAGGATACGGTCGCAGACGTCTGCCGCCAGCTTGCCCCACCGGGCACAACCGCTTCACCCGCCCAGCCCGCCGGGCACTAAATTCCCATGGCGATGCAAAGGGAGGCGACATCGCCGATGCTCTCCCCGAGTTCGGCGGGAACGATCTGGCAGGTGCGGGCGGGCAATTCCAGCGCTTCACGCCGGATAATCCGGCGGGCAGGTTCCAGCAGCAAATCGCCCAGGCGCATGGCCAGGCCGCCGATCACAATGCGGTCGGGATTCAGCAGGTCCACCAGAATCGCCAAGACTTCTCCCAATTTCTCTCCTGTAGCTTCCAGAACCTCGAGCGCAACGGAGTCTCCCTGCCGCGCCGCAGCGCCGATATCCTTGGCGGTAATGGGGGCGCCCGACCGATAAAGCTTCGCGAGGCGAGTGGGACGGTTCTTTCTCAGGGCGGCTGCCACCGCTTGCTGCGCCACCTGCGCCATGCCGCCGCCGCTGGCCCAACCTTCCGCCGAACCCTTCTTGTTGTGGCCAATGGGTCCTGTCCGGGTCAGGCGAAGGTGCCCCACCTCCCCGGCCAGGTCGTTGGTCCCCCGGTAGAGACGCCCATCGGTAATGACACCCGCTCCGAGTCCCGTGCCCATGGTGAGGAAGACCATGTTCTGGCAGCCCTTGCCGGCTCCGAATCGATGCTCGGCCACGGCGCCGGCATTGGCGTCGTTTTCGATCAGGCATTCCGCCTGGAACTCGCGCTCCAGGATAGCCTTGATCGGTACATCGTCCCAGGTGGGAAGATTGGGCGGCCTCTGGATAATCCCCTGGATGCGGTCGAGTGGCCCGCCGCAGCTCACTCCCAGCCGGGCAATGGCGGCCGCGCCGGCGCCGCTCTCCGCCAGCATTTCGCGGATTCCCGATTTGATCAAATCCAACGCCCTCTCGGGCCCCTGCGCCGGGCGCGTGGCGAATTGTCTGCGCGCGATGACTTCCGGCGGATTTGAGGAAAGCAGGACGGCGGTCTTCGTGCCGCCGATATCGATCCCAACGAGCAGCGATTTATCTGGCGTGGCCAAAGGTAGTCTCCATTTCTAACATCGCCCAGTCACAACGAGTCTATTTACGATTCCAACCGCACCGCGCCCGGCGGCCCGTAGTACGGCCGCAGGAAGGCATGAAACTATACTTGTATTTCTCCTGGGAGGGAATATGCTCTTTACCGGGCCAATGCAAGCCGACTTCTCATGATGACCGGAGATAAGCCATGACCTATTCGCGAAGAGACATGTGCCTGTTGATCGCCACTCTCGCCGCAGCGCGCGACGTGGGGGCCGGGAACACGTCATTACCCGGAAAGGCCTACCCTTACACTGAAATGCACATGCAAAAGAACGGGGAGAATGAGTTCCGCCCCATCCTCTCGGGCGAACTCCACAACGGCTGCTATGTGGAAGTCCACCAGACACGGCTTGCGCCGGGGTCTATGCCGCACCCCGCACACCACCACCTGCATGAGGAGATGTTCATGATCCGGGAAGGCACGATCGAGATGGCTCTCAACGGGAAGACGACGCAGTTGGGGCCGGGCTCGGTAGGCTTTGCGGGGTCGAACGATGAGCACGGGCTCCGCAACGCCGGCACGACCCCGGCAGAATACTTTGTGGTGGCATTCGGCAAAGATGCGTAGCCGCCCGCTGGATTACGAGTGGCGGGTCGGTATAATTTGTAAAGTCCCGGCGGTCCGGGTTTGAATTCAATCCAAGATTCAAAATTCAGAAGCGAAAATTCAAAATCGAAAATCGAAAATCAGGAAGCCTTGGGCAGATGCGCTAACGCCTCCTGAATCTTCGCCGCGGGATACTCGTAATCGGAAAGCTCGCCGGCAAAGTACTTCTCGTACGCGGCCATATCAAAGTGGCCGTGCCCACTGAGGTTGAAGAGGATGGTCTTCTCTTTGCCTTCCTCCTTGGCCTTCAGCGCTTCGTCGATTGCGCAGCAGACGGCGTGGGATGTTTCCGGCGCCACGATCAGGCCTTCGGCGCGGGCAAAGGTCAGCGCCGCTTCAAAGCACTTCATTTGCGGGTAACTCACCGCCTCTACCACGCCCGCCCGGTGAAGCAGGCTCACCAGGGGGGCCATGCCGTGGTAGCGCAATCCGCCCGCGTGGATGCCGGGGGGAATGAAGTCGTGTCCCAGCGTGTCCATCTTGAGCAGGGGAGTCATGCCGCTCTTGTCGCCGAAGTCGTAGGCATAAATTCCTTTGGTCATGGTGGGGCACGCGGCCGGCTCCACTCCGATCAGGCGAATGTCCTTTCCCGCCGCCTTGACCGGGACAAAGGGAAAAGCCAGCCCGGCGAAGTTACTTCCCCCGCCACAGCAACCAATGATGACGTCGGGTGAAGCGCCGGCGAGTTCCATCTGCGCCATGGCTTCTTCCCCGATCACCGTTTGATGCAGAAGCACGTGGTTCAGAACGCTGCCCAGCGAGTAGTTGGTGTCCTTGTGGGTGGCGGCGTCTTCCACGGCCTCACTGATGGCGATCCCCAGGCTGCCGGGAGTCTCGGGATCTTCCGCCAGGATTTTTTTCCCTGCCTGCGTCAGGTCGCTAGGGGAGGGAACGCACTTGGCTCCCCAGCATTCCATCATGGTGCGGCGGTGAGGCTTCTGGTAGAAGCTGCACTTCACCATGTAGACCATGCATTCCATGCCGAAGACGTTACACGCCAGTGACAGCGCGCTGCCCCACTGCCCCGCCCCGGTTTCCGTCGTCAGGCGCTTGACGCCGGCGGTCTTGTTGTAATAAGCCTGCGCGATCGCCGTGTTGGGCTTGTGGCTGCCGGCGGGAGAGACTCCTTCGTTCTTGAAAAAGATCCTGGCGGGCGTCCCCAGCGCTTTTTCCAGCCGGATGGCGCGGTGCAACGGCGTGGGCCGCCACAGCCGCAGGACGTCGAGAACCGGCTCCGGGATGGGGATGTTCTGCGCCGCGGTGACCTCCTGCTCAATCAATGCGTGGGGGAAAATAGCTTCCAGGTCCTGCGGACCCGCCGGTTGTAGCGTGCCGGGATGCAAAGGCGGCGACATGGGCACCGGCAAGTCAGGGACCACGTTGTACCAGAATTTTGGAATCTCGCGCTCGGATAGAAGATAACGATAATCAGGCATGCTAGGTCTCCGTGTGAACCGCAGGTAATGCAGGGCGATTCAGTTAGAAATTGTGGGCTGCAAAAGGGTCATCTAACCGCAGCCGTTTCGGTTGGGACGGATGTCAAACACTCAAGGTCGCTTCCTGGATCCGCCGCGGCCCCCACGGCGAAACGCTCGCGGCAAAATCAAAGGCCCAAGGATAACACAAAAAGCCTGGATAAAAGCAAAGAGCTCCGGGTTCCAGCTTGCACTCAGGGTTGCAGGTCGCTGATTGGATCCGTCGATTCGGCCCTACATGCTTTTTGACACTCTCAACCCTCTATGTGAAGATAACGCGGGAGAAACCTCATGGATAAGAACCGCGGTCTGCGCATCCTCGTAGCTTTGATTCTGTTCGTTGTGATTTTCCTGCCCCTCCTCAGCAACGGCGTGGGCTTGCTGGTGGATTGGCTGTGGTTCAAACAGGAAGGCTACCGCCTGATCTATCTGACCATTCTGAAGGCGCAGATTAACCTGAGCGGGATCGCGGGCGTCGGATTGATGGCCGCGGCGAGCTTAAACCTCTATATCGCCCATACGCTTGCCCGGCGGCAGGCGCCGCGGGTTTACGCCGACTATGTGGAGTTCGCCCCCCTGGAACGTTTCGGAGCCCTTTTCCGCTGGCTGATCTGGGGCGGAGTGCTGCTGGTGGGATACGTCGTCAGCCAATGGGGTATGGGCCACTGGCTCGTCTACCTGCGCGCCCGGAATGTGCCGGTGATGGGGATTGCCGACCCGCTCTTCGGCCGCGACCTGGGTTTCTATCTGTTCCAATTGCCCTTCACGTGGTTTCTTTACCATCTGGCGCTGCTGACGGTGATCTGCTGCCTGCTGAGCGCCACCTTCCTCTATCTCGCCGAGGGAGGCGTGTGGATGACCCCGCGCGGCCCCTCCATGGCTCGGGCGGCGCGCGCGCACTTGATGACCCTGGGCGGCATTATTTTTCTTCTGATCGCCTACCGCTTCCGCCTTGGCATGTACGATCTTCTCTATTCTCCCCGCGGGATGGTGTTCGGCGCGGGCTATACGGATGTCCACGCCACCCTGCCCGTGCTGTGGATTCTTCTCTTTCTCTCGGTCCTCACCGCCGCTGTCTTCTTCCTCCGCGCCGGCTCGCGCGACCTGCGCACACCACTGATCGCCATCGGAACGCTCATCGCGGTGGGAATCCTGGGCGGCTCGATTTACCCCGAGATCCTGCAGCGCTTTGTGGTGGCTCCCAATGAGATCGACAAAGAGCGGCCCTACATTGCCAATACCATTGAATTTACGCGCAAGGCCTACGCCCTCGACCGCTTTGAAGAGCGCAGCTTTTCGGCTGTCGAAGACCTGACCCTCGACAACATTCGCCAGAATGAGGCGACCTTCCGCAACGTCCGCATGTGGGACCACAAGCCCTTGCTGACCACCTTCGCGCAATTGCAGGAGATTCGCACCTACTACGATTTCGTGCACGTGGACAACGACCGCTACTGGATCAATGGGATCTACCGGCAGGTCTCGCTTTCACCGCGGGAACTCAATCCGGACGCCCTGCCGGGGCGGAACTGGATCAATGAGTATCTGACCTACACGCACGGCTACGGCTTGTGCCTGGGGCCGGTGAATGAGTTCACCAGCGAAGGACTGCCGGTTCTCTTCATCAAGGACCTTCCCCCCGCCTCCAGCGTTTCCCTGAAAGTGACGCGGCCGGAAATCTACTTTGGCGAGCAGAACAGCGACTATTGCTTCGTCAAGACCCGCGCGCAGGAATTCGACTACCCCCAGGGCGACAAGGACGTTTACACCAGCTACCAGGGGGCGGGCGGCATTCCTGTGGAGAGCTTTGCGCGGCGTCTCCTCTTCGCGCTGGCCTTTGGAGAAAAGAACATCCTGTTCTCCTCAGATATTCAAGAGGATAGCCGCCTGATGATTTACCGCCAGATTCTGGACCGCGCCCGGCGCCTCACACCGTTCATCCACTACGACCACGATCCCTACATGGTGATCGCCGACGACGGCGCGCTTTTCTGGATTTTGGACGGCTATACCCTCTCGACCCTATACCCCTACTCCGAACCTGCGCCGGCGGGGGAGAATTACATCCGCAACTCCGTCAAGGCCACCGTCAATGCCTATTCCGGCGAGGTGCGGTTTTACATCAGCGACCCGGGTGATCCCTTCATCCAGACCTATGCGCGGCTGTTCCCCGGCGTTTTCCATCCGCTCTCGGAAATGCCCAAGGACCTGCGCGCCCACATCCGCTACCCGGAGGAGTTCTTCTCCCTGCAAGCCAACATGTACGCGCTGTTCCATATGACCGACCCGCGCGTTTTCTATAACAAGGAGGACCTGTGGCGCGTCGCCCAGAGCGCCGCCGGTGGCCCCGGCGCGGCCATGACTCCGTATTACACCATCATGAAGCTGGCGGAAGTGGGCCAGCGCGAGGAGTTCATCCTCATGGCGCCGTTCACGCCGGCGCGCAAGGACAACATGATCGCCTGCATGGCGGCGCGCTGCGATGATCCCAACTACGGCAAGGTGCTGGTGTTCACATTCCCCAAGCAGAAGCTCATCTACGGGCCGCAGCAGATTGAATCGCGCATCGATCAGGACCCCGCCATCTCGCAGCAGCTCACCCTATGGGGACAAGGCGGGTCGAAGGTCATTCGCGGCACCCTGTTGGTTACGCCCGTGCTCAACTCCGTGCTCTATGTCGAACCTCTCTACCTCGCCGCGGAAAAGGGCAACCCCTTGCCGCAATTGCAAAGGGTTTTGGTGGCCTATTCCGACCACGTGGTGATGGAACCCACGCTGGATGCGGCCCTCACCCGGATCTTCGGCGGCGCGATAAACACCACCGCGGCGCAGCCTTCGGCCACACCTGCGGCGCCAGGGCAGGGCGCCGCGACAACTACCGAGCCTGCTGCGGCCGATACAGCAGCCCTCATCCAGGAAGCCAACCAGCACTACGAGCGCGCCATCCAACTCCAGCGCCAAGGTGACTGGGCCGGATACGGGGATGAAATTGGGAAACTGGGTGAAGTGCTGAATAAGCTGGCGGCGGCAAAACGTCAGTAGGCAGAAAGCAGGTGCAGAGCGAACCTGGCTGGGTTCGATGTCCTATAATGTCGGATATATGTCATTGCGGACATCCCGCGCACACCTTACTCTAGACGAAGCTTGGGGACAACTTTGCGAGAGGAGAGGATCACATGACACGCCGTGACTTCGTTCTAATCTCGATGCCGTGTGGCGCGGTGGCCGCTCTTGCGACTTGCCATTCAGGTGGGCGGTCAGCGGCGACGGCCGCAGGCCATTCCGAAGCCGGTAGCGCACCCGGCGCCGTTCTGAATCCGCTTACGCCGCCGCGCAGCGGACAGATTCCCGTTGCCTTTCTGATCTCCGAGGGCACGGTGGAGATCGACCTGGTCGGCCCCTGGGAGGTCTTTCAGCGTGTGACGTTACCGTCGCGCGGCCGAACTATGGAAGATCAAATTCCCTTCCGCTTGTACACCGTGGCGGAGAACATGACCACCCTCAAGACCGCAGGGGGGCTGAAGATTACGCCGGACTACACGTTTGCCAATGCTCCGGCGCCGAAAGTCATCGTAATTCCCGCGCAGAACGGCAGCACCAAAGCCCTGCTGGAATGGATCAGGACCGCATCGCGTCAGGCCGACGTCACGATGTCGGTCTGTACGGGATCGTTCCTTCTTGCCAAGGCCGGATTGTTATCGGGTAAAGCGGCCACAACTCACCATGGCGCATATAAGGAACTTGCGTTGCAATTCCCGGATATTCAAGTCAAGCGCGGCTTGAGGTTTGTAGAAGCGGGAAACGTGGCCACCGCCGGCGGGCTTTCCTCGGGCATTGACTTAGCCCTGCGCGTGGTCGAGCGTTACTTCGGGCACCAGGCGGCCGCCGATACTGCCTACATGATGGAATACCAAGGCAGGGGGTGGATGGATCCCACCACGAACGCCGTCTACGCCCAAGCGGCCGTTTCCACCGACGAGCATCCGCTCTGTCCAGTGTGCGAGATGGAAGTCGATCGGGCGACGGCGCCGACTTCCGTCTACGAAGGCAAGACGTATTACTTCTGTTCCGGCGCTCACAAGGCCGCCTTTGATAAAGCGCCAGAGAAGTGGCGGTGAAACGATGGGCAATCAACATAAGCCGGCCGTCAAGGCCCAAAAGATGATAGGTATTCTCGGCTACGATGGCGTGCAGGCGCTCGACCTCGTGGGTCCAACCGACGCCTTCAGCCTTGCGTCAGAGCGGCTTGCTACGGAGCCAACCAGCGCGGCACCGGCTTACGAAGTCCTCGTGCTGGGGCTGAGCCGGCGCAACTTTGTCGCGACGTCGGGAATCGCCATTCGCCCTCATTGCGCCTTGGACGCCGCCCCGCCGCTCGATACCGTCATCATTCCAGGAGGAAAAGGGCTGCGGCTGAACGCTGTCATCAGGGCGCGGATTGTGCACTGGCTTAAAACTCGAGCGCGTCATATCCGGCGCGTAGCTTCGGTATGCACGGGTCTTTACGCGCTCGCGCCGACGGGTATGGCGGATGGCCGGCGCGTGACCACGCACTGGCGCTTCACCCGTGAGATCGCCCAACGCTTCCCCAAACTGCGCGTCGATCCCAATGCGCTGTTTATTAAGGACGGCCAGTTGTATACGTCGGCCGGCGTCACGGCGGGAATCGATCTGGCCCTGGCCTTAATCGAAGAAGATCATGGTTCCCAGCTAGCCCTCGCGGTGGCGCGCGACCTCGTGGTGTACTTGAAGCGCTCGGGCGGGCAGGAGCAATACTCCGAGCCGTTGCGGTTTCAGACGAACTCGATAGACCGCCTCTCTGACTTGTCGCCATGGATCATTGCCCATCTTCACCAAGACCTTTCGGTAGAGGCTCTGGCGGCGAAGGCTTGTCTCTCACCGCGTCATTTTGCGCGGTGCTTCAAGCGCGCCTTCAATGCTCCCCCCGGAGAATTCGTGGAGAAGTTGCGGCTCGAGGAAGCTCGCCGCCGCCTATCGGCCCCCGGCGCCAGGATAGAAAGCGTGGGCGGGTCGGTCGGCTTCGCCAGCGCCGACAGTTTTCGTCGCGCTTTCGAGCGCCGCTTCGGGATCGCTCCCAGCCTCTATCGGGGACGCTTTAGCGCGGCGTGAGGCCGCTTTCCGCCGCAGTGCCCCGGTTCGACATTCGCTAATCGGGAATAGATCTACCAGGAAATTGATAGTGGGGGGCCGACCCGCCGATGTGACTTAGACGGCATCTCGATAGCCGGCGCGCTTGAACAAGCAAAAGTGTCGGGAGATCCCCCACCGTCCAGTCAGGGACATCGTGTCGAAGTGGGTCACTGATGGTACGCCCTACCGGGAAGCCGGATAGGGACGGGTGCTCTGACTCTAAACGGCCGAGTAACGGGGGCCTATACAAAATGTAGAAACGCGAGCCCCCCGATGCGCTTCATCGGGGCGAAGGGCCTCGGTAGTAGCCAGGACTTCTTGTCCCCCGGTCCGGCGATCCGAAAAAGGCCCTTCCTACCGGTAGGAAATTTGCCGCCGGGCTTGTGACGAATTGTCCCTTTCAGCGGAAAAAATGGCAGAATTCGCTTGACAAGACGCCTGGGCTCTGGGCCAGAATTATAGGTGTGAGGTGTCAGGTGTCAGGTGTCAGGGGCAAGGGCCGGGGGCTCGTTCGGGGACTCCGGACTAGGAGTCAGGGGATGGCAATTCCATGGAGTGCGGGGGGGGAAGGCAGGCGGCAAGGGGAAGAATCCGGCCGTCGCCGGCGGGGTGGGTTCACTCTAATTGGGACAAGAAGTCAGGGGAAAGGGCTCGGCAAAAAAACTTTCACCCGACCGAAGCTGCGATGTGAATGAAAACAGAGTAAAAATAGACATACTGTCCGATAAAATGACGGACATTGTGCCTGATTTAGCGGTATTCAGGTGACATTTGTTGGAGTGCACCCCAAAACTGAGACACCGAAAATTGGGAAATTAGGGACACACGTGCCGCGCCTGGCGAAAAACGGGTGACATTTCTGCGTTATGGAACAAAAAACGCGAGATATTTGCGCTTGATTCAAGAACGGCCAGCAGGAGCGAATGGGGCCAAAGAGGCAACAAAAAGAGTGTAAAAATGCAGGGATATCCGGATAAGTTGTTTAAAATCAGAAAAAGGCTGTGCTCGATAGAATGCCATCCATGTTCGGCTGGGAGCTGAATGCGTAAAGTCCTCGCCATCCCGCTGGAGGAAGTCCGCAAGCATTTGGCGTTAAACGTGCGCCAGGACGT
>DATJVT010000363.1:0-12790 GCA_035501695.1 Terriglobia bacterium | reverse complement strand
TGCGCGTACCGGGGATGAATTCGTTTCAAATACTCCCGCTTCGAGTTCTGACTCATGCGTTACCCAAATCCTCTCTGGGTAACATTCTAAAATTGCACGATGATCCTCCACGGGTAACATTTTAGCTTGCGCGATACGTGGGACGGCCTCTACAGGGTTTGCGCATGGTATAATGCGCCCCCTGGAAACGCCCTGAAGCCCTTTCGAGTTCGCTTCTCGCGAGCCACCTGGCGATCGACTCAGTTAGTCTCAAGGAGCATTCGCGCCGGCCTTCTTCGCGTCCCAACCAGAGCCACATGAAATCCAAGAGCCAGTCAAGCCGGAGGCGTGTGCAAGGTTGCCTGTTTTCCCTGGTGACCGTGGGCGCGGCTGTGCTCCTGTGCCTGCCCTGGATGACAGCGTCTCCCGTCCCACAGACCGGGCAGCCGGACGACTCCCCAAAAGGGGGATCCACGGAGGATCAGGCGGGTTCTTCCGGTAACCCGCGCAAGGAGGTGCGCGCCAGCGGTGGCGAAAAGCTCTCCAGCAAGGAAGTTGCCGACCTCCCTTTGAACAAGCGGGACTTCAGCCAGCTTCTTTTGCTGGCGGCCGGGACCATGACGGACGCGAACGGGGCCGCGAACTTCACGCAGCAGTTCGCCGTGAACGGCCAGCGCGGCTCGACCACAGTCTTTGCCATGGACGGTATCGACACGACCGATCCCGAGATGGGCGGGGCGACATTTTCCAATTTCAATGTCGACGCCATTCAGGAGATCCGGTCGCTGTCCGGCGTGATGCCGGCGGAGATCGGCCACGGCGCGGCGGGATATACCGAGACCCTCACCAAGCCGGGGACGGCCACGTGGCATGGATCGGTGTTTGAGTTCGTACGCAATGCCGCGTTCGACGCGCGCAACTTCTTCGACCGCCGCACCCTGGCGAGCCCGGGCCGTATTCCTCCCTTCACGCGGAATGAGTTCGGCTTTACCGTGGGAGGCCCGCTCGTCATACCGGGGCTTTACGATGGGCGGAACCGGTCCTTCTTGTATGGCCAGTATCAGGGATTTCGCCAGGTGCTCGGGACCACGCAGGTACTGTCGGTTCCCTCCCAGAGCGAGCGGCAGGGCATCGACACGACGGCCATCCCAGGGGACTCGCTCCTGGTGCCCATCCAGCCCAGCGTCGCCGCCGTGCTGGCGCGTTATCCGCTGCCCAACGACCCGCAGGGGGCGTTCGGCGCCCGCACCTTCGCCACCTCGTCGAAGGTCTCGACCCTAAGCGACCAGTTTTCCGTCCGCATCGACCACCGCATTTCCAGCAAAGGCCAGTTCTTCGCTCGCTTCACGCTCAACCAGGTGAATGGCCCGCTGACCAACCCCAGCCAGACGGCCATCGATCCGAGTTTCGCCACACGTTTCTTCGATCACCAGCGCAGCGGCGGGTTTCGCTATACACGCGCCGCAACGCCGAACCTCGTTTCGGAAACCTCGGTGGGGTTTATTCGGAGCACTCCCGTCTTCCCGTCCATCAACTCGACGCAGCCCGGGGCGATCTTCGGTGACGGGTTGTATGAGCCTTTCAACCAGGTGGCGGGAACATGGACCGGCGCCTACACACTCCTCTACCAGGTCCGGCAGAACTTCACCTATTCCCGCGGCGCGCATGCTATGAAGATGGGCTTGGAAGCACGCTTTAACCACGACTCCACGGTTTTCGGGATGGACACCAACGGCGCCTACACATTCGGAGGAGGCACCTCTTATTCCCCCGTGGACATCCCCTCCGCCAGTGGGATGCACGATATCCGGGCCGGCGAGGCGCTTCCGGACACGCTCAGCGCCTTCCTTACGGGGGCGGCTTTCTCCTACACGCGCACGGTGGCTCCCCCCTTCGCTCCCCAGGGTGAACGAATTGGGGAAGCCGCCGAGCGCCGCCACGCCTACAATTTTTACTGGCAGGACGAGTGGAAGGTATCCCCCCGCCTGAGCCTCGACTACGGCTTGCGATATGAGTTCAATGGGCTGATCGGAGAGGCAAAAAACCGGGCGCAGAATTTCCTTCTCGTCACGCCGGGCGGCGACTCTGCGTATCCCTGGACTCCCGGGGCCCAGGTCCGGTACCTCTTCAACCCTCGGCCTCCCTACGGGAGGGATTGGCGCGGCTGGGGCCCGCGCCTGACCCTCGCCTGGCGCCTCACCGACCATACCGTGTGGAGGATGGGCGGCGCCATCACCACGCGCTTGCCCAATATGTTCCAGGAGAATTACATCGCCGGGGGAAGCTTTCCCAATATCGTCATGCCGTACGTGACGACCGCGCCGGGAGTCCCCATCGCCTTCAATAATTCGATTCAGCCCATGCCGCTGCCGCCCGTCTACACCACCAGTGGGCAAGCCATTTTTGAGGAAATGGCGACCACCGCGGTTCCGGCCAACACGCCGCTGGATCTGCCCCGCTTCCAGGAGGAAATGGCCGCCCTGACCCCGGGGAACGAACTTCAGCCGCTCACGCTCTACGGGATGTCGCACGACTTGCGCAACGGCTACATTGGCAGCTACACGGCGGCTGTGGAGCATTCTTTCCACGACGTGGACCTCAGCGCCGCCTATGTGGCCACGGCGGGAATCCACCTGCCGTCCGTCCAGTTCGTGAATGGCTATCCGGGGGCCTCCACCGGCTTCGCGCCGTTCACCCAATTCAATGCGCAAGGCCAGGTGGTGGGCGGTTACAGTACCGTGGATTTCATCGCCAGCCGGTCCCATTCCACCTACCACGCCCTCCAGGCCTCGGCCGGGAAAACCACCGCCAAGGGCGGGCTCGGCTATCAGGTCGGCTATACATTGAGCAAGTCGCTGGATGACACCAGCGCGGTGCTGGGTGGATCGAATGGCAGTTCGGGACCTCTCCTGCAAAGCGGGCCCATGGATCCGGCGCATCCCGACCGCGACAAGGGGCCCTCCACCTTCGATGCGGCGCAGGTCCTCACCTTCAGCGTCGTCTGGGCGGTGCCCCTGGACCGCTTCGGCGCAGGTCACCCCTTGGCCGGCAAGCTGCTATCGGGGTGGCAGATCCTCAATATAAGCACCCTCATGAGCGGGCCGCCTTTCACGGTCTTTTCCGGCGTCCAACAGACGGGGGTGGGTGCGGGCGCAGCCGATCGCCCGGATCAGATTGCCCGGCCGGTGTTCTCCACGGGACGTCCGGCGCGCGAAGACTATTTCGGCCAGGGCGCGAATAACGGGCAGTTCTTCTTTATCCCGATCGGAATTCCGGGAGGCACAGGTCCCAACCTGGGACGCTTCGGAACGTTGGGGCGCAGCACCTTTCGGGGGCCGGACCTTCAAGACTTCGATATTTCCGTCATCAAAAATACGGTGTTCGGCCACCGGGGGAATGCCGAGGCGTTTACCTTGCAGTTCCGCGCTGAGTTCTTCAACGTTTTCAACCTGGTCAATTTCGGCCTTCCCATGAATGTTCTGCGGGGTACGGGATTTGGCATCATCAGCAAGACCGCCGGGCCCTCGCGCCAAGCCCAGTTCTCGTTGAAACTTGTTTTCTGAGCTTGCCCCGGCCCGCCTGCGACTTTCTTGAACAATCCGGCGCGGCGTGATAGAAACTGTGCGTATTTTATTAGGCCAGCGGTCAAGACACTTCATTCGCGAGGTAAAAACCACCCCATGCTTTCTCGTCCCTCCCTCTTAGCTTTCATTCTCGGCGTGCTCCTTGTGGGTCTTCCCGGCGGCATCTCAAACTCCCAGACGATCAATGCGGACCTGCTGACGCAGGCGTGGAAGGCGGCCTGGATCCGATGTCCGGGCACCCCCGCCCGCGAGTTCGGCGTATTCCATCTGCGCAAGACCCTTACGCTCACCACGGCGCCGCAGCGATTTGTGGTGCACGTGAGCGGCGACAATCGCTACGAGCTTTTCGTGAACGGACGGCGTGTGGCTACCGGGCCGGCGCGCGGCGATTTGAATCACTGGCGATTCGAAACGCTGGACCTTGCCCCCCTACTTCGGGCGGGGAAGAACGTGCTGGCGGCCGTGGTTTGGAACTATGCGGAACTCGCTCCCATGGCGCAGATGATGAACGAAAGCGGATTCCTACTCCAGGGCGATGGTGCCGACGAGGCGCCGGCCAACACGGACGCCTCCTGGAAGGCACAGAAGGACGACGGCGTGCAGCCCATTTCCTTCACCTCCGGGGAAATGAGCGGATACTTTGTGGTCGGCCCGGGAGAGCGGGTGGATGCTTCCCGCTATCCGTGGGGCTGGGAGCAGCCTGACTACAACGATTCGGCCTGGATTCCCGCGGAAGTTGTATCGCGCGCGGGACCGCGCGGCGCCCAGGACTCCCCTTCACGCTGGTATCTGGTTGCGCGCAACATTCCGCTGATGGAGGAGACGCCGGAACGCCTCGCCCGGCTGGTGCGCTCGCAGGGGGTGGAAGCGGCGGGCGATTTAGCGGGTGGCCATTCGCCTCTGACCATTCCGCCCAACTCCCGCGCCACCCTGTTGTTCGACCAGGCTCATCTGACCACCGCATATCCGGAGCTCACGGTGAGCGGCGGCCGCGGCTCAGAGATAACCGTGACCTATGCGGAGGCCCTCTTCAAGAACCACGAAAAGGGGAACCGCAATGAGACCGAGGGGCGGGAGATACTTGGTTATTACGACCAGTTTCTGCCCGATGGCGGCGCCCACCGGTTGTTCCGGTCGCTCTGGTGGCGGACGTTTCGCTATCTTCAGTTGGATGTCACCACGCAATCCGATCCCCTGGTGTTGGAAGACCTGCGCGGCGCCTTCTCGGCGTACCCATTTGTCCGGCGCGCGCAGTTTGAGAGCGACGATCCGGAACTGGCCCGCATGTGGGACGTCGGTTGGCGCACCGCGCGGCTTTGCGCGCACGAAACCTATATGGATTGTCCGTATTACGAGCAATTGCAATACGGCGGTGATACCCGTATTCAGGCGCTCATTTCCCTTTACATGACGGGCGACGACCGGCTGGTGAAGAACGCCATCGAATCGCTGGACGAGTCCCGCACGCCGGAGGGCCTGACCCAAAGCCGCTATCCCTCCTGGCTGCCGCAATACATTCCGCCGTTCTCACTGTTCTGGATCGGAATGATGCACGACCTCTGGTGGTATCGCGGGGACGCGGACTTCCTGCGCGGTTACTTACCCGGAGCGCGCAACGTCCTGGTGTGGTTTGAGAATCGCCTGACGCCCTCCGGCCTGCTGGGCCGCATGGAATGGTGGAATTTTGTGGATTGGTGCGACGTATTCAAGGACGGTGACCCTCCTCAGGAAGCGGATGGACAGTCTGCAATCCTGAGCCTCCAGTTTGTGGCCGCCCTGCGCGCCGCGGCCGACCTCGAAACAGCTTTTGGCAGCGCGCAGCAAGCCGAACATGACCGCGCCCTGGCCTCCCGCATCGCCGCGGCGGTGTATAAGACCTGCTGGGATCCCAACCGTCGCTTGATGGCGGACACCCCGGCGCATAAGCAGTTTTCCCAGCACGCCAACATCATGGCCGTCCTGGTGGACGCCGTCCCGCGCGCGGATCAAGCAGCCTTAATGAAGACGGTGTTGAGTGACACCTCGCTGACGCAGGCAACTTACTATTTCCGCTTCTACCTGTTCCGCGCCATGAAAAAGGCAGGGTTCGGAGACCAGTACCTTGACCAGTTGGGACCGTGGCGGCGGATGCTGGCGCTGGGACTTACAACGTGGGCAGAGACGCCGGAGCCGACGCGCTCGGATTGCCACGCCTGGAGCGCGCACCCTAATTTCGATCTACTTGCGACCGTGGCTGGAATCGAGCCTGCAGCGCCAGAGTTCCGCCAGGTGGAGATTCGTCCTCACCTCGGAACCTTGCATGAACTCAAAGCGACGCTACCCCATCCGCAGGGAGAAATCCGCGTGGCGTACGAACTCCACGGCAAGAGTCTTACCGCCGATGTGGAACTGCCGGAGAAGCTGACGGGGTGGTTTTATTGGAGTGGCCAGAAAGCGGCCCTGCACGGAGGACACCAGCATTTGACGTTCTAGACATCTGAGTGACAGCCGGGCCATCTAATGGTAATCTTCACCGCGCGTGGACGGAGCGGAGCCTTGATGGGGTGGTCAAGTGGCTCGCGCCATTGGGAACGGATACGAGGGTAGTTATCTTGCGGAGGTAATTTCATGTCGGGTCTAACGGTCGGGATCATCCTGGCGATCATTGCGGGCACCCTCAACGGGAGCTTTGCGGCTCCCATCAAATACGCCAAGGTATGGAAGTGGGAGAACATCTTCGCCGTCTGGGCGGTGTTTGGGATGGTGGTCTTTCCCTGGTTAGTGGTTTATCTGACCATTCCCAATCCCTGGGACGTGTATCATGGCGTCGCCCCGAAAGCGCTTGCCTTGATGATTGCGTTCGGCATCGGGTTTGGACTGGCCCAGATCTTCTTTGGACTCGGCATCGCGGCCATCGGTATGGCGCTGAACTTTGCCATTGCCATTGGCATTTCGACGATCCTGGGCTTTCTGGTTCCCCTGCTGGTCAAGCACCCGGACCGGGTCTTTACCGCCCAAGGCGGCATGATTTTCCTGGGAGCCTTCCTGACCTTGTTGGGCATTATTGGGTGCGCCGTGGCAGGGAAACTGAAGGACAAGCACCTGGAAGCGGCAGCCCCGCGTGCGCGTGAATCGGCCGCGGTCACCATGAGTTTCGCGGCCGGCCTCTTCATCTGCTTCCTTGCCGGCGTGGGCTCACCGCTAATTAACTTCGGGCTGGCCTTTGGCGACTCGTTGCTGGCGCGCGCGGCCGCCCAGGGAGTGAACCCCAGCAGCCAGGCCAATGTGATCTGGGCGCCGTTGAACACCGCCGCGTTTGTTCCCTACATCCTCTACTGCATTTACCTTTGGAAGAAGAACCAGACGGCGAAGCTCTTTGGCGCCCCTGGGACTAGCCTGAACTGGGTTTTCGGCGCCTTCATGGGATTGCTATGGTTCAGCAGCACGGTAATTTACGGAGCGGTTTCGGCCAAGCTCGGAACCATGGGCCCCATCCTGGGCTGGCCGCTATTCATGTCCGCCATCATCGTCGCCTCCAACATTTGGGGGCTGGCGACCGGTGAATGGAAAGGCTCCGGCAGAAAGGCCCTGAACGCCATGTTCGGAAGCATCGCGTTCCTAATCGCGGGTTTTGCAGCCTTGGCGTATGCCGGAACGCTGGGCTGAGGCCCGTAGGGGCAAGAGCGAAGTCAAAAGGCAAAACGCAAAAGGCAAAAGGCAAGACTGCCCCTGATTGTCCTGTCCCCCGTAATCTATGAGAGTGGCATGCGGATTTTGCCCCTCACCCCAGCATCTTTCCCCAAGCGGCAATGGGGGATTAGGCCTCAGCCTCCAGCCTGATTTTCAGGCGAATCCCCCAACCAGGCAAGCAGGTAAGGCCGGTTTTGACCTTTGCCTTTTGCGTTTTGCCTTTTGACTTCGCTCTTCGTCCTGCCTTCTGCCTCCTGCCCTCTGCTTGCTACTGACTGCCCATCGCCTACTACTTTCCTTCTCCCAATACATCATACAGCGGCTGGACGGGGTGGAGTTTCCCGGTTGCGCCCGCCACGGTGATGGCCATAATCCGGATCTTATCGTTGTCCGGCAGGGTCAACGTGGTTGCACCCTCGGGTATATCCATCGAATAGGCGAACAGGTAGCAGTAGTCGTACGGCTTGTTCGTCCCTTGCGCCGAATGGTAATGCGAGGCAAACCAAGCCGCGGGAGCGCGCTTGATGAAGGCGGGATTGAGCCCCGTCATTTCGGGTTCGATCCTGGTCCTCGGCCCGTGCGCGGCGACCTCGGCGCGGGTTCGGCGGTCTCGCTCCGCTTGCCAACTGTGATCGTCCGCGGCGGGCTCGGCCGGGGTGGGGAGCTCGATTTTGCGCTCGATCCACGTTCGCGTATCCCACTGCCCGATCTTGCCGTGCCAGTCCTGGATGTTCATCTCCTTGCTGCGGTCGCCGGCGCGGAATGTACCCTTCTGGTCTCCATCCGCCGCCGCCAGGATATAAACGCGGTTGAATTTGCCAGCGGGCAGGGAAATGGCCTGTCCGCGAGCCACCAGGGCGTTGGGATGATCCGTCCAGGCGGGCCCCAGGCGGAAGGTGATCGCCCCGAAGGGCAGGGTAGTGGGAAGCATATCCGCCGGGAGGTTGTTTCCGGCAGTATCGAACCCGCTCTGGGCCAGGACGCCGTCCTGGCTGGCCGTAGCCAGGTCGTATTTCAACTCCACGGGCACGGACTGGACGCCCGGAAGCCTTTTTTCGGACGCTCCCAGCTTTACCGCAAAGGTGCGAATTCCATATCCCTCGAGTGAGGTTTCAAGCTCGCCCTTGACCACGGAGGCCTGTCCCTCGGGCAACTCCTGGCCATTTACCTCCCGCGCAGTGGTAATCGGACCGGCCAGGGCCACGTGCAGGGTTGGCACTTTCTCGCCGCGCATCTCGATGAGGCGCACCACCACCTCGTTGCTGTCCTCGGCTTTCTTCACGGCGCTCACGAATACATGGTCGCTATCGAGGCGAAGCAGGGAAAAGCTTTTGCCCAGCGCCCCCGCGTGATTGGTGCTTTGGAACGCAATCAAGGGAGCATTCAGGCGCTGCGCCTGCCAATCGGTTTTGCCCTGTTGCCAGGAGCCGGCGTGCGCGGCGAGACCGTAGATAAACTCATGGTGGCCCCAGTCCTGCGTGGTCTGGTCGGCGTAGTCGTGCCCATTGCCGGCGCCCAGCCCGGGTGTATAGATGAGGGTCAGGCGCATGGTATGGTCATCGGGTTTATCCGAGCCGGTCTTGCAGTCGGAGAGCACAGTGACGCCGTAAGCCCCGCTTTTGTCAGTCAGGTCAAACCACTGGTGCGAAGCCACCTCAAATTTCACGGGGTCGTTGTTGCCGCGCTCGATGGTTCCCAGTCCCCAGTTGTAGGTTGCCAGGGGATTCGCGGCGGTGAGAGGGAACGTGGCCTTGAGCGCTGCTTCCTTGGTTTTCCAGTCGATGACGTTGCCGAACTCCACGCGGTTGCCGGCATCGCCTGCGGCAAGGCGAATGGTCTGGACGTACTTTGAGTCCTCCGTCTCCCGGGTTACTTCCACGGCCACACGCACGGGGCCGCTTTCAACCACGCGGATCGTCGCGGGTCCGGAAACGTACCCGCGCGGCGGCTTGCGCTGGTCCGACCAATCCATGTTCCAACCGGGCCAGTCGAAGGGGTGTTCCGTCTGCAATGCCAGGCGAGCCGGAGACGCGAGCAATTCCTTCTTGATGCTCTTGTCGTAGATGCTGGATACGTCTCCGTTGGTGTCGATCGTGACGCGGTAGCGGGCATTCTCGAGCGCGCTTTCACTGGCTTTCAATTCCGAAAGAGCGGTGGCGGCCGAATCTGCCGGGCGAACATCGTAGACGGCGAAGCCCACGGAAGGTACCTTGGCAAGAAAGAGCACGTGTTCCGAACCTCCCTCAAATTGCGAAGGCACTTCCTTGCCATCTGGGCCGAACACGCGGACCGATTTCGGCGCGCCGTGCTCGAAAGACAGCTTGGCGTCCACCACGTCTTCGCGTTCGATGTTGAGTTGGTTGAACACGACCACGGAGGCGCCTTCCCCCTGCGTATCGAGGCCGGAGGCGAGCGCGGCGCTTGCGCTGGACAGCACGCCGGCGAACTGGTTCATGGCAATCACATCGTCGTTCCACGAGTACTCGTAGGACTTCGGCGTGGCGGTGCCGGCCATAATGTCATGGAATTGCCCACCCATGACCAGCGCCCACGCGTCGTTCAATCGCTGCAAAGGATAGGCCGGACCGCCCATCCATGCCGCGGCCACCGAAGCTCGCTCGGCGGCATCCGCCAGCAACTCGTTCTTCCGATTCCAGCGCTTGTGCGCCGCCTCGGAGGTGAGCGATCCCGCGGAGTGGTTCGTCAGCTCCAGGTCGCCTTTGTAATGCAGCAGTTGATTGGCTTTGCCGGAGCGCAGAATATCGAGAAACATCTGGTCGGCTTTGGAGGAGATAACGCGAACGGGCCCGTCACCCACTTGAACGGGAGGCCCCTGGGCCTGGGCATCCTGATCTTCATCCAGGTCCGTTCGCTCCAGCGCGCTGGGCAGGGGCGTGCGGCCTTTGGTCACGATGGCTTCCAGCAGCTTAACGGAGGGCTCCGAGGGTGATCCGCCAATGTCGCCGGTGCCGTAGTAGTGATAATCAACCGGAAGACCCGTGGCTTTGCCGTTATACTCCAGCCGCTTGGGCCAGTCGACGTAGTAGGGAAGCTTGCTGAATTGGGGATTGCTCTTGCTGAGGTCGTAGTAGATCGTGCCGCTGTAAGTAAGCGGATTGAGCGCGGCCAGAATACTCCTCCCGCCCGGCCCGTCCCAGATTCCGACGTTGAAGGGAATGCCCTTGGGGGTGTGCTCCGGGGAATTCGGTCCACCCACCGCCGCGGCGGAACCCCAACTCAGCTTCTGGGTGGAAAATCCCTTCACCCCCGCGGCCGCCAGGATGCTTGGAAGGGAAGCAGGGAAACCGAAACAATCGGGCAGCATGAACTCGGCGCTCGCCACGCCGAAATCATGGCGGAAATATTCGTTGCCGTAGAGGACCTGCCGGATGATGGACTCGGGCGAGGGCGAATTCACATCGTTCTCTTCCATCGAGGAGCCCGCCGGGAACCACCGGCCGGCTTTTACCCACTTCCGCAGCGTCTCGTAATCCGCCGGGAAATATTCCTTCATCATGCGATACCGATTGGCGCCGCTGAAATTGAAAATGTAGTGCGGATATTTCTCAAAGAAATCGAAATTGGCGTGCATGGTTTTGGGAAGATACTCGCTGATGACTTGTGGATACTCCCAGCGCCACTCGGTATCCAGATGGGCGTAGCCGACGACGTAAAGTGTCGGCTGAGTAAGGTTGATCCCGCTTTGCGGGGCGGGCTTGACGGGCGGTTGGGCAGCGGCGGCTTTTTCCTGCGCGCTCACGGGGACGGGGAAAATCAGTGTCGCCAGAATCGCCAGGCTGGCAAGGGTGGCAGCGCAATATACAATTGTTTTGGGGGTGGGCACCAACATCGCAAATCTATTCATAAATACCTCATTCGCACGATTACGCCGGGTTGAAGAGCCTCGTGGGGAATTCACCTGTAACCCGCGGCGCGCCTCCCGCAAGAGTTACGCACAGGAGTGCGTCATTATACACCCGGTGGTTTGCCAGATACCCATTCCGGCGCGGCGGGGTAGTATTTCAGATGGGGGGTCTCGTCCGTGCCAGGTTGAGATTGGGGACCAGCGCCACGGCTCGAACCGGGCTGGCTTCGCCTTTTTCCAATTTCAGGGGAAGCCCCAGGAAATAGAAGCACTGTCCCGTTACCTGATCCAGGTTGACGAGGGCCTCGTAAACCGGCACGCCGGCGCGTCCGGCCAATTTGTGCGCGGGAGCTCCGCCGGCGAGGGCCGCGGGACTGTCAACGGAGGCTGTGTCACTCCCGATGGCCTTGACTCGGCGGCGAATCAATTCCTCGACCAGGGAGGGTTGAAGACCCGGGCATTCATCCTCAAAGAACTGGGGGGAACCGGCGCGCTTGTCCCAGCCCGTCCGGAAGAGCACAATGTCGCCGGAGCGAATATCCTCGCCTTCCAGATCCGCCACGGTAAGATCTTCGCCCGGTTGTTTCAGCCTTTCCAGGGCGATGGCGGGCCCCATAAACTGGATTAAAGGCATTCCGGCCACGTCCGCGTGCGCATCCCCGAGAAAGTGCATGGGAGCGTCTACGTGCGTACCCGAGTGCGAACCCATCTGTAGTTTTGACACATAAAGCCCGTGCTTGCTGTAGAGGATGTGCCAGGTCTTGGTAAATGGTGGATCGTCAGGGTAACACGGACTCTGTTCGTTCAAGGGAGCCGTAAGGTCCACGATCCGGAACGCGTCTTCCGGGATGGTTCTGAATTCGTTCGGGAGGCCCATGGGTTTCCTTCCCTGCTGCGAGATGTACAGGCGTAGTTTGACACGAAGCGCGGGTGAAGCAATACTTTTCCTCGGGTCCGGGCAGAAAAAAAGACGAAGCGAAGCGGACAATCGGGCAATGGTGTCTAGCCGCCGGGACTGCCCAATGCTATACTGCTTAGGTTGCCGCGAATCATCCCTGGGCCCCGGAATCCTTCTCCGCGGCGCCGGCGCGGCGCGAAGCCACGGAGAGGTGTCCGAGTGGCTGAAGGAGCACGCTTGGAAAGCGTGTTTGGGGGAAACTCCAACGTGGGTTCGAATCCCACCCTCTCCGCCATGTACCGTCCGGGATGTGGCGCCGCCAGCCCATCAGGTAAACCACGCAGGAAGCCTTGA
Organism: Terriglobia bacterium; assembly: GCA_035501695.1. GTDB lineage: Bacteria > Acidobacteriota > Terriglobia > UBA7540 > UBA7540 > Bog-366. The sequence continues at coordinate 441 of DATJVT010000363.1, read as the reverse complement.
ACTGCCGGCCTAGGCGGTTAATTGACGTCTGTCCGTTTTTAACGTATAGCGAGCTATGTAAACCGTCGTCGAAACGCAATTTTTCCTTCGCGACGCGAAAGCCGCACGGCTGTCCGACGACGAACGAAAACGAATTGTGGATTCTATTTCGGCCAATCCCGATGCCGGACACGAAATCGCTGGCACAGGCGGCGCGCGCTAGCTTCGCTTTGCCGGAAAGAGTAAAGGGAAAGCGGCGGCTACAGGGTCATCACTTTTTATAGCGGCGAATCTGTACCAGTGTCTTCGCTGAACGTGTTTGCGAAGAACGAGAAAACCGGCTTGTCGCAGGCCCTGCTTTACCTGCCGTGGGTCCCCGAGTGGGGACAGTACCCTCTATTCTATCGAACCATAAAAGGCCGTTCGAGCATCAAACCATTGGGCAAATCTCACGCAAGGGAG
>DATJVT010000362.1:0-2404 GCA_035501695.1 Terriglobia bacterium | reverse complement strand
GAGCGGTCGCTCGCGGCCGTGCTTCTGCATGAAACGATTGAGAATCAGGCGGAGGAGGATATGCACTACATGTGGGGCCACCATCCCGCCTTCGGCGCGCCCTTCCTGGCGGGGGGGTGCCGGCTGCAACTGCCGGCGCGTACCTTCACCTCTCACGACGTGACTATTAGTCCCTCCAGCCGGCTTGCGCCCGCGACAAAAAGTCCCTGGCCCCAAGGGCAGGATGCGCCATGTGGGGTCGATCCGCGCGTAACGCCACATCCTCCGGCGCGGGTGACGGAATTCGGTTACATCAGCGAACTCGAAGCAGGATGGTACGGCCTTTCCAATCCATCACTGGGTTTCGGCTTCGGTTTGGCCTGGCCCCCGGAGATCTTCCCCTACGTATGGTTTTGGCAGGAACTGCGGGGATCGTTCGGCTACCCCTGGTACGGCCGTTGTTATGTGATGGCGGTCGAGCCGTTCACGAGTGTCCCGGGATGCGGGCTGGAACGTGCCATCGCAGCCGGCACGGCGCCCGTGCTGGCGGCGGGCGCCAAAACTGAGGCCTCGCTGGCGGCGGTGTTCTTTGAAGACGCTGAGGTTCGATCGATTACCAACAGCGGGCAAGTGACAGTAGATTAGCATTCCTTCTGAAGGAGAGAGCTGATTATGCCGCGCCGGTACATTCATTTTCACAAGGGGCCTTCGCCCGGGACGCATTCGGCCCGTGCCCGCCATTTCCCAGGGCCCAACCACGAGCGCCCGGTCTATTGGCAATACCGCGCCGAAGCTTGGTGGGCAATATTGGAACTGGTAGCGAGGCATTTCAGTTTTTGAGGGAGGGGGAATCTCAAGCACCTGAAATCGGCAAAACGCCTCCGCGCGTTTCTTGATTTCCTGCAGGCGCGTCGCCACCGAATGCGTCCCAAGCTCTTGAAAGGCGAATCCCCAGCCCTTTGAGAGCCTGACATTCACATCATAATCCCTCCCCTGACGGCCTTTCCCTCCGGCGATAAGCCAACCCCATGAGCAATAAGAATTACTGCTTGGACGAGCCTCTGCCAAAGCCGCCAGAATGAATTCAGTATGAACACCAAGAACATTTTCTTCATCGGGCTCGTGATCGCGGCCAGTGGCATGATTTCGACTCCCTGGGCGCTGGCTTGCGGACTGGTTTACGGGTTGGCGTTTACACACCCCTACCACATGGATGCTAAAAAGCTGGCCGGATTCCTCCTGCAGGCATCCATCGTTGGGTTGGGCTTCGGGATGAACCTGCATGAAATGATGCGGGCAGGCAGGACGGGGTTTCTGTATACCGCCGCCAGCATAAGCTGTGCTTTGCTCCTCGGGCTGGGCATTGGACGCTTGTTTAGGGTTCACCAAACACCTTCGCTGCTGATCAGTGTCGGCACGGCCATTTGTGGCGGCAGCGCCATTGCGGCAGTGGCGCCGATCGCGAATGCCAGTGAAGAGGAAATGTCTGTATCGCTGGGTACGGTGTTCGTCCTGAACTCGGTGGCTTTGTTCGTCTTTCCTGCCATCGGCTATGCGCTCCACTTGACCCAATCGCAATTCGGGTTGTGGTCCGCGCTTGCCATCCATGACACGAGTTCGGTAGTCGGAGCAACGGCTAAATACGGTTCTCAGGCGTTAATGGTAGGAACGACGATCAAGCTTGCGAGGGCACTTTGGATTGTGCCGGTAGCACTCCTCGTGGCAATACTCAAAGGAAGCAAGACCCGGATCCGGTGGCCATGGTTCATTCTCCTCTTCTGCCTGGCCGCCGTCGCAGGGACTTACTGGCCCTTACTCGGTCCACTGGTCCCGGTATTGAGCAAACTGGGAAAAGTCGGACTCACTGTTACACTCTATCTGATTGGAACGGGGATCTCACGAGCGACATTGAAACTGGTAGGATTGCGCCCACTGCTGCAGGGGCTGCTGCTGTGGGCAGTGGTGGCCATCTCGGCGCTTGCGCTGATTAGCTTCGGATTCATATCGACTTAATCGTCGAGCGAAGCGAGGTTTGCGTTCACTGTTGTTGAAATCAGCGCCCTTCCACTGTCGTAATAGCTGGACAGGCCCTGGAAGACTTGACGATAAGACGGTCACCATCGGGCGCGATCGCAACAGGGCATTCCGGCCAGAGCGTCTTGACCCGCCGCAGCCACTGGCCGATGAGTTGTCGAAACCGGCGGGCAGGATACTCCGTCATTTGCCATACGTATAAGGGGGTATTTCACCCATAAGTGAAAAACGCCCGGCAAAGGAAGCATTAGTAAATCGGCGCGAATTTGTCCGCGCGGGCGCCCTCGGCGCAGCCGCCCTGGTTACTGGTGTTACGGCAGCCACCGAGTCCAGCACGCCTACCCCGAAACCCCTCAGCTACAATTCCAATATGGAATATCACAGATTGGGG
>DATJVT010000361.1:0-8847 GCA_035501695.1 Terriglobia bacterium | reverse complement strand
CGTGGGGATATCCGGATAAGTTGTTTAAAATCAGCAAAAGCTGATAGCGCAATCGCGCCCGGGTCGGGTCTTGACGATAACGGAGAGATTGAAAACCATCGCTGCGCCATCCCGCCTGCGGAGCAAACGGATGTTTTCCGGCTGTTTAATAAATCGCCGGAGCCAGCGGCGGAATCAGCGCGTAGCCGGGCCGGGTTTGATACTGCCCCAGATACTCGCGATACTCCGGAGAATCCGGAGTTCGGTCAGATGCGCCGGGCGGATAATTCGACATGGCGCCAAAGGGCATTGGTTCGACAGTCCAGGCGAAGGACGTATTGGGCTCGCCGTCCTTGGCATAGCCGCGCAGGGCCAGGAAGAAATCCCGCTTCCACCCTGGCCGGACAGCGGGCAGGCCGTGCGGGTTGAACTCCACCGTCATCTCGTCGCCCGTGGCCATCACCACCATCTGGTCGTCGGTCCGCGTGAGCAGTTGATCCACCGGCCCATAGCGCGTGTAGCGGCCACGCAAGGGATTCCACGGCGCGTTGGCCAAAACCCGCTGATAGTCGAAGGCGTCGGGCTTAACGTGCGCGGGGTCGGTGGTGAAAGCCGAGAAGCCGCGATAGTGCAGGTCCGCGGCGACGAGCGGCAAAGCGACGGGCGCGGGCGCCGGCGCTTCATGGGTGGTAAAGAAGATCTGGTCCCAGTAGACGCAAAGATTGGTCACGATGCGCACGTGGCGATCGGGGGAAAGGAATTTGCCGGCCAGGTCGACGCGCATGGTGCGATTGGTGCCGCTCGGCAAACCCATATCCGGGATGACGGTCACCCACTTGCCGCTCGCGTCGCGCACCTGCAAATAGGGGGAAACCATGGGCAATTGCGGGTTGGACTCCATGGCGCGCGCGCCGTTCGAATCGGTCCAGAAAACCCAACCGTTGAGCCACAGGCTGACGGGCGCATCGGCGGCCAACGAGCCCAGGTCCAGGGTGAGCGAATGCAACTCCGCCATACCCAGAATGCGATTGCGCGCGAAGTCGGTGGGATAACGGCCATCCTGCTCCAGCAGCAAGGGAAGGACGTCGTTGCCGTGGTCGTCGACCGCCGAGATCGGAAACCGTTTCTCCGGGACCGCGTAAAGCGCAGGCGGTGCGGGATTGGTGGCGTAGATCTCATTGGCGTAGACCTCTTCCGTCGCGGGATGGTCCACGGCCATCAGCTTGACCTGGTCGAAGAAGTCGGCCTCGCGCATTTCGTTGGTCAATTGAAAGACGTAATTCCCGCGGGAGTTCGCGGCCGGTTCGGGCAGGCGCACGAATTCTTCGGGATCAGGCTTGACGCGCGTGCCGTCGGGAGCCAATTCACCAAGAGGGGCGACCCCGAGCACATCGGTCACATAAACGAACTTCCGCCCGTTCCAAACGTAGAGAAAGGGGCAGGAACTCGCCAGGCGCTCCGATTCCCTCACCTCAATCTGCTTGTCGGTCGCCACGTCAATCCAATTCTGCACCACCGCGTTCGGCCAGGTGACGCGGATGACATCCAACTTGGCCAGATCCCCGGTAAAGACCCGGATGGGGCTGCTGGTGACAACCACCTTGTTGTAATAGTTGCCCGCTTTGAATTCCACCACGCTGCCGATTCCGCGGCTGTTGCTCTTGTAACCGTTCATCTTCACTTCCACCCAGCGGGAAGGCGGGCCTTCTTTTGCGAAGGCGAGCAACTGGCCGCTGCGCGTCATGGCGACCAAATCAAGCCGGCCGGGATTCTCCAGCCACGTGGGCAACACCGACGCAAGGGTCGCGGGATCGCTGAGGGGCAACAGCATCGAACCCTCGCGGAGCCGTCCGCCCTGGTTGATGAGAAAGTGAAGCTTGCCTTGCGCGTCGGCCGCCAGAAGATCCGGAAAGCTGTCACCGTTCAGATCGGCCACGGCGCCCCGGAAGGCGAAAAACCCGGCTGGCGCGGGAATGGCCGGCGCGGCCACCGGGGTGAACTTCCCGTCGCGCTGGTTGATCAGCACCTGGTAACCCTCGGGAGTCCAAACGGCGAGGTCGAACCAACCGTCATGGTTGAAATCGGCCACTTGCGCTTCCAAGGCAACCGACTTGGCGAGCGCGCCCGTCTCATGCTCGAGCACAAACCTGTCCTCGCCCTGATTCTGGAAAAGGAAGGGAGGGCCGTCATCGCGAAGGAGCATCAGGTCGGAGTAGCCGCGTCCGCTGAAATCGGCGAACACCGCGCCGCGCATTCTTCCCTTGGCGGCGGCCAGGCCCGCGGCCGTGGTTTTCTCCGTGAAGGATCCGTCGCCGTTGTTGCGATAGAAGTGCACCGTGGCGCCGGGGAAATCCTCGGGGAATCGGAAGGAGTCCTTGGGGGGAGGCTGATTGAGGTTGGTGTAGGCGGTGACGATGAGGTCCAGAAAGCCGTCGTTATCGGCGTCAAACAAAACGGTGCGGGTATCGACTTCGCCAGGCTCCGGTTTCAGCCCGGCCTTTTCCGTAACGTCCTCAAATACACCTTCACCTGCGTAGCGGTAAACCTTCACGCCGTCGAGGCCGGTAACGAACAGGCACATCTTGCCGCTGTTGTCATAGTCGGCGAAGATGGCGGAGAGGCTCCCGCCCGGGCCGGCGACGCCCGCTTTCTCGGTCACGTCGGTAAAGGTCCCATCACCGGTGTTATGCAGGAGATGGTTGTGGGCGGAGGGAATCACCACGTAAAGATCCGGCTTGCCGTCGTTGTCATAGTCCCCTACCGCGACGGAGGCGCCGAAGAGCGGCAGGAGGTTTCGGCGGGCGAATTCCGGCGAATAATCCGCCGCCTTGATCGGCTGTCGAGGATCGATCAGCGCCGGGTTGACCACCGGCAGGACGAGCCCGAGTTTTTGGGTGAACTCCGCAAAAGTCACTTTCTCCAAACTTCCATGCCCCGATATTTCCAGGGGCGGCCCGGACGGTGTCAGGATGGTGCCGTATTTGCCGCCCTCCAAGGCGGGATCCTGAAGGGAAATGTTGGGAACCTTCTCGTGGACGCCCTCCCACTGCTTAAGTACCTTCTGCGCATCGTCCTGCCGCTTCATCCGCACGAGAACCGTGAAGCTGCGGAAGAGCGAGGCCACGTAGAAGTTCTGGCCGCGGCCAAAACCCAGATCAATGACGTGGCGGTAGGCGTCCAGGGATTCGTCCAGTTTCTTGCCGGCAAAAAAGACGGTTCCGAGGTTGAACCAGGCGGCCGGGTCCTGGGGATCAGCGGTGATGACCCGTTTAAGAGCAGCCTCCGACTCCGGGTAGCGCAGTTCACGCTTGTAGAGAATGCCCAGGTTATATTCTGCGGCTACCAGGTTGGGGTCCATCTGCCGGGCGGTGGTCAGTTCGCCGAGCGCGGCATCCGGTTTGTTCGCTTGCATCAGCGCCATTCCCAGGTTCATGTGGTCCATGGCCGACGCGCTCCCGGAAGCCACCACCTTTTGAAACTGCTCGATGGCCTCCGCGTACTTCCCCTGCTCAAAGTAAGCCCGGCCGATGTTTCGGAGGGTTTGCAGGGACGCGGAAGGAGCCGTCGCCACCGGCATTACTGGCTTCGATCCGGGCGCGGAAGCGGTGGGGCGCGTCTGGGCAAAAAGCAAAAAGGCGGCCAAGATCGCGGTTAAGCCGAATGTCCAAGGAAGAATAGATAGACGGGTCAGTCGCTGCATTCTGTCTCTCAGGGTTGCCGAGCGTGGGACGCTCCGCTGGATTAAACGCAAACGGGCATTATACCTTGCCGGGAGGGGGGCGAGAAGGACCGTATCCTCGAACTTACCACCGCGGTGGACGATCAGTAACGAGTTCGGGATGATCGCGACGGAAGGTCTCTGCTATGTGGCACGACCAGCAGACTGGCTGGTAGGTGGTAAAGATCTCCGGCAGTTTGTCGGGCGGGACGTCGGCCCAACTCACGGTCGTGGAGGCCGGGGTCAACAGGGCAGGCATGTGGCCGGTCCACTCCGCGACGTTATCCACAGGCTTGTGGCAATAGACGCAGGCCTTGCCTTTGTACCATCCGGCCACGACATTTCGAACCAGGCAACCCGCGCCGAGAACGTCAATTTGGGTCAGGCAGTCCTGGGCACACTCGCTCTTCTCCGGCCAGCGTGAACAATCCTGGAGGCAGCGGTAAGTCCCACCCCGGAAAGCCTTTAGGCCCGCGCCCAGGGCGTCCATCTCCACTGCTGCGGTGCAATGATTCTGCGGGCAGGTCACCAGTCGCTTGCCCCGAGTTCGCAGATATGCCCGCACGCCCCGGAAGGATGAGAAAGCCGTCACCGCCAACGCCAGGCCCGAGAGAGACAAAATGACAGTCGTAATCAAGGTGCCCATGTGCGCCTCCATCCACTTGCAGTCTTTCAGGAGCAAATCCGCACCCAAACCTGCGGCCCATATGCCGGGTTCAAGGATCTGGGATTGCGGAGAGGAGTTTGGTATAGGCGGGCGATCGGGACCGGAAAGCGAGAGGCGGCGCGCGGTATCCATCGGGAACCCGCGTTCTCGCTAACATGCGTCTTGTCCACCTCTGCCGGCGCGCAAGGTATGTGGTAGACTGTCCTCAGAAACTGGTGCAGGGGAAGTCCATCCAAATTGCTAAATCACTCCACGAAGGGAGGGTTATGCCCAAGAAAATCGACCCACTCAATAGCAAACAGTACGGCGCTGTGACGGCTATGCTCACGGTGGCCGACGTAAAAACAGCATCCGCGTTCTATCAAAGAGCATTCGGCTTCGCCAAACGGGGAATCATGAAGGGGCCGGATGGCAAGGGAGTGCACGCTGAGTTGACGCTTCGGGGTACGACGTTAATGTTGGGGCCGGAAGTTCCGCAAATGGGAGCTCGCAGTGCGAAGACGCTTGGCGCCTCTCCCTCGACCTTGTATCTCCTCACGGATAAAGTCGACAAGGTGGTGGCTAAGGCAGTAAAGCTCGGGGCGGAGGCCAAAGGACCGGTGATGGACATGTTCTGGGGCGACCGGTGCGGAACGGTTGTCGACCCCGATGGGTATACCTGGATGATTGCCACCCATATTGCCGAGCCAACTCCCCAGGAGATGAATAAGAAGATGAAGGAACAGATGGAGCAGATGGCCAGCCAGCCCCCTGGCGCTTCAAGTGCGTCGTGACTGAAAGTCGGCGCGATTGGGATCTGCAGGATCGAATCCACGCCGTTTACCAGAATCCACGTGGGGCGCGGAGGGAACGTCCTCGCCCCACGCGGATATCAAGACCGCCCCAGGATTACCAGTCTGGACCGGCGCCGCATGCGGGAATCGGTATGTTTCAAGGCCGTGACCGTTGACAAGTGCAATCCCGCCGGCGGCGCAACCAAACCGCGCGACGTTTGAAAAGCTTCTGGCGTATAATGACGGGCGCCGGAGATCTCCCTCGCGCATTCGTCCACTCGATGACGGCACGGCGTATAGGTGTCTTTGCGGTGCCCTTCGATTCCAAGGAGACTGCTATGAAAGGTAAACCGGAAGTGATTGAAGTTCTGCAGGGAGCTTTGACCGATGAGCTGGGCGCGGTGCATGGATACATTCTCCACGCCGAGATGTGCGAGAGTTGGGGTTACAAGGGCCTCGCCGGCGCCACCACCAAGCGCGCCATTGAAGAGATGAAACACGCCGAGAAATTGATCAGCCGCATCCTCTTTCTGGAAGGCGAGCCCGACGTCCAGACGTTGGGGAAGATCCATATTGGCAAGACCGTGGAAGAACAATTGGCGATCGGTATGAAAGACGAAACCGGCGCCATTGCCAGCTACAACGCGGGAGTCGCAACTTGCGCCAAGGCCGGGGACAACGCCAGCGCGGAGCTGCTTCGCCAGAACCTGGGCGACGAGGAGCGGCACGCCGACTATCTGGACACGCAACTCAGCCTCATCAAACAACTAGGCCTGGCGAATTACCTTGCGCAGAACCTGGTGGAGTAAACCACCCACCTCCTGCAAAGCATGAGACCCAAGGAGGGGCGGATTCTACCCATCACGGGGAGGGTCGATAGTGTCCAGCAAAATGCGCGAGCCAGTGCGCGTGAAGTCAGCCCTCGGCTTGCTCGCGGTGATGCTCATTTTGCTGTTCTCGCCGATGCGAGCCGGGGCGTGGGGGTGTGAAGGCCATCAAGCCGTAGCCTTGATTGCCGAGAGGCACATGAGCGCGCACGCGTTGGAAATGGCCAACAAGATCCTGCAAGGTTCGCCGATTGATCCCGCGCTGCCTCGCTTCTGCGCTTCCCAGGGACTCGACCGATTGGCCGACTCCGCCACCTGGGCGGACGACCTCCGTAAGGATAATCCGGAAACCAGCCCTTGGCATTACATCGACATTCCTCGCGACGCCCCGCGCAGCGCGATGGCGGAATCCTGTCCCGTCTCCACGGGGTGCGTCACCCTCGCCATCGCACATCAGATCAGGGTGCTCCGCGATGACCGCGCCGCTCCCCGCGCGCTCGCCGACGCCCTGCGCTTTATCATCCACTTTGTCGGGGACCTGCACCAGCCGCTGCACTGCGCCTCCAACAACGACCTGGGAGGCAATTGCGTTCCCATCGACTTCATCGGCAACGCTCCGGTGGAGAAGAACCCGCAGTATGAATCCTACACCCCCAATCTGCACGCCATCTGGGATTACGCCCTTATCCAACGAATCAAGGGACCGGTACCAGTGGAGCGGTGGGCGGCCGCGCTCGACCAGCAGTTCAGACCGCGGGCTGCCGCGTGGCAGAAGGCGGGCGTCAACGTGGACGACTGGGCGTGGGAAGGCCACGAGTTGGCCGACTCGGTGGTCTACGCCAAGTTGCCGGTGGCAATTCCGGTGGAAAAGCCGGAGGTGGTAAAGGAATGCAACGATGACAACCACGTCTCCACGCGCCTGCTGAAACTTCACGAGCAGGTGTCACAGAAATACGTGGATGCCGTGGCCCCCACCATCAACGAGCAGATCGCCAAGGCCGGAGTGCGGCTGGCGATGGTGCTGAACCAGCTCTGGCCTTAAAATGACGATGCGGCCCTCAGCGCGGCGGAGGGCCACGGGACGCACGGTGCCCACCCGCTACGAACGCCAGCCGGACATTTTGTCGTCAACCTGCCCGTGTCGGAGCGTTGGGGCGGCTACCTGCCGGTCACGCTTTCCAGCAGTCCCTTGCGCGCGTTCAGGACTTCCACGCGCGCGCTGTTCACCTTTTGGGCGGATGGAATCAGCCGCTGAATCGCTTCGGGGAGTGTCCGTCTCTGCGGTTCGAGAGCTTCCAGCCGAGCGGTCGTAGCGGCGGGCGGCAGGTTCAGCGCCGTTTGCACGCTGTTCATGTATGCCTGAAATCGACGTGCGTCTTCCGGACTGGGAACCCCGGCCCCATGCGGAAGGGCCTGTCCCGCCACCAATTCATAGAGTTCCGGGGGGTTGGGCGCGCCCCGCAATTCCGCCAAAAATTGCTCCAGGGTCGTCGTTTCCAATCCCCACGCCGCGGCCCAATCAAAGCCGTCTTCTCGCAACGTATGCACAGCGGCAGCAATCTGCTTCTTTTGGGCGTCGCTGAAATGCCCCTGCCGGGCTTCGGAAGCCAGCGCGCGCAAATCGGGCAGCAGGGCGCTCTTGGCCACCAACGCGAAGATCAGGGTGCCGCCCTTGGCCAGGTGCTCGGAGAACCGGATTCCCGCCAGCCACGCGTCCACCGCCCCCTGCGAATTCCCCTTCGCCATGGCGCGGATGCCATACAACTGGTTCAGCCGAGCCATCGCGCGGGCCCGGGGCACGTAAGAAATGGGCGCGCGCACACCCCGGTTGTATTCCAGACCCCAGTCGCACTCCGGCAGTTGCGTGGCCCGCTGCATGGTTCGGATCGCCTCGCCGTTGGCGTCCAGAATCGGTCCCAGTTTTTGTTCATCCCAGGCCGCATCGCCCGCCGAGGTCTTCTCCAGCAGGTCCTGAATGGACTTGTCGGCGGGAGGGTCCCGCATCTCCGCGAAAGCCATCCAGTAGCGCAGTGCCGCATTGCGGGTTTCGGGAGGAAACTTTACCTGGGGCCGCGCCACCGCCGCGCTCAGCGCCATCAACATCCCTGCCACCAACCACCGCATTTTCATGCTCTTATCACCTCACCTGTCACTCTCCGCCAGAGCCCTCAGCATGCTCTGTTCTCCCTGCAAGGACGGCAACTCCGCCCGCGACTCTTCCGCCAAGAGCGATTCGAGCTTGTCGTTATCCGACAAGGCAAGCCGGGTGAGGGCCAGGGGGCTTTCCAACTGCCGCTCTCCCGCACCATTCGCTTTATTAGCCCGAACGTTCAGCGTAGGTGGCAGCCGGTGAGCATCGCGACGGGTAACCCAGAGGATGCATCCCGCTAACAGCGCCACCCCGGCCGCTGCTGCTGCCGCCAGGCGCCAGCGGAGAGTAAGTCCGACTTTGGGAGCTAATTCCAGCGCACGAACCGCACGCGGCTGAAACTGTCTTAGATAGCGTTCCATTTCATCGTCTGGTGGATTCATGGCTTGACCTTAACTCCTTTGTCATGCAGTCATCCTGAGCCGGAAGCTCAGGTCAGAATCCGTCATGGTACAGGTGTGCCCCCCGCTTCAGGCCACAAGACGCTCGCGCAGTTTCTCCAGCGCATAGCGGTATCGTGACGCCACGGTATTCAGCGGCGCCCCGGTCAGGTCCGCGATCTCCTGCAAGGTCATTCCGCTCCAGATTCTCAGGAAGACGGTTTCCCTCTGTTCCTCCGGCAACTCCCTCAAGGCCCTTTGAAGAGAGACCACTTCTTCACGATTTCCGCCGGGGTGGGTGAACCACAACTCGGCGGTATCCAGGCCGAGTTCGCGCTGCCGGTCCCGGCGCAG
>DATJVT010000360.1:0-2664 GCA_035501695.1 Terriglobia bacterium | reverse complement strand
CCTGCATTGAAGGCAGGGAAAGAAAGTCCTCACGGAACGAGCTGCGAAGAGCGACAGTCAAAGTTGAAAAATATTCTGTATACGAGAGGAGCAAGACAATGGCGACACTTTCTGATGTGTTTAAGGCGGGGATAGAAGAAGTTAGAAAATCATGGGGCTGGTTCCTGGTGTTGGGGATCCTGCTGATGATTCTTGGCGTAATTTGTATTGGCAAAGCGCAGACTGCAACCACTTTTTCAATCCTGGCGTTGGGGTGGGTCCTGGCGATCAGCGCCGTGTTCTGGTTCATTGGTGCGTTTCAAGCGCTAGGCTGGGGCGGGTTCTTCATCTACCTGCTGAACGCGCTCATTCGCGGAATGGTCGCATACCTCCTGATTCGTCACCCGCACGCCGGCGCGGAAGGGGTAACCATGCTGCTCGCGGTACTGTTCATCGTCGGCGGACTGTTTCGCACCGCCGGTGCGAGTGTTATCCGTTTCCCCTGGTGGGGGTGGACATTCTTGGCGGGACTCATCTCGGTCGGTCTGGGCGTCTTCCTGTTGGCCATTTGGGCTACCGCTAGCACCTTTTTTATTGGTATCGCCATCGGCGTCGACCTGATCTTTGACGGCGGGGCCCTGGTGGCTTTCGGCGCCGCCATTCACAGCCTGCCCGAAGCGTAAACCTGCCGGGCAGTTGGATTGCCCGGTGGACACTGGGCTTGCAAGGGGCAGGAGGGCGCAAGGGGCGGATATGGAGGGTGGAGCAGTATGTTCAGAATTGACGATCATGCCGGCAATGTCGTCACCACCGTGGCGCTCTTCGTGATCGCGGCAACAATCCTCTATATCGCCCGTGGGGCTTTCCTCATTTTGCTGCTGTCTCTGCTGTTTGCTTACTTGCTCGAACCGGCGGTCACATGGTTACACCGGCATTCGTGGCTGGGCCGGAAAAATCGCACTTGGGCGATTGCACAGGTCTACTTGATCGGAATTCTTGTGCTGGGCAGCGCGGGCTACAAGTTAGGTCCACGCGTTGCCGCGCAAATACGGAACCTGCATGCGGCTGTGCCCGAAATCTTGCAAGATCTTTCCAGTGGAAAGCCTCCCGCGGGTCTGGGGGGCAAGCACGGCTTGAGTGGCGCTCAGCAACAGCGGATACAGGACCTGTTGGCTCGTAACCGTGACTATATCGCCCGTGCTTTCGAGCGCGGTGCAGCCTCCATCGGGTATATCGCCGCCAGCACGATTTGGCTTTTCCCCATCCCCATTCTGGCCGCCTTCATTTTGCGTGACGGACGGGCGATGGCGGATGCCATGGTCGAAGCCCTTGAGCGGCATGGGGATCCCACGCGGGTCAAGCGCATCCTGCGGCGGGTTGATACAATGCTGGGCCAGTACATGCGGGCCCAGCTCACCCTGGCGGGCCTCTCCTTCGCTTTCTACAGCGTCTCGATGCTGGTCCTGAGATTCCCCTACGCGATTGCGCTGGGCCTCCTGGGAGGCGCCCTGGAATTCCTTCCCGTGGTGGGATGGATCATTTCGGCCGCGGCTATTCTGACGGTCGGTTTCCTGACCCACTCCCACTGGCTCTGGATGGCGGGACTGGTAGTGGCGTGGAGGCTTGTGCAGGATTATGTGAACTCGCCGCACATCATGGGTAAAAACTTGGAGCTACCGCCCCTGACCGTGGTGTTTGCGCTCATGGTGGGAGGTCAAATGGGTGGAATTGCGGGCGTATACCTCTCGGTACCCGCCGTCGCTGTGCTGCGAATCGTGTGGCTGGAATGTCTCGAGGCGCGGAAGCCCTCGACGGCCGTCGCCGAGCCGTCGCCCATGCAGATGAAGGCATGAATTGCTGTAAACGCCGGAGCGGCCATGTCTTGGCGGCAGCGCAGCAGTAAGGAGCTAACGTGATAACTGTTATTCTATTGGGTCCCGACAAAATGCAGTCCAGTGTTGAAATAAGTGAGGGCACGACCGTCCGCGACGTGGCGACTTCCAAGTACCACTTGTTTTGGCGGACCACTAAAAGAAACGGAATAAGGGTCATTCCATTTACTACGACAGTTGTGGACGGCGATACCGTGAGCGTGGAAAACGCGTGATTATGGTTGAGCCCGCAACGCGAACACGTTACTTCGCTGGAGTTTCAAGGGATACCGTTCTTCTGGCATTCACAAGTTTGTTTGCCGATATCTCGTCGGAGATGCTTTATCCGGTCTTACCGATCTTCCTCACCCAAATGCTGCATGCGAGCGGCAGCATCGTCGGCTTGGTGGAGGGCATTGCGCAGGCAACACAGAATATCGTCCAGGGCTTCTCAGGTTGGCTCTCCGATAGGCTGCAAAAAAGGAAGTCCCTGGCGCTGGCTGGGTACCTTCTGTCGGCGGTAGCCAAACCGCTGATCGGTTTTGCCCGAGTGTGGCAGGGCGCGCTGGGCGGACGGTTTCTGGACCGACTGGGCGCCGGATTCCGGTCCGCCCCGCGTGACGCGCTCATCGCATCGTCGGTGGCAGAGGAAAACCGAGGGCGAGCTTTTGGCCTTGAAGGTATTGGCGATAATTTAGGCGCCTTTTCAGGGCCCTTGCTTGCCGTAGTTCTATTGATATCGTTCCATCTTGACATCCGTTGGGTTTTTTACCTGGCCATCGTTCCCGGTTTGCTCGCAGTATTCATGATCCTG
>DATJVT010000359.1:0-7556 GCA_035501695.1 Terriglobia bacterium | reverse complement strand
CCGCGGCGCGTTGCTCCTCCACCAGTTCGCCATCCACCGTATTCAAATCATCCAGGGCGGACTGGAGATGGGGGGCGGTAAGCCCCGCCAGCGGCACCTGAACCATCCGCCAGCGGCCGAAGTGGACGGTGTTGTGTTTTTCGCTCAAGGTCTGGACCGCCATCGCCTGCTTCATCATGGGGGTCGCCAGTTCCGCGAGATTGATTCCCTGCGCGAGTTGCTCCCGGGTGAACGTTCCGATGGTTTCGTCGTCGATTTTGAGAATGTAATGCTCCGCTTTGAGGCCGGTCACCAGTAGTGGTTCTTGATCCAGAGCCTGGATGAAATCGGAACAGCGCATCACCAGAGCTGTTACCGGATTAGTCGAATCGTACGGCATGGGCAGGGCGTTGTCGGTTTGCTTCCAGGTCAGGCCGTTGGCGTGCGAGGTCAAATCGTCTATGACCGTGTTCGTCGCTTGAACAACCCGTTTCCTGGCAGCATTAATCTCAACCGAAGTCACCAGAGCCGGCGCGTTCCACGCCTTCAGGATAGCTTCGGCCATGACCAGGTGGCCGTCCGGTCCCGGGTGAACACGGTCCGGGACGATCCTTTGCGCCAGCTTGGGATCGGCGGCGTTCGCCCTTTGCAGCAACGCCACCACCGGGGAATTCAGATCCGCCTCAGTCCCTCCGATTTTTCCTGCATAATCCTTCACCCACGCTCCGTAGCGGATGAGGACGGCGTTGTAGCCCCCTTCAAATCCGGGTGGACGGGTCACATCGTCGTAGGGCGATGGCTGGATCAGGGTGAAGCGAATCTGGGGATAGGCCTTCTGCACCGTTTCAACGATGTGCTCGTATCCCTGGGTGTATTTGGCAAAGATCTCCTGATCAAAAGCGCGATAGCCGCCATCGTTCATCCCCAGCATAATGGTCATCACCGTGGGCTGATAGGGAATGACATCGCGGTCCAGCCGCACGTCGATGGACCCTCCGCCGCCGCCGGAAACACGGTCGCCCCCCCAGCCGCTGTGCACAAAGCTGGCGCCAAGCCGGGGGAAGCGGGTCAAAACGTAGGTCTCAACATAGACGGTGTAAAGCCGCTGATCGGTAATGCTGTCGCCGTAGAAGACCACCCGGTCGCCAGGCTTGAGTGAGAAGGTCGCCTGGGCGTAACAAACCAACGGGGTGAGAATGCTGAGAACCAGGCAGGCGTGGCGGGCGCATTTCTTCATAAGCAGCTCCTCTGAGATTCGCCATTTTTCCGCGGCGGCACCATCGGCACCGTGGCCGCCTTCCGGATGGGGCTCCCCCGGCATTGCACACGGTGCCGCCCGGGCGGTCCAGATTCACTTGCGCAAATAGCTATCCGTACCATCAAGCCAATCGTGGCGAATGGGACTGAACACATCGATCCCGACCGTATCCTCAATCGCCAGGGCGCTGTGCGGAACGTTGGAAGGAATCACCAGGACCTCGCCGGCGCGCAGCATTACTTCCCGGCCCTCCAGTTCAAACTTCAAAGCGCCCTCGAATACCAGGCTGATTTGCTCGCTTTCGTGGTGATGGAGAGGCACCACACAATCCTTGAAAAGCCAGAGCCGTGCCACCATCACCTTTTCACCGTTGACCAGTTGCCTCCAAAGCTTGTCGTTCAGGACTTCTTTCTTAACCTTATCCCAAGCCAGATGCTGCATTGCGCGACTCCTTTTTTTAGATACACTGCCACCTGCCTGTATCCTACACGGATCAGGTCAGATTTCGCGATAAAATGGCTAGGGCTGGATTTACCCTTATGTCGAGCGTCCGGACCGGCCGGACTTGACGTGTAGCAAGCTGGCCGCTGATTTCGGGCCCGCACCCTCGGATCTTCACCTATGCACCCTGCCGCCGTGCAGCACTCGATGATTGTCGACGAAATCCTGCGCATCATCGATTGCGCGGCGCTTTTTTACCTCATTCTGCTCCTCTGGATCCCATTCTTCTGGTTTGCGTTCCATCCTGCCCTCCGGTTCTGGCGGCGGATCGGCAGGCGCGCTTTCTGGCTGGCTCTGCCGGTGTGGTTGGTATTCGCGGGGGGCATTATTATTACCCGGCACCAACTCCTGGCACAGCGGTTCAACCGCAACGCGCTGACGTGGCTCGCGGGCGTGGCGTTGTTTCTCGGGGCAAGCTGGCTGGAGGCCCAAACGCGGCGTGCCTTTGGCTGGCGGCGCCTGGTTGGTCTACCGGAGCTTAGCCCGGGCCATCCCCTGCGCGGCGTAGTTCGCACCGGGATCTACGCCCGCATCCGCCACCCGCGTTATTTGCTCTATATGCTGATGATCCTGAGCATGGCTTTCCTGACGGGAGCTCGGCCAATTTTTTTGCTGGCATTTCTGAACGTCCTGATGTATCAAATCCTCGCACCCCTTGAGGAGCGCAAACTCCTGGACCAATACGGGCCGGAGTACGAGAACTACTGTAGGATGGTCCCGCGTTTCGTGCCCCACCTCGAGTGGAGGCCCGAATCCCGGATCTCGTCCTGAACCGGAGGTCACCATGGACAAGCGGCTTTGCGCCATCCTGTTGTTGGCTATGACGGCGGTGGCTGTGCCCGTTTGGGCTCAGCAGCCCTGCCCCAGCTTTACCGTTGCTGTCGGCACCGACGAAGATAAGCTCATGCTGGCCGTCAACGGGGCGGACAATCCCAAGGAACAACTCGATGCCCTCGACGCGTACGCGAAGGATCACGCGGACTCCAAGTTTACTCCCTGCGTGGACGAGTATTACGCGACCGTGGACTTCAAGTTGAAGGATTACGACAAGTCCATCGAATACGGGGAGAAGGACCTTGCCGCGAACTACCAGGACCTGAATCTGCTCTTGACCCTCATGCGCGCCTATGCTGCATCGACCAAGGTGAGTGATGCCATTTTTGCAGCGATCAACAAGGTGCCGGACCAGGTGAAGACAGAAATCGGCGCGCCGGCTCGCCCTGCCAAGGCCACGGACGAGGAGTGGGCAAAGATGCAGAAAGATAGCGAGGAACTGGGCAAGGATAGCCACGATTACGCCGTGTGGGCATTCTTCCAGCTCCTTCCGCGCGTCACCGATCCGGCGAAACAGGTACAAATCATGGACGCTTTCGTCAAAACCTACCCGGAGGCGGAGAAGGACAACGCGGCCCAACTCAACAACGCTTACTTTCAAGCCTATCAACGCCAGGGAAACCTGGAAAAGACCGTGGAGTATGGGGAAAAGACCGTTGCGGCGGACCCCAACAACGTGGTCGTCCTCAACACCCTGGGCCTGATCGAGGCATTCTATCTCCCTCAACCTTCGGTCGATAAAGCCGCCGGCTATGCGCAAAAAGCGCTGGCCGCCGCCCAGGGGCTCAAAAAGCCTGAGGGCGTTGATGACGCGGCGTTCAAGAAGGAACAGGAAAACCAGTTAGGCATGGCCCACCTGACGCTGGGGTACTCCGCCCTGATGAAGGCGAAGCCGGCCACGAAATTGGCTCCCATCATCGAAGAGCTCAAGAACTCCAGCGAGCTTCTGGACGGCAATCCCGGGCTTCAGGGCCAGGCCCTGTACTATCTGGCTTTTGCGTACGAGAAGCAGTATCCCGCCAATCACCAGGGAGCCATGGTTGCCTTGAACAAGGCCGTAACCTTGCCGGGCCCGTTCCAGGGCCAGTCACAAGCCCTGCTCGCCAAGGTCAAGGCGGCGGCAAAGTAGATGCGGGTGGCTGGTTAGCAGCAATACTGTTAACTTTGCGAATGTCTATGGCCGAACCTGCGCGGAGCGCTCTTGGAGTGCGGTGGCAGCAGCCACCGCCTTTCTGCGCCCCTTTTCCCCCCGCCGTAGGAATACGCGTGAAAAGGCGGTAGCTGCTGCTACCGCACTCCAAGATGGACCACGCCCCCACAGACCTTGCTCCATCGACTCGGTAGGCTAAGTAAACAGTATTGAGGTTAGCCGGGAGCCGAGGACGGCGCGCCGGGACTCGCTCCCGGCGCCCTCCGCGGCTTCCAGAACCAATACACGAGAACCCCCACCCCCAACATGGCAGCTCCCCATCCTGCTTCCCAGGGTTCTTCCCGGAGTGTATTCGCCAGGAACCAAGCGGAACACACCACGAAGATCAGGGGCACGTAAGGATAACCGAGGACTCGATAGGGGCGTGGAGCCTCAGGCCGGGCGCGGCGCAGCACCGGCACGGCCAGCGCCGTCAACGCATAGAAGACAAACGCGGTGAAGATGGCATACGTGTAAAGCTGTTCATACGTCCCCGCCCCCACCATGAGAATCGCCCACGCCATTTGCACCAGCAGAGCCACATGCGGCGTGCGAAAGCGGGGATGCACGCGCGCGCACCACCGGAAAAACAACCCATCTCTCGCCATGGCGTAATAAACCCGCGGCGCGCCCAGAATGCTGCCATTCAGGCTGCCCAACGCCGAGATGATGATGAGCAGCGAGACCAGGTAAGACCCGGTGCGGCCGAAGATGCGCACGGCGGCGTCCGCCCCCACGCGCGGGGTGCGCGCCACTTGATCCATCGGCAGCACGTGGTAGTAAACCAGGTTCATCACCAGGTAGAGGGCCATCACCGCCAGGGTTCCCACAATCAGCGCCAGGGGTACGTTGCGCTCCGGGCGTTTCACCTCGCCCGCCGCGAACGTGCAGACATTCCAACCCTCGTAAGCCCAAAAAGCAGCGACCATCGCCACGCCGAAAGAGGCCACGAAGCGATGCCCGGTGGGCGCCGCGAGCGCGGTGGGCCCTCCCGGTAATCCCCTCACCAGCACGTATCCCAGAATAATGATAACGGCCAGCGCCCCCACCTTAAGGCCGGTCAGGATTGCTTGCACCATGCCGCCTTCGCGCACGCCGCGGTAGTTGATGGCCGTCAGGACTACGACGGATGCGGCCGCGACCGCTTTCTGCTCCCAGGGGGTGAGCAGGATGAACTCATTGACGTACTCCGCAAAACCTACCGCGAGCACGGCGATGCCACCGGTCTGCGCGCCGATAAAGAACGACCAGCCGCACAGGAAACCCACGAGGGGCCCGTAAGCTTCCCGCAGGTAGACGTACTGCCCCCCGGCCTGCGGCATCATTGCGGCCAGTTCGGCAAAGGAGAGCGCGCCGAACAGGCTGAGAATGCCCGCCACGGCCCACACGGAGAGTGCGGCACCCTGCGTGCCCATCGTCCGGGTGATCTCGGCCGGCACAATGAAGATGGCCGTGCCAATCATGATTCCGACGACGATGGCGGAGGCTTGCCACCACCCCAACGCACGCAGCAATTGCGGGGCTTCAGAAGGAGTTGCCTTGCTGGCCAGGTCGCTTTCGGCGAGTATCGGGTCGGCCATTTCAGAGATACTTCAATAATTCGTCCAGCGTCTCTTGGATTCCTGCGTAAGGGTCACCCGGCCCTTCGAATTCTATCGAGTACACCCCCCGGAAGCCACCCTTCCGGGCAATGGCGATCGCCGGGGGAAAATCGTATTTCGCTTCCGATCCAACCGCATCAAAGCTCAGAGCCTTCGCGTGGCACACGGTTGGCGCGTAGGGGAACAGCAACTTCAAACCCTGCTCGCGCGTGGGTTGATCGGGGAAGTTGCCGAGATTAGGTAAGGCGCCGATGCGCCCCGCGCCCACCAACTTGAAGAGCTTCACCAAGTCTTCCGGATTTTCACTGCCGAAGCCGCCTTGATTCTCCACGACCACGCGAATTCCCTTGGCCAGGGCGTAGTTGGAAAGGGACCGGTAGGATTCGACGGTGGGGGTGAGGTTCTCCCCATCCACCTTGCCCGGGGCAACGCGCACCGACCTCGCCCCCAGGACGTGCGCCACATCCACCCAACCCTTGGCGGCGTCCAGAGCCGCCTGCCGGGCTTTCGGGTCAGGATCGGAAAACGTCCCATCGCTCCCGCACTCCTCGATGTCGACGGGGATGTTCACAACCGTCGAGCGGGTTCGCACCAGCGCATACCTTAGCTCCTGCAAATAGGGCAGCGTGGCGGACGCAAAATGCGTGGAACAGAACTCGAAATGACGCACCTTGTACCGGCCGGCAACCAGGTCGGGGAAATCGAGCAGCGCCAGCATGGGACCGGGCAGGTTGCAGTCGTCATCGCGCGTTCCGCGAAAGTAGTTGTGCAAGCACCGGGTGGAAATGCAGATCTGATCCAGCTTGTTGGGAACGGCAGGGGCGGCGTGCCTTCGCGGCGAAACAGCAGGAGGTTTCCCCGCATTCCCGGAAGCGGTGTGCCCCTGCGCGGCGTCAGCGGACGACCCCTTCCAGCATTCGAAAGCTGCTGAGGCGCCTGCTCCGAAATACCTCAGAAAAGCGCGCCGCTGCATTGCACCTCCGTGCACCTATCGGCTATCGCCTGCCGCGCGTCCTACCGGCTCGGAAGCGTGCTCTTGCAGATCCGTTCATTCCTGCGCGCTCCGCACCACTCGAAAACCATAATCCGCGTACTGAAAGGCCGGGGGAATGCTGGAGCGGGCAGCCACACGACTCACCTTGATGTGGTGCCGCCACGATCCCCCGCGCGAGGCCCGCCGCTCGCCCGCCGCGGGCCCCGGGGGATTACGGCGCGGCGAGTGGGCATAGTAATCTGCCTTGTACCAATCCGCGCACCACTCGTGCACATTCTCGCACAGATCGAAGACTCCGTACACGTTTGCGGCGCCCCGGCCTGCCGGCAAAGGCCCCCGCACCTCCCCTCCCCAGCGTTCATGGTATTCGGAGCGGGCCGGCGGCGGATCGTTTCCCCAGGGATAGAGCCAACCCTCTTCCCCGCCGCGCGCCGCGCGTTCCCACTCCGCCTCGGTGGGCAGGCGATAAGGGCGCCCGGTCAGACCTCCCAGCCACTCGGAGTATTTCTGGGCTTCAAACCAGCTAACCGCAACCACCGGGTGGTCCGGGTGAGCAAAGCCTTCCTGCCCCCAATTGGGAGGCGCCGGATGCCCGGTGGCGTTCATGAAGGCAGCGAAATCGCGATTGCGCACCTGATAGATCGCCATTTCAAAGGCATCCACCCAAACCTGGTGGATAGGGCGTTCCTCGTCGCGGCCCTGCTCGCAGCCCATCATAAAGTCTCCGGCAGGAACCCTCACGCAAACGGGTTCGATGCTCGCTCTATCTCGATCTTCCAGCCCGGATGATTTACACATGATGAGCGGAACCCCTCTGCCGTGCCGGCGCGCTCAGCCCCGGCTGGACGACCGGATTCGCGCCGGGCCGTTGCCCCATTGGCGCGAACTTAGACAACTTAACACGTTGGGAGCCTCCGACATTGGGGAATATGACTCGCCACTTGCTACCTGCTTCCGAAGGGTGTCGAAGAGACGCCTCACCCGTCCCGACCCATCGGGACGACCTCTCCCCTCGGAGAGGTGGCTAATCGCTTGGGCGCCCACGCCCAGAAGACCACTGCCTCCATGCCCAGAAGACCACAGCCTCTCCAACGGGAGAGGCCGACCGTCTGCTGACGGGCGGGTGAGGGGTCCCTTCCCAAAACTCGGCGGCACCACCGCAGAGGCTTTGGCGGTCGGCGCCGCTACGCGGACCCGTCG
>DATJVT010000358.1:0-11999 GCA_035501695.1 Terriglobia bacterium | reverse complement strand
AATGGGACTGCTTGACCCGCTGCGCGGGATGGGCCGCCTGGCCCACAGTGAAACTGTTCGTTGCGTCCGTCGCGGGGCGCTGCTCTGGGCCCGCCACCGAGTTTTAGACCAGCCTACTGGACCACAGAGACACTGAGGCGGCGAGAGCCTTCTGGGGAAAGAGCGCGTGGGAGATTTTTTGGAGCGACCGCCAAAGATTGAGGGGCGGATGGGACCCCTCATCCGGCCCGCGACCGCTGATGAAAACGCGCGTCGCGGGCCACCTTCTCCCCTGGGAGAAGGGAAAAAAGTCTCGTTGCGGGGGCGGCCCGCCGTGCACTTGGCGCGCGCGGTTTGGGGCTGAAAATGGCCAGCCTTATGAGACGCCGTAATCAGCGCACAGGGGCTTGGCCGGCGGCCGCGCCGACCACCTTGAGTTCCAGCCCGGTCAGCCAAGCCACCTTCTCCAGCTTGCCGGCGACGTGGCCCACGCCCAGGGCGCAGTGATGGGTCGGTCCCTCGCTGCACCAGGCGTTCATAAAGTACGCAGGTTCCAAGGCAAAGCGCAGGCGGCTATTGGTATTCCCGATCTTCAGCCGCTCGCCCGCCAGGCTTTCGCCTTCCGCCGCCAGGAATTTCAGCCGGCCGTCGCGGGTCTGCGAAACCGCCAGGATAGTGACGGGGCCTTTGTGGACGCTGGCCTCTACGCTCACGCCATGGCCCGCCTTGCCGTGATACAGACCCAACCCGCGCAGGACGGGTTTTCCTTCCGCGATGGCGAGATGAAAGGGTCCATCGTGACCCATCAGGATAAAGCGCTCCCGGAAGTCCATAGCATACAGTTCGGTGTAGCTCCCTCCCGCACCCAACAGGTCCATGATTTTCATCGCCTGGCAGTTTTTCAGGTCGCCCTCGCCGGAGCAGGGAATGCCGCGCGCGGTCAGCAAGGAGCAGCCCAGGATCAGCCCCGCTCCCAGTTGCTCGTACTGATTACCTCCTAATCCACGGTAGTAGTAGGTCAGGCCGTCAAGGTGGAGGTCTTCCACGAGATGGTCAAGGCCCACCGCCACGCGGCAAGCCCAGTCCATGGCCTCGGGAGTTGGTTTCTTGGCCAGCGGGTCGGAGGGACTGTCCTCACTGACCTCAAAAATCGCCCGCGCTTCCTCTTCCTTGCGTGCGATTTCGGCGCCGGTGGCCCGGTTGACGCGCTCTTCCAGGTCATCCATTTCCAGCACTTCGATGTGGGTTCCGAGCTGCGCCTGGTGCTGGGTGAAGTCGCTGTACATGTCCAGCATGCCGGGGTAGGGATGCCCCAGGAATCCCACGCGAGACCGGCGCAAAACGCGAATGACCTTCGCGGCTTCGCACCATTCGCGGATTTCCGCCCAAGCCATTTCGCTCGGCTCACGAACGTCCGGCTCGGGTTCCAGCATGCCGGTGACCTGGCGGAAGGGAACGGCGGCGCGGGCGAAGGCGCAGGCAATCTCCGGAACGCAGCAGGCGGAGCAGTTGGCCAGCCACTCGCCGGTATCGGTGTGAGCATAGTCGAGCGCCGCCCGCGGTTGCAGGTTGAGCACCACCACCGGCGCCTTGGCGTGCTGAACGGCGGGCAGGACCTGCGAGGAGGTGGCGTACGTCCCGACATAGCAGAACACCAAGTCGACCCCCGCTCGCCTAAACGCCTCGCCGGCTTCGAGGGCTCTTGGCGCGTCGTCCACCAGCCCCGCGCTCACCACCTCGGCCCATGCGTCGATGCGTTCCTCCACCTTGCGCTGATATCCCTCCAGGCGCTCCTTGAGTCCGTGGAACTGGGGCCAATACGCCGCCAGGCCCACTCCGAAGACTCCCACCCGGGCTCTTTCCGCTGGTTGCACAGTAACCTCCGGGCATCACTTCAAGTAATGCCGCCAGTCGAAGACCACCCGGATTCCCGCGGTGGTGACGGTGCGGAGATTCGGCGCCGGCGCGCCGGCGGGCGAAACAACGGTGGGACTGGATGGCTTATCAAACCCCACGTAAGGCTGGATGATCATACCGGAACTCTGGGTCAGAGAGAAGGCACGGAAGAGGCGGTACTCGAGGATGGGGAATTCCACCTGGAGCGCGTTCGCCGCCACCTGAGTTAAACCGTCGGGGGGCACCTCGGGAGTGGGAATGGACATGGGGTGGCTTAGACTCTGGTGAAAGAAGCTGAACCCCACCTCCCGCCCCAGCACGAACTGGAACCGGCCGATCGGCGTGGCGATTCCAGCCTGCCAGGGAATAAGGCCGCCATTCGCCGACTGCACGGCCATCTTCTGTAAACTTCGCCGGGAAGTGAAGGCCAGCAAGGGGGCGGCGACCAGCAGGTCCCCCGGGACCAGCCAGAAGGGCGCCCGCAGGCGTGCGGTCAGCGCGCTACGGCCGGGGATCGTCGCCGACCCGCCTCGGACGTGAGCATCCTCGCGAACGCCCAATTCGACGAAGGCCAGTCCGTCGCTGGATTCATTCAGCACGCCCTCCAGGCCCAAGCCGAATCGAGCCGCGAATTCCAATCCCCCCTGCGCGCCGACGCCAGTCTGGGAGGAGCCATAGCCCCCGCTGACCAATCCGGCCCGGAGCGCGGAGGTTATCCCCACGAAAGGCCCCAGTTCGGCGCGGAAGCGCGGGAGTTCGCCAATGCCCGCTCCGAGCGCTGGCACCGGTGTTTGCACGAGGATGGGGAGCAGCAACCGGAGGTCGGCCGTATTCTCCGCCGTCTCGGGAAAATGTGGCTGGCGGCAAACGTCAAATTCATCCGGTTTGCCCGCGGTGAGCCCGGCGGGGACGCTGAGGGCCACCTTGCCCGTGAAGGCGTCGATCAGTTGAGCCAGGCTGTCGTGGACGGCTGTTGCGGCGCGCTCGGCATCTTGGGGTCGCATGTAGGCGTCACCCAAGGCGACAAAGCGCTGGCCGCTCCAGGTGACCAGGGCCACGCCATGCTCGCTGTAATAGTCGTGCGTCCCCTTGCGCACGGCGGTGTTACCCCAGGTCCCGGTCACATGGCCGGCCGCGTAACTGTCTTGAAGGAAGTGCAGGGCAAAGGTCTCATCCGCCAGCGCGGCGCGCACGGCCTGAGCATGCATCTCAGGACCCATCCCTCCGCGGGCGACCAGCGTAGCCATGGCGAGGGCGCGCGTATGAAACCACACGTAGGTCGCGATGGCGTTCAAATCCGCCTTGGGACCCAGGGCAAGCTCCGCATAGGCTCTAGGCGCCATGGCCACGTCCGGGCGCGGCAAGAGAAAGTGGGCGTTGTTGGTCGTGGCGCGAGTAGCGTACTCGGGGTCGACCCGCGCCAGGTGGAGGTCCGAATTGCGGACGGCATTCATCCGCTGGTCGTGCCGTTGGGCGGCGGCCAATTGCTCCTTCAGCCGCGCGCTGACCCGCGCCACGCCGAGAATCCACGGCGTCTGGAGGACGTTGTTGAGCATATCGTTGGCGGAACAGGAGTGATCGCCGGCGATGGCCGTCCAGGCCGCCAGATCGATACAGGTGGGAGCGCCCTGCGCCGGATCAGCAGCCACTTGGCAGAACTTTGCCTCTTGCCCCGCGCGAGCCTCCGACCACAGTTTCTGGAGCATCGCCTGCTGGTCGGGATCGAGTTTCTGGATCGCGAGAACTGCGATGTCCCGATGCTCCGGGTATACCCAGGCGAACGCCGTCACCAGGGGGAGTCCGAGAAGGCCTAGCAGCATGATCAGTCTCGGGGTTTTGAGTCCCCCCCGTGGGCCGCGGGTTGTGCAAGTCATGGGTTCTCCTCAGAGAGAAGGATGAAAACTGCTCGGACAGGAGATATATATCCGGCTTGTGGGATACCACCCACTGTCAATTTTGACAGTTCCCTATCAAACGCAGCGCATTGCCATTACGGTTGCATCGTCGCTGGGCGGTGCTCCTTTCTGGAACGCCGCCACGCTTTGGATGCAAGTCTCCACCAGGGATTGAGGCGGCAGGGCCGAGCCCTCGCGAACCTTTCGAAGCAGTCGGTCCGCGCCATATTCGTCATCGCAACTATCGCGGGCTTCGGTGAGGCCATCCGTATACAGGACGAGGGTCTCGCCTTTAGCAACACGCATCCGTGTGAGGGACCAGCGCGCGGCGGGAAAGAGCCCGAGCGGAAGCCCGCCCGAGTCGATTTGGGCCCCGCCGCATCGCCCGACGAGAATGGGCGAGCAATGCCCGGCATTACATATCTCCACTTCGCCTTCGCTAGTCGCCCGCACGCAAACCAGGGTGACGAAGGAAGGACGGAAGCAGGGTTGGCACAGAATATCGTTGGCCCTCTCCATCACTTCGAGAATGGGGAGGTTCGCCGAACCCAAGGTCCGGAGGATGGCAAAGAGCTGTGCCATCAACAGAGAGGCGGCAACCCCTCTGCCGCAGGCATCGCCTAATGCTACAAACATGTCTTTTCCCTCCGGGCCGGACTTCACGATATCGCAATAGTCTCCTCCCAACGGCCCGAATGCTTTGTAGGAATAGGAGATTTCCCAGCCCTCGCACCGCAGGTTTTCATCGGGCAGCAGTTGGCGTTGAAACTCTGCCGCCCGCTCCAGGTCCTGTTCCAGCCACTGTCGCTCGAGCGAGGTGAGTTGGTCAAGGCGGTAGCGATTGGGCTGGCCGGTGCGGGGACGCCGTTCCATGTGAGGCCTGCGGTGTAATTCCCGCCTCATTGTGCAAAGGTGCATGGGCGACGCCGGTGGATTGTATCGAGGGTCGGCCCTTTGGTTGAGTTCAAGGTCAATCATGGTTTGGCTCCTTCATCTGGTAAAGCGTGAACTTTGTCTATTAGGTGCCAAAATATCCGACTTCTTTGTGTATAATCGCTGTACTCAGGGAGGGACCCAACGGATGGAAACCTCGCCTGGGGAGGTAACGAACCTCCTCATTCAATTGAAGAACGGAAACCAGGAGGCCGAGTCCCGGTTGGTGCCACTTGTGTATGCCGAACTCCGGCGCCTCGCCGCCCGTTACATGCGTGGGGAGAGGCCGGGGCACACCTTGCAGGCGACGGCGTTGGTACACGAGGCGTACTTGAGATTGGCCGGGGAGAAGGAAATAGACTGGCAGAATCGGGCTCATTTCTTCGCGGTTGCCGCAAAGCTCATGCGGCGCATTCTGGTGGATCATGCGCGGGCCAAGCGGGCGAGAAAGCGCGGCGGAGCGGACCAGAATGTAACCCTTGATGAAGCCATCGTTGTCCAACCCGAACCCCGCCATCAGTTCCTTGTCCTCGACGAAGCCTTGCAGCGGCTGGCCGAGCGTGATCCCCGCCAGGCAAGAATCGTGGAGTTGAGATATTTCGCCGGCCTGAGCGAGGAAGAAGCAGCGGATGTTTTGGGAATCTCGGTGCGAACCGTCAAGCGCGACTGGAGTGTGGCGCGGGCGTGGCTTTACCAGGAGTTGAACCCGCCCTGCGCCTCGACGTGAGGGCAGGATCACGGCATGGCTGAACCACTGACCACCGGGAAGTGGCAACGCGCCAAGGAGATTTTTGAAGAAGCGCTGGGGCAGCCCCTGGAAGGCCGCTCCGCCTTTGTGGAACAGGCCTGCCAGGGCGACCAGCAACTTGCAACGGAGGTTGAAAACCTCCTCGCCGGTGAGGCACGGGTGGGCGACAGCTTCCTAAACGCCCCCACGATGCTCAGCCTCCTGGCAGGGTGGCCGGACAAGGAACCTCTCCTTAAGGATCACCAAATCGCTGCCCGCCGCTTTGAAATTTTCCGTTTTATTGGCCGGGGAGGAATGGGTGAGGTCTACGAGGCCAAGGACCTCGATTTAGGCGAGCGGGTGGCGCTGAAGGCCATCCGGCCTGAGCTTTCCTCGAATCCGGTTATGCTGAAGCGGTTTCGGCACGAACTCCAGCTCGCCCGCCGTGTGACCCACCCCAACGTATGCCGCCTTCATCATCTGGAATCATTCAACCTGGAATCTGGCGATTCACGCGAACGGGGTTCCACCATCACCTTCATTACTATGGAATTGCTGGAAGGCGAAACGCTGGCAGAACGCCTGAGCCGGCAGGGTCGGATGAGCGAAACCGAAGTTGTGCCTCTGGTCTGCCAGATTGCCGAGGGCCTGGCGGCAGCGCATGAGGCCGGCGTCATCCACCGAGACCTGAAGCCCGGGAACATCATCCTGGTGGGCACTCCGGGAAGGACTCGGGCCGTTATTACTGACTTCGGCCTGGCCCGAGTTGCGCCTGGAATGCGCTTGCTTCCCGAGGGGGATTCCTCGGATTCGCTGGCCCGTAGCGGGCTCCTGGTCGGCACCCTCCAGTACATGGCGCCCGAGCAATTGCGCGGAGGTAAAGTAACTCCGGCCACGGATATTTACGCCTTGGGCCTGATCATGCACGAAATGGCCACGGGCCACCGCCCTTTCACCGAGGACGTATCGACTGCCGGCACTTCCCCTCTCTTGCCAGACTCGCCTCAGCCGCCAGCCATCCCGGCGCCTGATCTGGACCGGAGGCTGCAACCGATCGTCCGGCGTTGCCTGGAGACGGACCCGGTTTCCCGCTATGGAAGCGCTCGCGATGTGGTGGGGGATCTCACTTCCAGCCTTCGATCCGATTCGCCGGGGCCTGAGAACGGAGAACGCCCGGACCTTCACGCGGAAAGGTCGGGCTTTAAGGCGAGGACATGGGCGGCACCTGGGATTCTGGCGCTAACGCTTCTCTTTTCCCTGGCGTGGTATATCCACCTGCGATCGCAGAGCACGCGCCATATCAGTTCCATCGCGGTCTTGCCTTTTTCAAATCTGAGCGGGAATTCCGATTCCGAATACCTTGCGGACGGCATCACGGAAGGCGTAATTGACAGCCTGGCCAAGGTAACCAACCTGCGCGTCGTCTCCCGTAATAGTGTTTTTCAGTATAAGGGACGTAACGTAGACCCGAGGACAATCGCCGAGCGGCTGGGCGCCGGGGCGCTCGTCACGGGACGACTGAGAGGCCACGATGGCGCGCTCGTCATCGAGGCGGAACTGGTAGACGCCCGCAAGGATTCCCAGATCTGGGGCCACAGGTATGACCTCGGCGCGACGGGTTTATCCGCCGTATCGGAAGAAATAGCTTCGGGAATTGCGGACGAGATACGGCCACAACTGAGCCCCGCCGAAAAAACCAAGCTCGGTGAGTCGGGGGTAGGTAATCAGGCAGCCTTCGATAACTACCTCAAAGGCCGGTATTTTTGGAACAAGCGGACCAAGAGCGCGGTTCTGAAAGGTATCGACTACTTCAACCAGGCCATTGAGGCGGATCCGGGGTGTGCGGTCGCCTATGCGGGCCTCGCCGATTCCTACACCGTCCTCGCCGACTTCCGCTACGCCCCACCCCAGAACGCCTTCCCTAAAGCCCGGGCGGCCGCCGAGAAGGCTCTGCAGTTGAACGACGGCCTGGCTGAGGCTCACGCCGCCCTGGGCTACGTCGAGGCTCTGCACGATTGGAACTGGGCCGCGGCCCAAAAGGAATTCCGGGAGGCGATCCGGCTTAACCCCAACTACGCTCCCGCGCGCTTGCACTACGCGGTACACCTGGCGGAGATGGGGCGGCTTGACGAGGCGCTGGCAGAAGTCAAGCGGGCGCAGGAACTTGATCCTCTTTCACTGATCATCAACACCGACCTTGGAACCATTCTGTACTATGCCCACCACGATGACGGCGCGGTCAGCCAGTTGAACAGCACGTTGGAAATGGACCCCAACTTCCTCCCGGCCCGGTTCGCGCTCGCCGACGCTTACCAGCACCAGGGCCGATACCCGGAGGCGGTGGAGAACTACCTCGAAGCGGGTAATTTGTTCGGGTACAGTCCGGAGGTCCTGGCAACTCTGCGGCAGGGCTTCGCGAGTTCGGGGTGGACGGGCTTCCTGCATGCCTGGTTGAAGCTTTTACTGGCTCAATCGCGAACCGATTACGTGGCCCCCTACGCCGTTGCCGAGGTGTACGCGCACCTGGGGGCGAGGGATGAGGTCTTCCCTTGGTTGGAAAAGGCCTACGAGGAGCGGAGCTCAGAGATACTAAGTATCAAAGTCGATCCCAATTTCGAGGGTTTGCGGAATGACCCGCGTTTTCAGAACTTGCTTCGGCGGTTAGGGTTGAGTTAGCAAAGGCTAACTGCGCAAGCTGCGCGGGCAGAGATTTCTTGATAGAATATGGGCACGTCGCTTTATTCAGTAACACTATTCGAATTGACACCATCGTACGGAGGGAGCCTATGGACAAGTGGAAACCTACAGTTGACACCAGTGTCGCGCGGTTTGTGAAGTTCACAAGCTTCCTATACAAGGAAGGACTGATGGACAAGGCCGTCGCGCACCTGAAGAAGAAGAAACTGGCCAAGATCCGCATCAGCCACGCGCACATCGTGGCCATTCAGGAAATGCTGAAGGGACATTTCCGCGAAAATATGACTGACGAGTGCAAACAGATTTGTTTCAGTATCCACGAGATCATGCCCCCGCCCCCGGGGGGTAAGGATCTGGGGTAACGCTTCGAGAGGCCTTTACTCCGGGGGGAGCCGGGCCCTCGGGTTGCGTATTTAAATGCCTTGACCAGAGCGCCGCCCTTGAAAACGGCATGGCGCCGGTTTAAAGCCCGGCGCTAGGCGGGGTTGGCGCATACGTAAGCCTTTTTCCAAACGTGCCACGCGGGTCGATTGTGTTGCCGGTCACTGCCTGGAGGCGAAGTGAGCGGTCGACGGCACGACGGGGGTGTCGTTTGCCCGCCGCCCCAATGCCCCCGCGAACTGAGCCGGTGTCCCCCAAGTCTGTTTGCAGGTACGCTCCAGTGCAAACCTGCGAGCGCCGGGCTCTGCGGTACTGACGAACCCGCGGCGGGAAGCCTAAGGGTAGGCTGCCTAGGGGTATCTATAAGGGATCCCTTTATCGCGGATGTCGTCCAACCGCTGCTGCGCGCGCGTTTCCATGGATGCGATCGGGTATTCTTCGCTCGCGTTCATTTGGCCGCCTCCTTGCTTGCCCAACCTGGCCCGATAGTTGACCTCGTGACCTGCGCTGCCGTCGAGACGAGACTCGGTTCGCCAGCGGGCGCTGTAAGAAGTGCTATTCCGTTGGCCAAGGTCGTGGGAACGCCCACAATGCAGACAATATTACCTCACTTTGGGGGTCGGGAGGGGGCGCAAATTCCCGTAGGGCATAGGCTTATGCTCCGGCTGCGGCACACTCCTCACGCGAAGGTCGCCATGGGGTCAATGACAAAATGTCAGTAGCGCGGAAACGCGCCTATCGGCGCGCCGCAGCGCGCATGGTCACATAGTTTTGGCCCTGCGTTGCTTCCGGAGGTTCACCCGGCGCGCGAGTTTTCCCGCGGTCTATCACTTCAGCCACCACCCCATGTTCAATGCGCGGTGGGGGGAATATACGGTACGGCCTGCGTCCCCTTCTTCTGCGCACCCTTCACCATGGAGCGATCCTGGCTGGGAAGATAAATGTAGGGCGGGTAGGTGACGTGTACGGGCAGAAGATGCGAGTGGATGTCCGCAGGCACCGGGATCACTTCCGCCGCCTGCGGGGGAGCAGAGAAGTCGAAGCAATCCCGCATGTCGTTGGCGCGATGATCGCGGGCCGTGAGGTGTGGCAGGCCCCAGCGCTCCTCGATAAATTTCAGCACCGCGGTGAAATCGTAGTTGTAGTGCGAAACGTAATGCGCCTTGGCGAAGGGTGAGATCACCAGCATGGGCACGCGAGGGCCGTACCCGTAGGCATCCACCTGCGGTGGCGGCACGTGGTCATAAAACCCTCCGTAGTCATCCCACGTCAGGAAAATTGCGGTGCTGCCCCAGTAAGGGCTCTTCATCAGCGCGTTGATAATGCGCGTGACGTACCACATGCCCTGGTCCAGTGGCTCGGGGGGATGCTCGCTGTCCTGGTAATCGGGAATGATCCACGCGAACTGCGGCAGCGAACCCTGTTGCAGATCCTCGTAATATTCATCCAGCGACACCAGGCGATTCAGGCGCGACTCGTCGTCGCGAATCGACTTGAACCCGGGCATGGGATTCCACAGCGTGAAGCCCTTGGGGTCCGGAAACGCTAGTCTCGACAGGCTGGCATTGACTTCTTCCCAACCGGGCGGCTTCGGCTGCGTTTCCACGTAGTACTTCCAAGTGACGCTACGCAGCGCAAAGTTCTTCACGATGGATTCGAAGGGAAAGCCCTCGGGCTCGTCCAACTCGTCTTCCAGTTGTTCCAACGTTCCGATGTTGTTAATCTCCCCGGACTGCGCCGCCACCGTGAAGACGTGGTTGGGCGAACTGCCGGTCATCTCCGAAGAGAAGAAGCGGTCACAAAGGGTGAAGAGTCGGGCGTAACGCCAGTAGTTGGGAATGTCGGTCTCGTCGTAGTATCCCATCGTGTAGGGGGAGCCTTCCACCCACACGAAACCATCCATCGCGCCGTGGTTATATGCCGCCTGCGCGGTTTCCCAACTGTGCTCCAGGTCGAGCAGGGGCTGGCCCGCCGGCATATGAAAGGGCTTGACGCACTTTGTGCTCCCGGGCATATCCGGCAGGCAGGTGGAAGGCGGAATCCCGTCGGCATTGGGGAAGGCGCCGAAGTAATTATCGAAGCTGTGATTCTCCTGGATGATCCAGATGACGTGTTGGATTTTCTCCATCCCGGGAGGTGGCGTGGCGCCGCCCGATGCCTGCGCCCTGGACATGGAGTTGGCGCCTAGCGGCAATAGGGAGCCTGCCACCCCCAGTCCCATCAGCATGAGGCACTGCAAAGCCCTGAGGCTCGACTGGCTGTAATGATCTCTGGCGCGCATGGATTCGCCCTCCGTCATTCAACCCGAATGAACGTCGTATTATAAGTGAATGTTGGTAGCAAAGGGGACCAGAGGAAAGTGAACCCGGCGGGCAATGCCCGCCGGGCAGAAGGAGATTATGGGGTTTGGCTATTGGCTGAACGCCACCCCGCTAAAGCCGGCGACGCCGATGGAGTTTGACGTTGCAACGGGCGTGAGGTCACCGTACGCATCGATGGAGAACACGCTGACATAAGCCTCCCCGCCGGCGGTGTAGATGACCGCGAGCCACTTGTTGTCGGCGGAGACGGTCACGTCGGTGGGTGAGCCGGGCAAGGGGACGGACTTATAGAATATCCCACCCTGGCCGTCACTGAAGAAGATGGAGATGGCGTCGCCCGGAGAATTACCCGTGTACCAAACGCTTCCTGGCCCCTTGGCCACCCAGCAGGGGGCATTCGTGGGATACGGGGGCGCGGGCCCTACGACGGGGAAGACATCCTGATTCTCGTCCACGAGGGCAAAGCTATCGGGGCTGTGGGCGGGAGTGAATCCCAGGATGTTCCCCCAGAAGCCGGCTCCGAGCGGGGTATTGTTCGCGTTACCAGGCAGCGTCACCTTGGCGCTTCCTCCGCTGAGCGCCCCTTGGCGCGTGAGGGGCAGTTGCAGGACGGATCCGGACTTCAACGTCACAGCCGCCCAGGTTTGGCCGACCACGATTTGCGCCGCCGAAGTATCGGTCAGAATGATGGGCGGTCGGTCAACTCTGCCCGCCGGCCACTGATGACTTTCTGCGCAGTTGGCGCCGACCACGAAGAGGTGCTCTGCGGTGAGCGCCACTGAATCGGGGTTCACGCAACCCGCCGGCAACTTGATGGTGTGCCCCACACTGATGAAGTTGTCATTCCGGACCAGTTGGGTGACCGTGTTTGAACCGAAGTTGGCCACTGCTCCAAACTCCTGCCCGAATTGAAGGATTCCCGCGTTGCCACTGGCGCCGCCGTCACCACCCGTCGGCAACATGTCCACCCAGGACAGAGACGGCGTCCCCGTGGTTTCCAAGTTGAAAACCACCACGTTGTTTCCGTTAGGGCTATTGGTGCTGGTGAGTACGAGCACGTTTCGGCCGTTCGCCGCGGCGGCGGCCAGCGCCGTGGTGAACAACGTGACAGCCAGAATGCCGGCAGTGCGGCATGAATGGGTCCTCCAGCTTCTACCCTTACGGGTGGGA
>DATJVT010000357.1:0-5043 GCA_035501695.1 Terriglobia bacterium | reverse complement strand
ACCGAGGCGCCATTGCGATCGGAAATGAAGACCTCGGAGTGCACGTGCTTCAGGCGGCGCGACTCCAGGCACGACCCCCGCAGCGTGGCGTCGGCATCCTTGGGCTTGGTGACCAGACGAAACCTGCCCCATTTTCCCAGCGCTTCGACCAGCTTGTCACTCAGTGCGTTGTCGATGTTCTCGATATAAATGGTGTGGATCCGCAAGAGTTTCCGCAGATCCGTGGTCGTGGAGGTCTGAGGGCCTGATTCCACAGCCGGTCCACTCTTAGGACCAAGCGTGGGGCGCTCTTGCTCCTGCTGTTGCTTCTCCTGCTGCTGTTGTTGCTGTTGCGGCTGTTCCTGGGATTTCGACGGTCCGGATTCCTGTCCCCCCGGAGCCTGCATTACCAGGCAGCCTAGCAAACAAAATGCCAGAAACCGGGCACTCCATTTCATGGCGACCTCCCTGGACCGGAACCTCGCCCGCCCGGTCGCTACCCGCCATAAGCGTGGTGCATTTCTTTCATGGCCTTTTCATGGTCCTTCAAATCCTGCATCGCGTCCTTCTGCCGCTGCTTTAAATCGCGGAGTTCGCGCTGCATTTGGTGCTCAGCGCGCGAACGCTCCGCGCTGGAGATGTGCCCGGAACTCCATGATTGCTTCATATTATGCTGCTGAGCTTTCAAGCTATCCAGTTCCAGTTTTTGCTGTTGTTTAAGCTGCCTCCGCTGTGCCCCCCAATCGACGTCTTGGGCCCGGGCCGCCCCGGCCAGGCACGCCCCCAAACACATCGCCGCGACCATCACGACCAAGTTTTTATGCATTCTGCCTCCCTACACGCTCAGATGGCGGCTCGACGCGAGTTGCTCCCACCCTGGGCATTGCGCCGGGAAAGATGCATTCTCCCTCCGCATCTTAGCGAGAATGTCAACGGAGTACAATAGCTTCCAAGTCAAATCACGCCATCTCGCCGAACATGCCTTCCCACGTACGGAGGCCGGTCCGGCTAAGGTACAAGGGAATATTCTTGAAAAGGGGATTCTCCGCCTCGATCTCCCGGATCATGGCCCGTTTTACATATGACAGCGGTCCAGACAGGATCGTTAGCGATCCCCCATCCCCCCCTGCCCCATTGACCTTCCATCCTAAAGCCCCATGCGCCTTGGCGATCTCGATCACGCGCCTTGCATCCCGGCTTACGAGATCGGGGTGAAGGCGTTCCTGCGCTTCCGTGTTCTCAATCATGGCCCTGCCGAGCCCGGCAAAGTCCCCCGCGTAGACGGCGTCGCGGGACTTTTCCGGCGTGGCACGCAGATCCTGAAGCTTCTTGCAATCGGGGCCCAATCCCTCCAACTCCCGAATAACCTTCTCATGGACCGCGGATGAAGTATGCGACTTTCCGAAGTAGATCAGCACCAACCGCCTTTCCAACTCCCACCAGAGGCTGTTCGGTATTTGAATGGGAGAGACACTGGCATGCGGGTAATCGAACATGTCAATGAGATTGATCCCGCCATAAGCCGAGCACAACTGGTCCTGGATGCCGCACTGCAATTTGAGCATTTCCGTCTCGATCGCCTGGGCCGTGTAAGCGACCTCGTGCGCGGTCAGGTGCCCGCGCGTCAACCGGTCGAGCGCTCCCACCAGCGCCACGCCCACGGCCGCGGAGGTCCCCGTCGAGGCTCCGCTCGGCGCTTCGGAGAAGATGGTGAGTTTTAATGCCAGATCGGAGGGCACCTTCATGCGCTCAATCGCCGCCTCCAGGAGCGGATGCTCGCCCCACCCGCCAGCCCTCTGAGTTACGGTAAAACGCTGGCCGTAGTTTTCCGCAAAAACCACCACTTGCTGGGGTTGATCGTGGCGGTGGAACACTTCCACCTGGACTTCCACATAGGGATACACGCCGATGTTGAAGATCTTCCCCGTCTTGGCGAACCAGGTATCTGTCCAGCCACCATTGTCACAGATTCGAATAGGAGCGACACCGTTGATAATTCGCAGCGGTTGTTGGTCAGCCACTTCTGTATCCTCCCCCTGGGGTGTGCCACCGCGCCGCGTGACGCCGCGAGACCGCAACCAGGACTGTAGGGCCGAGCGGCGCTCGGCCGGGGCCGAAGACTCTTCGGCCCTACGTACGGGCACGCCATGGCGTGCCCGTACTCCAAATATCGGCGATGATCGTACCACATTCGGCAGGGCTCGATTCAAACGGGCCGGCGGTCCCCAGGCAATCGACCCGTCCAAAAAACCCGTTGAACCCTATCGGAAACAACCCCGCGTGCTAACTTTCCATCATACGGAAGAGGCTTATTGTGCCGGACCGAAGTTCCAACCAAGGCTCTGGCAGCCGTTCTCACTTCCCCATGACCGAGGACACGGAATAGACTCAATGAGGATAAGACATTCGGTGGATCACACATCAGGACACCGCAGCTACAGAGCGGTGACCGGGCTGGGCTCCAGGCAATTACTCTGCCTTGCGACCTTGTCGTTGGTATCTCTTTTTATGACCGATCGGCCACTGCGAAGCCAGCAGGCGACGCCGGCGCCAACACAGGGCCCGCCAATCTCTGTGCACGTGAAAGTGGTCAACGTGCTTGCCACGGTGCGCGACAAGAAGGGGGGCATCGTCCGCAACCTGACTCAGGACGATTTCGAACTGAAGGAAGATGACCGCGCGCAGACGATCCGCTATTTCGCGCATGAGACCGACCTTCCTCTCACCCTCGGATTGCTGGTCGACACCAGTCTCAGCCAGCGGCGGGTTCTGGGCGAGGAGCGCGACGCCAGCGCCACGTTCCTCGACCAGGTGCTGCGCGTCGACAAGGACCAGGCCTTCATCATCCACTTTGACCGCGACGTTGAACTGCTCCAGGACCTCACCTCCTCGCGGCAAAAGTTGCAGGCGGCGCTAAATCTGCTGCAAACTCCCAACCCCTCCAATCAAGATCCCTCCGGTTCGCCCGATTCCGGTCAATACCCGCAGGGTGGATCAGGGGGCGGGCCTGGCGGCCATAGCCACGGCGGATGGGGCGGCGGTGGCACCACGCTTTACGATTCCATTTACCTGGCCTCCAACGAAATCACCGCGAAGCAAAGCGGGCGCAAGGCCCTTATTGTCCTCTCCGATGGCGTGGACCACGGCAGCAAGAAGACTTTGGCTAGCGCTATTGAGGCGGCCCAGCGCGCTGATACCCTGGTTTATTCCATCCTCTTCGCCGATGAGGAGGGATATGGGGGCGGGGGCGGCGGCGGCGGCTACGGCCACCATGGCATGGGCGGCGGCGGATGGGGCGGAGGGATGGGTGGCGGCCACCATGGCGGCGGGTACCCGCGCCCACAGGAAGCCCGCCCGGACGGCAAGAAGATTCTCCAACGGCTCTCCAAGGAAACCGGCGGGCGCTATTTCGAGGCTTCCAAGAAGCACCCCGTCGATGAAACGTTCAGCCAAATCCAGGAAGAACTGCGCAGCCAGTACAGCCTGGGATATACCCCTGAGCCGCCCGATACGGGAACGGGATATCACCAGATCACGCTCACGACGAAAAAGACAGATCTCATCGTGCAGGCACGGGATGGGTACTATTCGGGGCAATGAGGAAAGCGGGCAGCGTTCGGTTATCAGTTGTCAGTTATCAGAGTTCAGTCTTCAGATAGGTTGATCGGAGCTTTGCAGATCGCGTGGGGGGGCATTCTGGTCGATCAACCTTTCCCGGCTGACAACGCCGCCTGCCTTAACTGAAAACTGATTAGTGAAAACTGAATAATGATAACTGACAGCTAAAGCCGCAGCACCATATACTCGTTATCAAGATACCTCTCGCCGACTTTCAGGCCGCGGGGTTCCAACCCATACGACTCGAAGCCGAGCGAGCTATATAAGGCCCGGGCTGCTGCCTGGCCGCTCACCACGGTTAAGGTGACTTGATTCAGACCGTCGCAGGCCTTGATCCTGGCCAGCAAGGCATTCAGGAGTGCCCTTCCCGTCCCCTGCCCACGGAAGGCCTCGCCCACATAGACGCCCCAGATTCTCCCTTTATGCCGGGCCTTGCTGATTTGATAGCGGAAGAAACCCGCCATGCCCACCAGTTGGCCTTCACGAAAAGCGCCGAATACGAAGTTATCGTCAGGATGGTCTGCCAGGCGTTCCGCCGCCGACTCCTCCGTGGTCACACGATGTTCTTCCGCGGACTCGCCGAATGATTCCGGTTCGCGCTCGAGGGCCTCGAGGCGCAGTTGCCAGTACGCCGCAGCATCGTCGCCGGTCAGGATTCGAATCTCGGGAGCAGGCATAAAAGAAGTCTGGAGTCCGGGGTCCGGAGTCCAAAGGCACCAGATGGCGGGATCAGCCAGACGGTGGCGATTCCTGGCCTCCAGCCCCACGGCTCAGAAGTCGAAGATTAGAGGACGGCGCCTCGATTTAGGATACTCTAGGTTTTAGACTCCGGACTCCGGACGCCGGACTCCGGACCTTCTCTATTTGAGCGCCGCTGCGATGGCCGCCTCCGCGACCGGCGCCATCAATTCATATCCGCGCGCGTTGGGATGCAATCCATCATCGGAATACCCTGCGCGCAACATTCCTTTGTCATCCACCAGCGGCGCGAAGTAGTCCGCCACCTGGGCGTGGACATCGGGCGCGAAGCTCTCGATCCAACGGTTGAGGCTCGCGATATCCTCCGGCGGGCGGTGCACGCTCTGTTGCGATTTCGTGTAATCGCTGATGGGAGTAAGCAGGCAGAGGATGATCTTGATTCGATGGCTGGCCGCCATTTCACACATGGCGCGAATGTTGTCTTCCACCATCTCCAGGGTTTCCGGGCCCGTGTTGGCAGCAATGTCGTTGGTGCCTGCCAGCAGGATAAAGGCCGCGGGGTTGAGATGGATCACATCCGGGTGCATGCGGACCACCATCTGCGGTGTCGTTTGCCCGCTGATGCCGCGGTTCACATAGGGCTTGCCGGGGAAGTACTTGGCAAGATCCCAACCGTCGGTGATGGAATCGCCCATAAACACGACGCGGCCTTCCACGGCCGGGGATCCCTCCAGGCGAAGGTTGTCC
>DATJVT010000356.1:0-4856 GCA_035501695.1 Terriglobia bacterium | reverse complement strand
ATCACCGAGAATTTCAATGGGTGCCACGAGCCAGCCGCGAGATTCCAGGGCGCCGCGCACGGCAGGCCCGGAAAGGTCCTCGCGCTCACCCCGTGAGGAGGCGTCACTGAGTACGAGTATCATGGCGCGGAGAGACATCGGTATCAGGTATCAGGTGCCAGGTGTCAGGGGTTTTACCCCGCGTCCCGGTTGGCTTCATCCAAAATCCGCAGGCCTTCCATCATCAGGCCCTGGGTGGACATGGTGGTAGTTTGTTCCGGGGAGTTCTTTTGGAAATCCACTTCCCAATCGCCATCTACCCAGGTCAGGACCTTGAACACCGCCGGGTTCCCCTTCAAGTCGCCGTAAATCGCGTGATTCACCTGGCCATCGTGGAAGAAGAGCGTACACTCCTCGTTGCCCGAGCGCAGGATCAGGGCGCAGGTCTTCCGGCCCTGCTCGAGAGACTGCATCCAGTCAATCAGGTTGATTTCGGCCAGACGACCCTTGATTCCCGCCCCGCCCCCCTGTTTTTCCATGCGCTGCTGAAGCAGTCGAGCCGTGATGCGGCGCGCCTGGCGGGCGAGTTCGCGAGTAAAGAAGGGCTTGACGAAGTAATCCTCCACACCTTCCAGAACCATGCGCAGCCGCTCATCAATCTCCTGTTGCGAGGCCAGGAACACAAAGGGAATGTTCTGGGTTTCCGCGCGCGACCGGAGCTTCTCAAACAGCGCCCGTCCGTCCATCAGCGGCATCGAATAGTCGGAAACAATCAGGTCCGGCTTGATGTCAATCGTCTTCATCAGGGCATCGGCGCCGTCCGTGGCGGTGATGATCTCGCCGCATTTCTCCAGGCTCTGACAGACAAGGCTGAGGATGGTGGGATTATCATCGACAACGAGGATTTTGATGGTGGATGCCACTCGGTCAACCTCTTACAGGCGTCGGGTGCCAGGGGCCAGGGGTCAGCAAAGAGCAAAAATCGAAATTCGAAAATCGAAATTTTATGAGCAGTTGCGCGTCTTGAGCTTCAAATATCGATTTTCGAGTTTCGCCTTTCCCTACCTCCTGACAACTGAAACCTAACCCCTGTGTTTGGCGCGATAGTGTCCACTCCTACCGCCGCTCTTCTCCATCAGGCGGAGTTCTGTGATTTCGATCCCCCGGTCAACCGCCTTGCACATGTCGTATACAGTCAGGGCCGCCACGGCTGCCGCTGTCAGAGCCTCCATTTCGACTCCCGTTGGCCCCGTGGTGCGCACTGAGGACGAAATCTCCACGCCATTCTTGCAGAAATCAGCCTGAACATCAACATGACTCAGGAGCAGCGGATGGCAGAGAGGGATCAACTCGGCAGTCCGCTTGGCAGCCGCAATGCCTGCCACACGCGCGATCTCCAGGGGGTCGCCCTTGGGATTCTGCCGGGCGGCTCGCCGCGCCGCAGCACTCATCTTGACACGCACGCTCGCCACCGCCTCCCGCAGGGTGGCGGGTTTGGAAGACACGTCCACCATTTTGATACGGCCGGCGCGGTCGTAGTGGGTTAAATTGCGGTTCATTTCGGTGCTGACTAACTTCGCGGCCCGCGCAATCTGGTTCTTGGGCGGGCGGAGACTCTCCAATCACTATTTGCAAAGGACCAATCTCAAATCAAAAATCTAAAATCCAAAATCCCACTTGGGCATCACATCCACCCAATCCCCGGCCAGGAGAGTGGTCTGGTCCGGGTGCATGACGATGAAGCCATCGGCCGCCGCCAGCCCGACTAGATCCCCGGAACCCTTCCAATCCAACGGGAATGCGACCGGTTCACCGGATGACCTGTCGAGGCGAGTTGGCAGGAACACTGTCAGTCCGGTTCGTTCCTGCAAAGGCTTGCCCAGACGCGCCCTTAGAAAGCCTGGCTGCCTAAAGTCCGCTCCCTGCAGGACGGCGAGGGCCGGCCGGGCAAACAACGCGAAGGTCACGAACGTGGAAACGGGGTTCCCGGGCAAGCCGAAAAAGAACTTCCCCGCCACGCGCCCGAAAACCAGGGGCTTCCCCGGCCGCAGGGCCACGCTCTGGAAAAAGAACTCCGCCCCCAGGTCCGCCAGGACCTGTTCCACAAAGTCATACTTCCCCGCCGAAACTCCGCCACTCAACAACAGCAGATCGCACTTAAGCCCTTCTTCTATTAAACGGCGCAAGGACTCCGGCGCGTCCGGCGCAATCTCCAGGCAGCGCGGTATGCCCCCCGCCGCAGCAACCTGGGCGGCAAGGGCAATAGCGTTGCTGTTGCGAATCTGGAACCATTCGGGCGGTTGCTCGACCGGCACAACTTCATCGCCAGTGGGAAGAATAGCCACCCCTGGCTGGACATAAACCGGAACCTGCGATTTCCCCACGGTCGCGAGCAGCCCCAATTCTGCCGCACCCAGCCTCCCCCCCCGCGAGAGAACGCGTGCTCCTTTTAGAACCTCGCTTCCCTGTTGAACAACATTCTCGCCGGAACTTACCGCCCGTTGGATTCTTATCTTGCCGCCCTGCGCTTCGGTGTATTCGACCATGACCACTGCGTCCGCGCCGGCGGGCAAAGGCGCCCCGGTCATGATGGAGACGCACTCGCCCCTCCCCACAACGCCGGTGTAGTGTTCTCCTGCGCGGATTTCGCCTCGCCGGTGTAAGTCAACCGGTAGCGGCGTAACGTCCACCGAACGCACGGCGTATCCATCACGGATGGAGCGATGAAAGGGGGGATAATCACGGTCCGCCGCGACATCCTCCGCCAGGACCCGGCCCTGTGCCCCCCCAAGAGGTACAACTTCGGTACGCAGCCGAAGGTCCCCCGCGGTCAACTTCTCTTTGACGATGTCAAGAGCCTGCTGGAAGGAAAGCATCTTGCGATCGGTTCTCAGTCTTCAGTTCTCAGTTGTCAGTTCCTGCCTTCAGGGGTCAGGCCGCGTTTGTTCGGTTGTTCTCTATTCCGCACATACAGTAAGAACTGAAAACTGATAACTGACTACTGATCGACTATCTTGTGGTCCAGCCACACGCATTGTTCGCGCTCGGGTCCGGTGGAAACCATGGCGATCTTCACGCCGACCTGGTCAGCCAGGAAATCCAGATAATCCTTGGCGCGTTCCGGCAGTTGCGATGGGTCCTGCGCCCCGTAAGTGTGCTTCTGCCAACCGGGCACAGTGCGGTAGTGCACCTTCAACTGCTCCAGGCTCTGGATTTCCGGGGGAAAGTCCTTAAAT
This sequence comes from Terriglobia bacterium, assembly GCA_035501695.1. Taxonomy (GTDB): domain Bacteria; phylum Acidobacteriota; class Terriglobia; order UBA7540; family UBA7540; genus Bog-366. The sequence continues at coordinate 1,641 of DATJVT010000356.1, read as the reverse complement.
CGTTTTCCCTTGTATTCATACTCAACCCCCACGGGGATTTCCGGCAGGGGATCCAGGATGTCAAGCTTGGTGATGACCAGCGCCTCGAGATGGTTGATGCGGGCGCTGTAGCGTGCCACGGGGACATCAAACCAGCCGCAGCGTCGCGGGCGCCCGGTGACGGCGCCATACTCGCCTCCGCGCTCCCGGATCTTTTCACCTTCCGGCCCTAAAGCTTCCGTGGGGAAGGGCCCGCTTCCCACCCGCGTGGCGTAGGCCTTTGAAACACCGATGACGGAATTGATGCGGGTGGGCCCCACGCCGGTACCCGTGCACGCTCCACCGGCTGCCGAACTCGATGAGGTCACAAACGGGTAAGTACCATGGTCGAGATCCAGGAGGGTCCCCTGGGCGCCTTCGAACAGCACGCTCTTGCCTCGGTCCATCTGCGTGTTCAAATAAGCCGATACATCCGCGAGATAGGGGAGAACGTCTTCTCCGATTTTGAGACAATCGTCTGCCAGTCCCTCGGCATTCAGGGGAGGAGCCCCGTAAAGCGCGGCGTCAATTCGATTCTTCTCCGCCACGATGGCCAGGCATTTTTCACGGAATAATTCCGGATCACGCAGATCGCCGGCGCGTAAGCCACGCCGACCCGCTTTGTCTTCGTAAGCCGGTCCAATACCCTTGGCGGTTGTCCCGATCTTCCCCGCGCCACGAGCGGCTTCAGCACCCACTTCGTGCGCCCGGTGATAAGGCAGGATCAAATGTGCGCGGTCGCTCACCTTCAGGCGGTCTTCAACGCTGGTGCCGGCGTCCTCCAGCCGGCGAATCTCCTGGAGCAACGCCTCCGGGTCCACCACCACGCCGTTGCCAATCGCAGCGATCTTGTCCGGCCGGATGATGCCCGTAGGAAGAAGTTGGAGTACGAACTTCTTGGTCCCGACCAGGACGGTGTGACCGGCGTTGGCGCCTCCCTGGTAGCGGGCCACGATGTCGAAGTGCTCCGCCAGCGTGTCCACCACCTTGCCCTTGCCCTCATCACCCCACTGAACACCCACCACTACCACATTGGTTGACATACCGGTTCGCTTTTCCCCTGGACGCAGTCGCGCCCTGACATTTTAACCTGAACGGTCGCGCCGCTGGGGTGAGAATGAAAAGAGGTTTCCCCGCTTGCCGCGGCTGCGCACCTCAATCGATGTATTTATCCAGCAGCCTGCTGATGACTTCCTTGGGTTGGGCGCCCCCGATCTGCTCACGGATCTGCCCGCCTTTGAAAAGGAGGAGGGTGGGAATGCTGCGAATTCCAAACCGGCCGGCGACGGCGAGATTATCATCCACGTTCACCTTGCCCACTTTGACCCGTCCAGCGTATTCCGCTGCAATGATGTCCACCGTGGGTGACATCATCCGGCAGGGAGCACACCACGTCGCCCAGAAATCCACCAGCACCGGCTGGGGAGAATTCAAGACTTCCTGCTCAAAGTTCTGATCGCTAAACTCCAGGGTATGACTTCCCGCCATTCTCAAAGACCTCCAGGGGTAAGGGTATTTCCGGAACGAATTGCTTTCCGCGGGAGTTAAGCCTTCGCCTTCCGCAAAGTCTCATAGATTTGGGAATACGCCTGGGCGGAGGTACTCCACGAATAGTCCTTCTTC
>DATJVT010000355.1:0-11236 GCA_035501695.1 Terriglobia bacterium | reverse complement strand
GCTGGCCAGGATCCCCAGCGCAAATACGAAGGCGACGGTGTATGGCCCCAGATGGTTTTCGCCGCTGGTCGCTTTAGCCACAAATGGGTAGAAGAGGCCCATGCCGAACCCGCCCAACAAGCTCAGGATGATCCCCTTTTTTGATGCCTTGGTGTCCGGTGAGAGGCGGCGGTAAGCCAGAGCGTCGAGAACGATCGCCACGCACACAAGCGCCACGCCGCCAAAGAGCAGCAGGGGATTCCCCTTGGGCGTGATGAGGTAGTTGAGCACGGAACCGATGACCAGGGCCAGGCCGATCCCTACGGGAAACGCGACGGCCAGCCCGGCGATGGCAATCGCTCCCACGATCAGGATATTGGCAATGTTGAAGACGATTCCACCCAGAAAAGCGTATCCCAAGTGCGCGCCGTCCGCGGCAGCGAGGTTACGGAAAAAGCTGTCGGGGCTGGTGGCATCGGTGCGGCCAAACGTCAGCCCGATCAGGATGGCGCAAAGCAGGATTCCCCAAACGTAGTCCCAATAGAATAGCTCGAACCGCCAATTCCCCGTGGCCTTTTGAGTATTGGCCCAACTCCCCCAACAGATCATGCTGAGGATCATGAGGGCCAGTGCAAGGGCGTAAACCTGTGGAATGAACATGCGACTCCCTTCTGTAGTCGCTTGGAGATGGACGTCCTACCGAGCGAGATATGATGCGAGGGAAATCCTATGCGGGTATGAGTGAGATTACAAGAGCAGAAAACTGAACTGACAACAGCGGTTTTAAGAAAGCGGGAATTCGATTGCCGGGCAGAGGGCGGACCCAGGCGAGTCCGGGAATCCGCCCTGATTCACCAGAAGACCTCTCCATTTGATCCCGCCTACTCTTCTTCTTCCTCTTCCGCCGAGGGCTTGTGGGCGGTGATGATCTTGTCCGCGATCAGTTGCGGAACGATGTCGTAGTGCGACATCTCCATGGCATATGTCCCACGGCCCTGCGTCATCGAAGTAAGGTCGGAGGCATAAGAGAGCATCTCTGCCAGCGGCACCTGGGCCTTCACCACCGTGGAGCCGCTCTTGGGCTCCATGCCTTGGATGCGGCCGCGGCGCCCATTCAGGTTCCCCATGATGTCGCCGGAGTAATTCTCCGGCACGGTGATTTCCACATTCATGATGGGTTCCAGAAGGCAGGGCTTGGCCTGCTCCATGCACTTCTTGAAACCTTTGGACCCGGCAAGCTTGAAGGCGATTTCCGAGGAATCGACGTCGTGGTAGGAGCCGTCGTAGAGGATAACCCTGAAATCCACCACCGGGTAGCCGGCCAGATAACCCCGCGCGGCCGCCTCCACAATACCCTTTTCGACGGCGGGAATGAAGTTGCGGGGAATGGCGCCGCCGAAGATGTCGTTCACGAATTCGAACCCCGCGCCGCGCGCCAAGGGTTCAACCTTGATCCAGCAATCTCCATACTGGCCGTGGCCGCCGGTCTGTTTCTTGTGCTTACCCTGCGCGTCGCCCTTCCCGCGAATGGTTTCGCGATAGGGAATCTTGGGCGCTTTGAGCGAGACCTCAATGTTGAAGCGGCGCTTGAGCTTCGAAACCGACACTTCCACGTGCTGCTGACCCGCCCCGGAGAGCAGGAACTCCTTGGTCTGGGGATCGCGCGAGAACCGCAACAGAAGATCTTCTTCCAGCATGCGGTGGATGGCGGTGGAAAGCTTGTCCTCGTCGCCGCGCGACTTGGGCTCAATGGCAAACGAGATGGCGGGCTCGGCGAGCTTCACCTTGGGGAAAATGATGGGAGCGGGCTTGTCGCCCAGCGTGTCACCCGTGAGAGTGTCCTTCAGCTTCGCCACTGCGCCGATGTCTCCGGCATGCAACTCCGCCGCCGCGGTCTGGACTTTCCCCTGCGTCACGCCGATATGCGATAGGCGCTCCGAGGAGCCGCGATTGAAATTGGCAAGGTTGGCCTCATTCTTGACCACCCCGGACATCACCTTGAAGTAGCTGACGCGGCCTGCGAAAGGATCTGCGACCGTTTTGAACACGTAGGCTGAAACAGGTTGGGAGTCCGCGATCTTACGCTTCACCGGCTGGCCGCCCTCGTGGTCGAGTCCCTCGACTTCGCCGCGCTCCAGCGGGGACGGCAGGTAATCGGCAATGAAGTTCAGCAGGTTTTCACTGCCGATGTTCAGGACCCCCGCAGTAACGACCACGGGATAGAGCCGCTTCTCGCCGACCGCCTGCCTCAGGCCGGGCACAAGATCTTCCGCCGGTATCGTGCCCTTATCAAAGAACTCCTCCATCAGCTTGTCGTTGCCTTCCGCTACCATTTCCACCAGAGCTTCGTGAGCCTTGGTGGCCGCGTCCTGAAGCTCCGCCGGAATCTCTGTTTCCTTGCCTTTGCCCGAGCCGTCCAGGTCGTAGAGCCAGGCCTTCATGGTGACCAGATCGACGAGGCCGCGAAAACTTTTCTCTTCGCCAATGGGCAATTGGACGGGAATCACGGAGCGCCCGAAGGCGCCACGCACGGCTTCCAGCGTGCGCTCAAAGCTGGCGCGGTCGCGGTCCATCTGGTTGATCACCAGGGCGCGCGGCAGGCCGTACTTCTCGCAAAAGCCCCAGACCTTCTCCGTCTGGACTTCAATGCCGGCGACCCCGTGCACGAGCACCAGAGCGGAATCGGCAGCCACCAGCGCGGCCTCGGTTTCATGCATGAAGATGTTGTAACCGGGAGTGTCCAGGAAATTGATCTTGGTCTTTCCCCACTCCGCGAAGGCGAGCGAGGCGCTGATGGAAAACTTGCGCTGGATTTCTTCTTCGTCATAATCCGTAACCGAGGTGCCGTCATCGACCTTGCCCAGGCGATTCACCATGCCCGCGGTAAAAAGGAGAGCGGAAACCAACTGCGTCTTACCGGTATCACCGTGGCCTACTAATGCAACATTGCGAATGTTTTCGCCTTCGTAGATTTTCACCAGGAACTCCTTCGAACCATGCGACTGGCCGTAGATTTGTGCGGTCGTGCTTGAAGCAATCGTCCATCCTAACATAGGGTTGCCGCTGCTTCAACGCGTGTCTGCGGGATTTCGCAGGGATAAATCCACGCGCGGGGGGGATTGAATTTCCGGGACAACAAGCCGGCTCCAGCACCGCGTTTACGAAAGCCCGAGGGCAGGTGGTGGGAACGTCAGGAGTCGATGTGTCCATCACCCTCGGCACGGTACAATTGTGTAAGATATGGAGCGTACTAAAGCTGGGTGTCCATAGCGGAGAATCAGATCATGCCCGACAAATTGATGCGAGTGCCGGTATTTCTGGGTGAAGGACGTTTGGAATTTCAGGACCGCCCCGTGCCCCATATCCAGAACGATGACGATGTCCTTCTGGCGGTGGAGGCCTGCGGGCTCTGCGGGACGGACCTGAACATCCTGGCGGTACCACCTGCCCACAAGGCCACCGTCGGCACCGTGCTTGGCCATGAGTTTGTCGGAATCGTGACCGAAGCCGGCCTACGGGTTACGGGGTTGAAGAAGGGCGACCGCGTCGTGGTGGCTCCGCGCCTGAACTGCGGCCTGTGCCGTTACTGTCGCCGCGGGCGGGTGAACCAGTGCGAGAACTACAAGACTCTGGGGATCCACCTTGACGGCGGTCTGGCGCCTTACTGCGTCGCCCCGGAGCGCGCGCTCTTTCGCATCGATCCGAAGGTGCCCGCGGAGGACGCCGCCTTTGCCGAGGTCTTGTCCTGCGTGCTCTCCGCCACCATCCGCGTTGCTGTCAATCCCGGCGATACGGTCGTGATCCTCGGCGCCGGGCCGGCGGGGCTTCTCTACGCGCAACCTTACCGGGCGGGAGGCGCGGGGAAAATCATCGTGACGGACGTCTCGCCCTTCCGCCTCGACTTCGCATCCCGGATCGGCGTCGATGCGGTCATCAACAGCCGCCAGGAGAACGTCGAAGAAAGGGTGGGCATGCTGATGGACCCGGGCGCGGATATTGTGGTGGATGCGGTGGGCAATCTCCTGCCCCAGGCTGTCAAATTAGCCCGCCGCGGGGGACGAATCATTCTCTTTGGGCTTCAGATGCACGCGTTGCCGCCGGTTAGCCAGTACCTCATCACCCGCCACGAATTGACCGTGTACGGCGCCTTCGTGGGGATCAACCCCTTCCCGCAGACCGTGCGCTTGCTGGAGTCGGGCGTAATTCGGCCCTCGGCCCTGATCACGCACCGCCTGCCCGTGGCGAGGGTGGAAAAGGCCTTGACGGCCATGCGGGCGGGCGAGACGATGAAAGTAATCGTGGAGCACCCCCGGGAGGCCTAGAGTCATGCTGCTTGCCGCAACCGAAGTGGGAGATAGAAAACGGATCGAGGATCTGCCTGTCTACATAGGCAAAGTGGGCTCTCCCAGCGACCGGATCGCGCGCCTGAAGCGCCGCATCCTCGAAACCCGGCGCAAGTTGTACGTCGAGCCGGCACGAATCGAAACTGAGAGCTACCGGCAGAGTGAGGGCGAGCCGACAATAGTCCGCCGGGCCAAAGCCTTCCAGGCCATCGCACAAGGCATCGAGATTCGCATCCATGACGATGAGCTGATCGTGGGTAACCGGTCGCCGCTGCCGCGCATGGGAGTGGTCACGGCGTCCGCCGCGGTCACCTGGATCGATCGGGAACTCGATACTTTAGCGGCGAGGCCCCAGGATCCTTTTGGTGTCGATGCGGACGACATCCGGGAGTTGCGCGAGCACATCTTCCCCTACTGGCGGGGCAAGACCTTGGAAGACCTGGCGGCTGCGGTCATTCCGCCGGACGTAAAAGCGGCCGTGGACGCCAAGGTCTTTCAGTTGAACCAGACCGACCATGCCCAGGGGCACATCCTCCCCGACGTCGAAGCTTGGCTGCGAGTGGGTCCGTCCGGCTTGATATCGCAGGTACGTTCGGCGCCTGAGCTGCGGTCGCAGTCCGGCGAACTTTCACGGGACCAGGCGGACTTCTACTCGGCTGCCGGAATCTGCCTCGCCGCGGCCTCCGAGTTCATGCTGCGGCATGGCGATTTGGCGGCGCGGATGGCAGGTGGCGCCACATCGGCCGGTCGAGCCCAAGAATTACAGCAGATTGCCCGGAACTGCCGGCTGCTCGCGACGGGACCACCCCAAACTTACTATCAAGCCCTGCAATCGGTCGCATTCCTCTTTGTCCTGCTTCAGCTCGAATCCAATGCCAGCTCGTTCTCGCCCGGAAGACTCGATCAATACCTGATGCCTTATTTGCGGCGCGATCTGGAGGCGGGATTCCTCGACCTCTCCCAGGCGCAGGAGTTGCTGGAGTGCCTGTGGATCAAGTTCAATGAGATTGTATTGCTGCGCAGCGCCTCCAGCGCCCGCTATTTTGCCGGCTTTCCCATTGGATTCAACATCACGACGAGCGGGCAACTGACGGACGGGCGCGACGCCACCAACCTGCTCTCCTTCATGTGCCTTCAGGCGCAGGCGGACGTTCAACTCCCCCAACCGAACCTCTCCGTCCGGCTGCATCGGACCACGCCGGATGATCTGCTGGCGGCGGCGGCGCGCGTCATCAGCCTCGGCACCGGCATGCCCCAGCTTTTTAATGATGAAGTGATCGTACCCGGCCAGGAGCGGCGCGGGGTGAAGCATGCCGATGCGATCGACTATGCCGCGGTGGGCTGCGTCGAACTCTCCATCCCCGGCAAGGCCCTGGGTTGGAGCGACTCGGCCATGTTCAACCTGGTGCGAGTGCTCGAGTTGACCTTGCAGGGCGGGCGGGTGCCGGAAACCGGGATACCCATTGGCCCCCAGACGCCGCACTTGGAAGACATGCAGGACTTCGGTGATCTCGAGGCCGCATTCGAGACTCAACTCCGTTACTACATCGCCCTCATGGTCGAGGGCGCATGCGCGGTGGATCGCCTGCACGCGCGCGCCTGCCAGACACCCTTTCTTTCCACGGTCATCGCCGACTGCATCGCAAAGGGACAGGATGTGACCGGAGGAGGGGCGCGCTACAACTCTTCCGGTCCACAGGGCGTTCAGATTGCCAACCTGGCGGATTCGCTCGCGGCTCTCAAGCGGCTGGTGTTCGAGCGGAAGGAAATCGTGCCGCGCCAGTTGATGGAAGCGCTCTCGCGAAACTTCGCCGGGGAGGAAGTCCTGCGCCAGCGCCTGCTGACCGGGGCGCCCAAATACGGCAATGACGATCATTACGTAGACGAATTGGGAAGCCGTTGGGCGCGATTCTATTGCGACGAGGTGGCCCGCTATTCCACGCCGCGCGGGGGAACCTTTCAGCCCGGCTTTTACACCGTCTCGGCGCACGTCCCGCTGGGGCACAACGTGGGAGCCACGCCGGACGGTCGCTTCGCTTACACCCCACTGGCTGATGGCGGTCTATCACCGGTTGCCGGGCGCGACCTGAGGGGCCCGACGGCAGTCCTGCGCTCCGTCGCCAAGATCGATCAGGAGCTGGCGTCGAACGGCGCACTGCTGAATCTCAAGTTTCTGCCCTCCTTCTTCCAGCAAGCCGATGCCATCGAATGGTTCGCAGCGTTTCTGCGCGGCTTTGTGGATCTCCGCATCTGTCACGTTCAGTTCAACGTGGTCTCCGCGGACACCCTCCGCCAGGCGCAACGCGATCCCGAGCAGTTCCGCAGCCTGGTAGTGCGCGTGGCGGGTTACAGCGCCTATTTTGTTGAACTCAACAAAGAAATTCAGGACGAGATCATCCGGCGAACGGAGCACGGCGGCTAACCTAATGGATCTGTCGGGAGTCTGTGGGGAAATCTTCGACATTCAGCGCTTCAGCATCCATGATGGTCCTGGAATCAGAACCACGGTGTTCCTGAAGGGCTGCCCGCTCCGTTGCCCGTGGTGCAGCAACCCGGAGTCGCAATGCGCGCTGCCTCAGTTGCTCTACTCGCAGTCGCGCTGCTTGAAATGTGGCCGCTGCGCTGCCTCATGTCCCGAACGGGCCCTGACGCTGCGCGAGGACGGAGTGGAAATCGATGGCGGGCGTTGCGTTCCGTGCGAGGAATGCAGCCGGCAGTGCCCCTCCGGCGCCATGCGGTTGGTGGGGCGGCTGGCTACAGCGGCCGAGGTCCTCGCCGAGGTGGCGCGCGACCAGGTCTTCTACCAGCACTCCCGGGGCGGCATGACTCTTTCCGGCGGTGAACCTCTCGCCCAGCCCGATTTTGCGCTGGCTCTTCTCGAAGGCGCTCGCGACCTAGGCGTGCACTCGGCAGTCGAAACCGCCGGCTTGGTCGAGGCGGACACACTCGAACGTGTATTGCGACGCGCCGACTTGGTTCTTTTCGATGTCAAGCATATGGACGCAGCCGTCTACAATTCGGCCCTGGGTGATGGCCATGCCACCATCCTCGACAACGCCCGGCGGGCGTCCCGGCTGGGAGTGGAAATGATCGTTCGCGTCCCCGTCATCCCCGGCTTCAACGACCAGCCGCATCAGGTTGCCGCCATCGCGGCGTTCGCTCGCTCATTGAGCGTTCCCGAATTGCATCTGTTGCCCTACCACGGTTACGGCGCGGTGAAATACGCGACCCTGGGAAGGCGATACGAAATGGCCGCGACGCTCCCCCCGGCGCTGGAGCAACTCGACTCCCTGCGGCGGGAAGTTGCGCGCCTCGGCATGGTGGCGCGCGTCATCGGATCGTAATGGGAAGGGCAGGAGCCCAACGCCCCAGTCCCTCTTCGCTTCGCTCCCGCCCCTCTGCCGCTGCTCGCCCTTCCTAGCCTCTTGAATGCGGGTCCCCCTGACAAGGTCAATAGCCATGGGCGTTGGCGCCACAGGTGTGCTTCGCGATATGTGCACCGATCTAAATCTCCTTGACCCTGCGAGTGGTTTCGACAAGAATATGCTGGCAAGATTGTTGGCGCCATGAGCCCAAGGACGCAGATTCCGGGTGAACGAGGTCGTTCGGTTGAGGTCGAGTGGACGACGATCTCATACCGGACCATCGCGATTTACATTGTGGCGGCCTTCCTGCTGCTGCTGGGGATCCTGTATGTGATTTCGCCGACCTTTGTCATCAACACAGCGACCCGAATCCTGGAGACGGTGGCAGCCAACCCCCGGGCCCAGGAGAATACGGCGGGCGTGCGGGAAGCGCATTTCTCCAACCTGGATGGCACGGTGCGGGTCAGGAAGGCCGCCTCGGCGCAGTGGATGCGGGCGGATTTCAACACCAGCCTGGAGAAGGGCGACTTCGTCCAAACCGGAAGCGACGGCGTGGCGCGCATTATATTTGCCGATGGCACCAATTACACGATGAAACCCGATGCCCTCATTGTAGTGGAGGAAAGCCGGGAGGATCCCGTAACCCGCGCCACCAAAGTGGCCGTGCAGGTGACCTCGGGCGCGGTGGACCTGGCGACCGGTAAATTCGAGACACCCGGATCAACCTCCCAGGTGGCGTTTGCCGACGCCGTGGCAACCCTGAATGAACAGACTCGCGCCGCGGTGCGCAATGATCCCGACAAGAACGTGCACCAGATTACCCTGGACGCCGGCCAGGCGCAGGTGACGCGCGGCTCCCAGAGCGTGCAACTCGGTCAATACGAGCAGGTTTCTTTCGAGGCGCAGCAGCCGGGACTGCTGAGAAACAAAGTGATCGCTCCCCCCTCATTGCTGACGCCCCAAAACATGGATCTGGAGGTGGTGAAAGACCCCAAGGCGACCGAATTGGACTTCAGTTGGACGGAAGTCCCCGGGGCGAAGGCCTATCACTTGCAGGTATCTCCCTCGGTCATGCTCTCCAATTTCGTCGTAGACAAGAAGGTCGCCGGACGGACTTCCCTCACCCTTTCGGGCCTGGATGGAGGAGTCTATTATTGGATGGTCAGCGCTATCGATGAGAAGGGAGTGGAGAGCCAGCCAAGCCAGGCCAACCGGTTGAATCTGGTGCAGCAAGTGGCCGGGGATGAGGCCTACCTGGAGATCACCAACTATTTCTCGCACGGCAAGGTAATCGAGGTGCAGGGGAAGACGGAACCCGGTTCTACTGTTATCATCAATAACGAGCAGGTCTTTTCCATCCAGCCCGACGGCGCCTTCCGGGGATTTACGGCCGTGCTTCCCTCCGGATCGAATGTGATCACGATTACCGCTCAGGACCGCAAAGGCAATACCAAAACGATTCGAAAGACCGTCGTGATTGAATGAGTCACTCCTCCGCCTTTCACTCCGGTCCACTAACGCAGGAGCTCACAAGCGAATGAACCTCCGTTCCTTATTCAGTGTTTTTTCTTCCGATCTGGCCATCGACCTGGGGACTGCCAACACCCTGGTGTACGCCAAGGGCAAGGGGATTGTGGTCAACGAGCCTTCTATTGTGGCGATCAACAAGGTCAACGGCGAAGTCGAAGCCGTGGGCCGCGACGCCAAGGAGATGCTGGGCCGCACTCCGGGTAATATCGTGGCCATTCGCCCCTTGAAGGACGGCGTCATCGCCGACTTCAAGGTGACGGAGAAGATGTTGAACTATTTCATCAAGAAGGCCCACAACCGCACCATGTTCGTGCACCCGCGGATCGTCATTGGCATCCCCTCGGAAATCACCCAGGTGGAGAAGCGGGCCGTGCAGGATTCCGCCATGCGCGCGCGCGCCAGCGAGGTCTTCCTAGTGGAGCAGGCGATGATGGCGGCCATTGGGGCGGGCCTGCCTATTACCGAACCCTCCGGCAGCATGATCGTGGACATCGGGGGCGGCACCACCGATATCGCCGTCATTTCCCTCTCCGGCATCGTGTATAGCCGCTCGGTGCGCGTGGCCGGGAACGAAATGGATGAGGCCATCACCGCCTACCTGAAGCGCAAGTACAACCTGCTGGTGGGCGAGCGCACCACCGAGCAAATCAAAATTGAAATCGGGTCCGCTTACCCCCTGGAAAAACCCCTCACCATGGAGATCAAGGGGCGCCACCTGCTGGAAGGGATTCCCAAGACGATTACCATCGACGACTCGGAAATCCGCGACGCGCTCTCCGAGTGCGTTTCCACCATTCTCAACGCCATCCGCGTTGCCCTGGAGCGCACCCCGCCGGAACTTTCCGCCGACATCTCCGACCGGGGCATTGTCCTGACCGGCGGGGGCGGCCTGCTCAAGAACCTCGACAAGCGGATCCGCGAGGAGACCGGTCTGCCGGTTTCGATTGCCGAGGACCCCTTGGCTTCAGTAGTATTGGGCACAGGGAGGATGTTGACGGATTTCAACTTGTTGCGCCGTGTGGCGATCGAGTGATGTGATGTTTGATCCCAACATTCCGGAGTCGGCCCGCCCGGTGCAGGCCGTGCCTCGCGATGGCCCCGACGTGCCGGCCTTCATCGGGCGTCACCGCCACTTCTTTACCCTGCTGGCGGTGGTGGCCGCGCAGATTCTGCTGCTTTCCCTTCAGATCACCCGCAACAACCACGTGCGGCTGATCCGCTACTGGGCGGTGGAGGCTTTCGATCCCCTGGAGCGCTCGGTAGGCGGCCTGATGAGTGTCGTTACCAACGCTTACCGGACTTATGGCCATCTCTGGCGGGCGGAGCAGGAGAACCAGGAGCTGCATGTGCAGTTGGTGGCCGCGGAGGCGCAAATCCAGCGGTTGGGGGAGCAGGCGGGGGAGACGCAACGTCTGCGCACCTTGCTGGATTTCAAAAGCCAGGCGGCGTTTCAAACCGTGGCGGCGGAGGTTATTGCCTCCAGCAATTCCGGGCTCGATATGCCGGGCGGAAACTCCAAATCACTGACGGCCATTTTCATTGACAAGGGTTCCGATTCCGGGCTCACCGCCGACCTTGCCGTGATCACCCCGCAAGGCGTGGTGGGGAAGATTCTCGCCGTCTTTCCCCATAGCGCCCAAGTGTTGCTGATCACCGATCCTTCCAGCGGCGTGGGAGTGACCCTGGCCCAGAGCCGCGTGCAGGGCATCTTGAAGGGTGGCAACAACGGCCTTTGCGACGTCCGCTACGTGATGAATGAAGAGGCGGTCAGCCACGGGGAGGCGGTCATAACCTCCGGCCTTGACCAGGTCTATCCCAAGGGACTTCCGGTGGGAACCGTGACCGGAGTAGGCGAGGGCAACATTTACAAGACCATCACCGCAAAGCCCGCTGTGGATTTGAACCGGTTGGAAATTGTGCTGGTGGTCGTCAAGCCCGGCGCCGCCGAGCAACAAGCGCTGAACGGCCCACGGTAGACGGGACACGGGACACGGGTAACGGGGTATGGGCCAACGGCTG
>DATJVT010000354.1:0-12293 GCA_035501695.1 Terriglobia bacterium | reverse complement strand
CAATACGGGCGCGGCGGGCGCCGCTCTGGACGCCACCAAGCAAGGCAAAGCCAAAACCTTGATCGAGAAGGTCTGGAACGATGGGTTTTCCAACAAGAAGTTTCACCGTACGGGCTGCGGCCGGGGAAAAAGGTGCGATTGCACCTATGACTGCTGCAAGGTAGGATTCCGACTGGATGTGAATTTTGTGAACTCCGGCGAGAATGTGCTGATTACTATTCACCCGCAGAATCCCGCGGGGCAAACGCAGATCGCCTGCAGCATGGGCTTTGGTGGCGCCGACTGGGCAGACCCGCCGTTTGATCCGGGCAGCGCCTATCCCCACGAGACGGGGCACGTGTTGGGGCAGTATGATGAATATCCCACCGGCGCGACCGACCCGAGCGGAGTCGAGCCGGCGGACGCAACGGCTACCGACCCGAACCTGATGTCCACAGGGGGAAACACTACGCTGCTGCCGCGGCATTACCGGCAGGCCCTGGCGTATCTGAACAGCAAGGCCGGAGATACGTACGAGACGATTACACCTTGATGCATCGCATTCGAGTCTTGGCCGGGGGAATTCTTTTGCTTGCCGCGGGGCCTTTCGTGACCTCGTCAGACGGAAAGGGCGCCATGAGTTTTGACAGAGTCGAATATACGATCGCGACCATGGAGGAGGCTCCCCAGGTCCTGGTGGTGGAAGCGGATGGAAAGGCGACCTGCGAATCGCACTCCAACATGTATTCGCTTGCGGACCCGCAGATCGGCACGTACCAAACGGGTCTGGCCACGGCCCAGATGGAAGATCTGTCGGCGGCTTTGGCCGAGCCTGCGTTCGGTACCCTTCCGGATCATTGGGGCAAAGTAAACCCCGCCGAGCCCTACCGGAGAATCCGCGTCGTCCGCGAATCAAAGGCCCGGGAAAAGCTGGTGACCTCGAGGTTGCCCATCGATCCTCGTTTGCAAGCCGTCCTAAAGCTCGTGGATAAGTTAACGGCGGAAGTTAAGGCCCATCCGCTGGGCACGCTGCAAATCAAGATCACACGCGCCGAGCTCAGGGGACATTCGCTCCGGGTCATGTTTTCCCTCGAGAACACCGGAACCCAATCCATCATTATCCGCAGTCCCGCGGACTTATGGCAGGCGCCCGATGGCGGCATGGCCGTCGAGGTCTGGCCGGACCGCAAGGGCGCGCCCGCCGACGAAGTGAAGCAGGTCGAGATCCAGTCCCTCGAGAGCGTGCTGCCCGAGACGGGTGGCCCCCTGGAGATCCAACCCGAAGGTTCCATCTCTTACGGCCTCACCGGCGAAGTTGAATTGCTCACAACCCCTTACGTTGTCCGGGTGGATTATCGTTCGCTGAAGAAGGAGTGGGACGATAAGAAACTCCTCTATGGTGAACTTTTCGCCGTGCCGGCAAAAATCACCGTCGTCAACGCCAGCGCCGCCCAGTGAACTATGGTGGCGGGCGCTGGCGTATTACAAAGAGGGGCTGAAAGCTTCCTCTGTTTCCCCATTCGCTTAAGCTCAGACTCGGACATAATGCCCGTAATCCCTTTCAATTATTGACAATTGGCAAATCTGAGGCTACATTCCTCGCTGTTCGTGGCGAGATCGAACCGATGAGAGATCGTTTCGGCTTCCTCATTCCGCTTTTGGTGGGACTTTCTGTTGGGGTCGTCTCCTACTCCCAACAGCCGGGTCCGGCCGCGCCTTACAAGGTTCCTTCCTCTTCTGCCGATTCTCCCCAATCTCCCACCTTTCGGGTGGAAGAGAATGAGGCGGGGGACCAATTCTTCGGGACATCGCTGAAGGGCGACACGCTGGCCACCGTGCTTGATGAGATCCAGGACCCCGGCGAGCGCCAGGCCTACACGCAACTCTTCGAAAAGCATCCTCCGGCGGAGCGGCGCAAGGTGGCGGAGGATTTCCTTGCCAAGTACCCGCAGTCCGCGTTCCTCTCGCAAGCCTATGAGGTGGCCGCGAAAGCTTCCATCGACCTGGGAGACAACCAGGCGGCCTTGCAATATGGCAGTGAGGCCCTGAAGCTGCAACCCGAGAACCCCTTGCTGCTGGTCCCCATTGCCGGGATTCAAGTGCGGCAAGGCCTGCTGGCGGAAGGCACGGCAAACGCCAGTCTGGCCCTCGTATGCCTGGACCGTTTCCTGGGACCTGCCGCCTTTTCCGCCAGGGAGTGGACCACCCTCGCGCGGCAATTGCGCGCCACCAGCCTTTGCATCCTGGCGGAGGCCGCCCTGAAAGAGGGGGTGAAGACGGAAGGCGCCAACCAGACCGCCAAGCTGAAGGAGGCGGAGGATTACGCCAACCAGTCGTGGCGCCTGGACCCCACGGACACCAATACCGCCTACGTGCTGGGACTTGCCCGGCTGGCGCGCGGCAATCAGAAGGACGCGGCCATCGCCTTTGCGGCCGTGTATCGGCAGGAAGGGCCACTCAAGGCCCGGGCAGAACAGCGCCTGCGCGCCCTGTATGCGGAACAGCCAGCCCAGGCTCAAAAAGGGTTTGACGACTTTGTGCGCGGCTGCGAGGCCCGCATCCCTCCGGCGTCACCGCAACTCGAGACGCCCGCCAAGCTCGCCGAAACCACCTCGGGCGCCCCAGCCTATGCCGGCTCGCGCTCCTGCCAGAGTTGCCATCCGCGCGAATTCGCGGGCTGGCAGAACACCGGCCACGCCCGCATGATGCGCCCGTATAAGTTTGAGAATGTCTTCGGCGACTTCAACAACGCCACCTACGCCGATGAGACCGGCAAGATCGTGGCCCGCATGACGCACGACGATACGCAGCATTACTTCGACACCCTGGACACCAAAAACCAGTGGCACCACTACCGGGTGGATTACACGATCGGGGCGAAGTGGCAGCAGACCTATGCCACGCGGCTTCCGAACGGCGAGATCCAGGTCTTTCCGCTTCAGTACAACCGCCTGGAAAACCGCTGGGTCGCGTTTTGGAAGATGATCGATACGCCCAAGGCGGAGCGCGGAACGGTGGTCAACTTTTCGCGGCTGAGCCCCGATACCGCTTACCTGGCCCACTGCGGTCCATGCCACACCAGCCAGTTGCGATTGGCCACGATGGCTTCCCCCCGCATCAAGGACCTGGAATACGCCGAACCGGGAATCAACTGCGAGATGTGCCACGGGCCGGGGGGCGACCACGTGGCGTCGATGCGCAAGGCCAAGCCGGGTTACACGCCTCCCCTCAAGCTCCAGGTGGAATTCGGCAAGATCGGCAGTCACGATTACATTGCCATCTGTGCGCAGTGCCACCTGCAGTCGGCGATTCTGGGACTGGGGCCGGAGGGGGAATTCAACTACCGCCATTTCGCGGACACCTTCTATGCCCATTACCAGAGCCGCCCTTACGATGAGTTCGCCTTGCGGGCGCATTACAAGGATGGCCGCTTCCGCGTGATCTCCTTTGCCGTGGAGTCCTTTCTCCGCTCCCAGTGCGTGCAGAAGGGGGGCGCCCATTGCGGGAACTGCCATGACTTTCACCCGGCCGACATCAAGAACGACCGCGACCTGAAGTTTCTGGATAACCCCAACCAGATGTGCCTCCAATGCCATACTTCCTATGCCGCGAACCTGGAAGCGCACACGCGCCACGCCGCCGCCTCTGAGGGCAGCCGCTGCACCGCCTGCCACATGCCCAAGATCATGACCACCGTGTTGTTCAAGACGATGACGCACCAGCTCGACGACATCCCCAAGGCGGAGATGACGGAACGCTTCGGTCAGGTCGACAGTCCTAATGCCTGCCTGATTTGCCACAAAGACAAGGACGTTGCCTGGCTGAAAGTCGAACTCGCCAAGTGGCCCCACCCCGGCGGAGACAAGCTGGCGTTGTCATCACCCCACGAAACAAGCTCCCAGGCGTCGCAAGGGAATGGCCGGCCCCTGAAATGAGGTGACAAGGATATTCGGCCCGGTGCGAATTCCCGCGTTTTCGGATATTATAAATACGGTTGTTCATGGGCGCGTCTCAAGGGAACCAGAACTGATTCTTTTTGAAGGACACCTATGTCGTCGGTGATGAAGACGTTATTTCTGAATCCCCCGAGCTTCGAGAAGTTCGACGGTGGAGCGGGTTCCCGTTACCCCGCCACGCGCGAGACCAGTTCGTATTGGTATCCCCTCTGGCTCAGTTATCCCGCCGGCATGTTAGAAGGGAGCCGGCTGGTCGACGCTCCCCCTCACCACATCTCGCCCGAGGCGACGGTACAGATTGCGCGCGACTATGACTTCCTCGTCCTGTTTACCTCGACGGTGGGCTTCGCGAACGACCTTAAGTTGGTCAGTCGCATGAAGCAGGCCAAGCCGGACCTGAAGGTGGCTTTTGTAGGTCCCGATGTCCAGACCCGGCCCGTTCAAAGCCTGCTGGCCGGCACGGATGTGGACTTCGTCGTGCGTGGCGAATTCGACCATCCGGTGGTGGAGTTCGCGCAGGGCAAGCCGCTCGAGGCCATCGGCGGAGTCAGCTTTATCAAAGACGGCCAGGTTATTCACAACCCTTCGCGGCCCATGCTGGATACGCCGGAACTGGACCGGTTACCCTTCGCCAGTGAGGTGTTCAAGCGCGACCTGACCCTCGAGAAATACAACATACCGTACTTGCAGTTTCCCTATCTCTCCCTGTACACCAGCCGCGGCTGTCCCGCGCTTTGCACGTTTTGCCATTGGCCGCAAACCCTTTCCGGCCACGCCTGGCGGGTGCGCTCGACTGACAATGTTGTCGCTGAAATCCGGCAAGCCCTCAAGCTTTTTCCCCAGGTCAAGGAGTACTTCTTCGACGACGACACGTTCAATATCCGCAAGGAGCGGGTGCTGGAGTTGTGCGCGAAGTTCAAGCCCCTGGGATTCCGCTGGTCCTGCAACACGCGCGCGCACGGCGATTATGAAACCTTGAAAGCCATGGCGGACGCCGGCGCGCACCTGGTGACCATCGGCTTTGAATCCGGCGACCCGCAGATCCTGAAGAACATCAAGAAGGGCGTGACGCCCGATATGGGCCTGGCCTTCGCCAAGCTCTGCAAGCGCGTGGGACTGGAGATTCACGCCGACTTCATCATTGGCCTGCCGGGCGAAACCAAGGAGACCATCGCGCAGACTATCGAGTTCGCGAAGAAGGTTGACGCCGAAACCATCCAGGTCTCCCTCGCCCACGCTTACCCGGGAACCGAGTTGTACCAGTGGGCGGAGCAGCACGGCTACCTGTCGCATGAGGCCAATGCCGATGATGGCGGCCACCAGTTGCCGCACATCTCCTATCCCGGCTTGAGCGTGGAAGACATGATGGCGGGAATGAACCGCTTCTATGATGAGTATTACTTCCGCCCGCGAGTGGTCTGGCGGATTGTGCGCTCCGCCCTTTGGAATTCCCACGAGCGCAAGCGCCTCTATGAAGAGGCGGTGGAATACTTGCGCATCCGCAGTGAGCGCCGCCGGTGGGTGCGCAGCGGGTCGCCGGTCCCCTCCGCCAATTCAACTTCAACTTGCTGACCTGACAACTCCCAGATTCCGAATCTTCTCGGCGACTTCCTGCAGCGTCTGCACGGCTTCGTCCGTGAGGCGCCCGGTATTGTCCGGGGCAAGATTGAGGACGAGATTGGCTCCGCGCGTCATGCACGCGCGATAGGCGTCCACAAGCACCGCGGCGTCTTGCGTCTTATACCACGGGTGCCAGAACCAGGTGTGCATGCGCGGCTGGGGCTTATAGTTGGGCCCGGAAGGCAGCCAGGTTTCAAAAGGCAGGTAGTACTCCTTACTCTCCACTTTGATGTGGGGATTGTGCCCCTCGGGTGGCGGCAGCGTATCTTCGCCGTTGATGACGTCGGTGGGCCAACTGGCTGGTTCGCAAATGCGTCCCTGGTTGCGGCGGCTCTGGTCAAACTCCTGGTTCATCACCACCAGGCAATCCGGGCTGTACTTCTTTACCAGGCGATATAGCGCCCAGCGCTGTTCCGAGGTCAACTTGGTGGGAATGTCGAACAACTGGTAGAACGTGCCGGGGTATTGCGTGTGTAATTCGGTGATGTGCTTCTCGACCAGGCGAAAGTACTGGTCGGAGATTATTCCGGACCAGTCCAGTTTGCCCTCGTTGTGGGGATCGAGGATGCAGTAGTAGAAGCCGGGGCGCAATCCGTATTCCTTGCACGCTGCCACAAACGCCGCCACCACATCGGTCTTGTTGCCGCTTGCCGCCACGTCGTAGTCGTATCCCTTGGAATGCCACAGACAAAAACCCGACATGTGCTTGGCGGTCAGGATCGCATATTTGGCGCCCAGGTCGCGGGCCACGCGGATCCACTGGCGCACGTCGAGATGCGTCGGATTGTAGGTCGAGGCGGGGACGTTGCCGGGCTCGTAATCATTGTCCGTAAATGTGTTCATGCTGAAATGGTACGAAACACCGAAGTGCAGCCGCTCGTATTCGGCGAGGACCGGAGTTCTTTCCGTGGCCGGCGCGACCGGGGGAGTGGCACCAAGTTGGATCCGAGGGAATGAGGCCACTGCGCCCACGATGGGGACCGCGAGTTGCCTAATGAGGTGACGGCGATTCATTGGGTGTCCTTCCCGCGGGGATTTGCCTGAGAGCAGGCTTCATCAAACCTCCCCGCCGCTTGAAAACGCCAGACAATAGCACCTCTTCTGATTCGAGTCTATCCCGATTCTTGAACTCATCCGGTCGAAGGTGTATAAGCGAGAGACGCTGCGCGTTTGGGGCGCCGCGACCATGCGGATTTGACATTGGGAGGACTCATGAATCGCCGGGATTTTTCATTCTCATTCTTGAAGCTATGCGGGGCATCTCCGGTCCTGTTGGGCGCACCGAAGCTTGTTGCGGGCGCAGCCATTTCGCTCCCGAATCCCGCGCCGGGGCCGGACCCTGTCCCTCCCACCCTGGAGAATCAGTATCGTGGCTATATCGTGGATCACCATTCCCCTGACCCTCCCGCCATCACTTACGCCAACTTCGATCCGGACCAGTGGTTTCGGCTTTACGAAGCAGCCGATCTGGATCACGTCTGGGTTTTCTGCAAAGGTCATCATGGCGAGGCCTATTACCCGACCAGGGTGGGCCACCCGCATCCCGGACTGAAGGTGGACTTCGTCAAGGCCTTCCGCGACCGTATACGCCGCAAGGGGATGGCCTTCCACGCTTACTACTGCATCGGATTTGACGACTGGGCCGTGCTCAACCACCCGGAGTGGGCGCTCCTGGATGAGAACGGAAAGAACCGCCGGGTTCAGCCGGAAGACACCACCCATTCGCGCGGCCAGTGGCATTGGGCGTGCGTAAACACTCCGTACCGGCAGTACGTCTTCGAACAATTGACCGAGATCGTGAAAGGCTACGGACCGGATGGTTTCTTTCTGGACATTGTCGGCCAACCCCTTTGCTACTGCAAAGACTGTTCGGCGCTCTATCAATCCCGCTACCATCACGACATTCCGCGGGGCAGCGCCGCCGAGCGCGACTGGCGCGAGACGGAGGAGTTCCTGTACCAGACCACGCAACTCGGTTTCATAAAGGAAGCCATCGCGCTGGTCAGGGGATTGGGCTCACAGGCTGCCATGACCATCAATGGCGGGCACCTGGATTTTCGCAAGGAACTCATGGACCTGCTCGATTACACCTTCGCGGAGCCGTTTGCGGGTAACTACCTCTCCGCCATGTTTGCGCGCGGCACCGGCAAGCTGCCGCAGATCGGCCCGGGGTTGGTGGCTTATGCGTACGATCCCTCTCCTGCGTCCGTCTTCAAAGTGGAAAGCGCCATGATTGCCGCCCAGAATTGCCGCGTCTTCATGTACTCGGAAACCATGCGGCAGGACGGCACGCTGGACTCCCTCTGGCTCCGCGAAATGGGGGAGGGATACAAGGACATCGAGGAGATTCAGCCCTATCTTACCGATCGCGACCCGGTCCCTTGTGTCGCCGTATTGTTCAGCGAGAAGACCCGCTTTAATGACCGGACGCATATGGCTCCCATTCTTCGAGGCGCCATGGAAGCCGGCGCCTACTCTCAATACCCCACGGACGTATTACCGGACGCGCGACTCAATGCCGAGAATCTTGCCCAATACCAAGCCGTGGTCCTGCCGGAGGTAACTTGCCTTGCCCCCCGCGAGGTCGAGGCCCTCGACCGGTTTGTAAAATCCGGTGGCCTGCTGATCGCCACCGGGTTGACCTCCACCAAGGAGGCAGACGGCGCGACGCGTCCGGATTTCGCGCTGTCGGAGATGCTGGGGTGCGATTTCGAAGGCGTCATGGAAACGTATAAGCAGAACCTCTGGGGAAGTTACCTCCGCCGCCTCGACGACCCCTTCTGGAAGGAGCTTCCCGATACCACGCTGGCCGTCCAGGCGCCCTTCGTGAAGGTCAAACCCCGCGCCGGCGCGCAGATCCTCGCCACCCATATTCTTCCGGCCACCGTCTGGAGACGGGATACGGACGAGAACGAGCAGGCCTGGGTCAATTGGGAACCGCCTCCGCCGGGCCAGTCCAGCGAATATCCCGCCGTCATCGCCAACCCGCATGGCAAAGGGAAGGTCATATACCTGAGTTTTGACTTATACGGAATGATCAGCGACGACCTGGCATGGCCGCTGCAGTTCCACCATCAGCTATTACGGGCGTATCTGAAGAACCCGCCTTTGCGCCTCG
The DNA here is from genome assembly GCA_035501695.1 of Terriglobia bacterium. GTDB lineage: Bacteria > Acidobacteriota > Terriglobia > UBA7540 > UBA7540 > Bog-366. The sequence goes on along the minus strand of DATJVT010000354.1, from coordinate 3,620 downwards.
AGGTAAGCAATCGCCGCGGCATGGGAACTACCTTTTACAAGAAACACCGGGAGAATAAGCTGGTAGTGCACCGGGTGAATCGCACGATCCCGCTGACCGGTGGAGAGGTCAACCGCCTGGCGGGAGGCAAACTCGTACTCTCCGATGGTTTCTTCCGCCCCTCGGCCTGCCGGCAGGTCCACCCTTCACCGCGAACCCTCACGCTGAATCGGCGTGAAGGGAGTGTGGAGATTGAACTCCCGGACGTCGAGATTCACTCGGTCATTGTGGTGGAAGGGTAAGCCTCAGGTCGGATGAACTACAAGTGTGCGGCGCTTGCACGGACGGAATGAGAGCCATTCCCATAGGGCATGCTTTCCTCGCCCCCCGGCTGTAATCCCCCATTAACCCCACAAGAAAAAAGCAGCTTCCCGAAGTTACTGTCTGTTACTCCGGGAAGCTGCCCAGGATCCTTCAAACTGCTGCCGAGAGCTCCTGGCCCTGTGTCAGGGCAGGGAGCCTTAGAAATAGAACTTTAGGGCGAACTGAATCTCTCTACTGTAGTTGCGGGTTGCATTCGCCGAACCGAAGTTCTTATCTTGAATGGTTGTATCCAGCCCTCCCCCGAGGACGGGATGGTTGAAGGCATTGAAGAACTCCGCCCGGAATTGTAAGCGTGTGGCCTCATTGAGCGGAATCGGGAAATCCCGGAAGATGGAAATATCCCAGTTCGAGTAATCTCCCAGGCGGACGCCGTTCCTCCCCATGTCCCCGAAGGTGTAAGCAGCGGGCTTCGCGAACGAGCAGGAAGCCGGGTGTATCTCGCAGGAAGGGCTAATATAATCCTGCCATGTTCGGTCTGACGGGTACAACGGGCCCGCGACATTAGGCCGCTCGTTATTGCCGCCGATATTGGCAATATCGCCGCTGACGCCCAGGGTCTGGGGTTCGCCCGACCGGATGCTGAAGATGCCGTTGATCGACCAGGGCCCAATCACGTAGTCCAGAGCTTTGTTGCCGGTATTGAATTTCATCCCCTTGCCGAACGGCATATCGTAGGTCCAGCTTGTGGAGAGCGACTGCGGGATATCAAACCCGGCCACGCTCCGGTCATCCTTCAGGTTGTAAACTTCCTGGACGCTACAACCCTCGGCGCCGAAGTAGCCGTCGCAGCCCAGGTTGATGATCTTCGACCAGGTGTAGGAAACGATGTACGAAAGGCCCTTGGTGGTGGTCCTCCGGATCTTGAATTGGAAGGCATTGTAGGTGGCCTTGCCGATGCTCTTGTCATAGTAAGTGGGGGTAATGTAAGGGTAAGGCCGGCGCGGATCGACAGCGAGGGTGGGGTCTCCCACCCCGGGCGTCACCGCCACGTTCCTCAATCCACCCTCGTTCAAACGGCTGCTGTGCTGGCCCACATAATCGGCTTCGAGGATCGTCGAGCGCCCGATCGACTGCTGAATGCCCGCGTTCCACTGCTCGGAATAAGCATTCTGCGTGTGGGGATCCATGAACCACTGGAGTTGGCCGAAAGGCGTCGCCACGGGCACTTGAACGGACCCGCTGCCCGCATTGAACGGATCGCCGTAGCTGGTGTTCGGTGTCAGGTTGGTGGCCGTGGGGTAATTCAGTTGTTGCACCAGTTGCTGCCCCAGGGAAGGCCACGTGCCCTCATAGTTCTGTGCGAGTTGGCTGACTGCGCCCCAGTTATCAAAGAATTTCCCGAAGGCCCCGCGAAGGACGGTATTGGGCCGCAGCCGGTAAGCCAGTCCCACTCTCGGACCGAAGTTGTCGTGAGTGTTGTAATAGATGGCATTGTTTGAGAAGGGAGTAAGGACAACGTTTGCCGGCAGCGTGCCACCCGGAATGCAGGGAGCGCCGACTCCGGAGGCGGGGTCGCAAGCCGGAGCATTGCGCGCCAGGATGTACACCCCGTGGTCCAGGTCCATGTCGCCCACCCACTGGTTCTTATCCGCCAGGCTGCCGTAAATTGGCCAAAGCGTCAGGTCGTAACGCAACCCGATGTTGACGGTCAGCTTGTCGGTGGCTTTCCAGGAATCCTGGAAGTAGAAACCATCCACCCAGCCGCCGTGCGTGGTTTCGTTCACGTTGCGGTAATCGGCATAATCGGGAACACCGAGGAGGAACGAGGCCAGTGCCTCGCCGCCCACGTTGCCTTTCCCGTCTTGCGAGGTTTGGGCCACATTGAAGTCCTCATCGATGTACTCAATGGGGCTGTGGGTATTGTTGGTGGCGAAGTCCCCACCCATCTGGAAGGTATGCCGTCCATGCACCCAGGTGAAGTCACCCTTCCACTCGTAGACGTTGGACATGTGGGTGTCCTGGATTTTGTTGCCCGGTATCCCGCTGAAGCCCGCGATACTAATACTCGGGTTCAACTGCCCGCTCTGGTGAAAGATCGCGGCAAACTCGGGAGAGAAGCCGGCCGACTGCCAGAGGTTGTCCGCAACGCCGCGATGGCCAACCTGGTTGGTTTGCTGGCTATTGCGCCCAAACCCTATCGTCAGTACCTTGGCTCCGCCGCCGAAGACGTGGGTATAGTCGACCGCGGTCTGATAGCCGTGTTCGTAGAGGTTTTGCGTGGAGCCGGGATAGTTGTAGGGGAAGATATCCGGCTGGGTAAACCCGGTGTAGCGCAGCCAGAAGCTGTCATGCTCGCTGAACTGATGATCGAACCGAAGTGATCCCGTGTCCTGCCGGATGCGCTGGGAGGTCAGGTCGGCAGCGTTCTGCTTCCCGCCGGTATTGGCGAATATGGTGGCGTTGGCCGGTGGCAAGTCCGGCGTGATATAGCCTAACAGCTGCGTGTTGATCATGCTGGACGGGATTTTGTTGCAGGGCGTCCCCGCTGCCTGAATGTTGTTGACGGCCGGCAACGGACTCCCCGACGCATCGCACATGAAGGGCTGGCGAGTATAGGTTCCCCCCGCAACAGGCGTGGTGGAGTAAGGATTGTAGATCTGAAGGGGCAGAGTGCTCAGATCTCCTTGCAGCTGGGTAGCCGTCGGGACCAGCAAGAGCGTCTGATTGGAGCGGACACTCCGGAATCCCTCATACCCGGCATAGAACCAGGTCTTGGAGCCAAACCCGGAACCGTGCGGGTTGATAGGCCCGCCAATCACCCCCCCAAACTGGTTCTGCTTGTAAGGGGTGGTCTGGGCTCCCGTGACGTTCTCGAAGAAATTGGCTGCGTCCAGGGCGTTGTTGCGCAGAAATTCCCAGACGTCGCCATGATACTGGTTGCTCCCGGCTTTGGTGGCCACGTTGACGATACCGCCCAAGGCGCCGCCGTAGGCCGAACTGTCATTGTGGGACTGCACCTTGAATTCCTGCATGCCATCGATGATGGGCGTGGTTCCCACCATGCCCATAAACACCTGGCCGTCGTTGAATCCATCGAGCAGGAAATAGTTGCAGCGGTTGCACTGGCCGTTGACGGAGGGGAAGGTGAAATTCCCGATAGTGTTGCCTCCCCACTGGCCGCCGCCACCCGCATTCTGGGCGGTGCTGATGGGGGATACGCCCGGCGTCAACTGCAGCAACTGGGTGAAGTTGCGGCCGTTCAGCGGCAGGTCGTTCACCTCGCGCGAGGCCACGGCCGTGCCGAGTTCGGCGGTGGA
>DATJVT010000353.1:0-15726 GCA_035501695.1 Terriglobia bacterium | reverse complement strand
TTGGGGTCGGCCAGAATCTCTACGGCTTTTAGGACTTGAGACAGGTTTAGAAGCGGTTCACCCATGCCCATGAAAACCAGGTTCAGACGTGAGCCGGGCGCCACATTCTGCCCCGCAGTTACGGCCAACACCTGCCCGATAATCTCCCCCGCCGTCAAGTTGCGCTGGGAGCCGAGTAGCGCCGTAAAGCAGAACTTGCAATCGAGCGCGCACCCGACCTGGCTGGACAAGCAGAGGGTGGTGCGATCCTCCTCCGGCATGTAAACAGTCTCCACTCGGTTGCCGTCGGCGAGGCGCAAAAGGTAGCGCACTGCGCCGTCGCGGGAGGAGAATTGATGCTCGGCCTGGGGATAGATGATTCCCTGGTGTGCGGCGAGGACATCGCGGAAGTCACGGTCAAGGTCCGTCAACGCGGAGAGCTGGCGGGCGCGGCGCATGTAGATCCCGTGATAGAGTTGCCCCCCGCGGTATCGCGGCTGCCCGAAGCTTACCGCAAGGTTCTCCAATTCTTGCCGGTTGAGACCGATGAGATTGCCGCAATCTGTTGCAGGAGCCATTTTGCCCATGTTTCGTCTCATGCTAGCACTGGCGGCGCGGCAGGTTCAAGAACCCCCCGTCCGATAAAAGCAACCAGGCAGGAATCAAGAGCAAGGGCCCTGGAGATCGAGGCCTCGGACGGCTGATGAATCTAGTTGACAAAAACCTCCGGTAGGAAATAATCCGACCAGACGACTGTTCCATATCGAAGGGAATCCATGAGCCCCCGCCGCGCTAATCCTGAACTTGCTGATCGCCGCCGCGATGCCCTTGTCCGGGCAGGTTACGCGGAGATTCTGGAGAAGGGTATCCAGGGGATGACCCTGGATTCCGTCGTCGCTCGTGCCGGATCGAGCAAGGGGGGCGCGCTCTATTACTTCCCTACCAAAGAAGACCTGCTCAGTGGCGTGCTCGAGTGGCTGCTGCGGCAACTGAACCGGAGTCTGGATGAAGTCCTGCGCGCGCAGGACACGGCGCGTGGAAAACTGGTTTCTGAATTGGAAGTCCTGTTTCACAGCGCCGAGGTCAACCGGAATCTCTACTTTGTTTTCTTTGACTTTGTGGCCTTGGGCACCCGCCACGAACGATTCCGCTCACTGCTGGGGAGCTTTTTTGAGGCCTGTCGTCGCCGTGATATCCAGATTGTCGAGTTGGGGATTCGCGAGCAGCAGTTCCGGCGCCTCAACCCCCAGGATGCCGCCGCCACCATCCGCGCCCTGGTGGATGGGTATTGCTTGCAGTGGCTGCTGGGACCGCCAGACGCGCCGATCGAAACCTACCGCGACCGTTGCCGCGCGGTCTTGGGCGCCTACCTTCTGCGCTAAAGGGTGCAGGCATGCTCAACACCATCCTAGCCATCCTCTTCACCCTTTTGTTGGTGGCAGGAGTACCGGCCCTCTCCTATTTCACCACCCGCAACCCCGACATCCGCAACCTGCCTCGATTGGGCCTCTATTTCTCCGCGGTTCTCTCCCAGTGGCTATTAACTATGGTGGGGTTGGGGATTGTATTCCAAATTGCCCCCCGGGTCTTCGAAGCGGGTTTCGCCGTGGTGCCTTTGAACGGGGTGCTGGTCTGGGGGGCGGGCATGGCGGCGGCCGCGCTGCTAGCTGTGGGAATGGTCGTCTTGTGTGAGCGACGCGGTTGGCTGCCGCAGGAGTCGGAGCTGGTCTACCTGCTGATTCCAGAAACGCCTCGCGAAAAGGCGTGGGCGGTTCTGATTGTTGCCCCGACTGCAGCCTTTTGCGAGGAATTCCTGTTCCGCGGCTACCTGCTGACGCAATTGCACGACTGGCTGCACTCGCTTCTGTGGGCCTGGGTAGTGTCTTCCGTGGCGTTTGGATTGGCCCACTTTTATCAGGGATGGAGCGGCATGGCGCGGGCGGGGATGGTGGGTGCGCTCCTCGCTTACTCGGTAGTGCGAGTTGGAAGCCTTTATCCCGCCATGCTGGCGCACTGGATGATTGATACGGCGGCCCTGCTGTGGCTTGGCCCTTGGATGCTCCGGGAGGGTTTTCCAATCGAAGGAGGGAATTTGGAGTGATGCACCGCTTGTTGACGAGTTTCTTCCATGTCCAGGTCCTCATTCTGATTCTGTGGGCGGGACAAACGGCGTGGGCGAAGGAGAAGTCCATTACCGGCGCGCACGTACTGACTTCGGAAAGCCGCCAGTACGAGAAGATTGAAATCGCGTGGCGGCCGGACGTGGCTCCTGCCAATCCCTTTGATCCCAATGAGGTCACCCTCGATGCGACAATCGCGCTTCCCTCGGGCAAGCAGATGGTGGTTCCCGGTTTCTGGTTTCAGGATTACGATCGGTCACTCCAGGATCCGGCGGTCAAGGGGCCGGGCGCCGTGGAATTGTTGCGGGCGATAGGTACTCCCGAATGGCGCGTACGCTTCGCCAGCGGTGAAGTAGGTCTCCACCAGGTTACGCTCTTCCTGCGTGCAGGTTCCGAGATGCGCAAGAGTGATCCCATCCCGGTGCATGTGGTGCCGGGTCTCAGCGGAGGATTTGTGCGGGCCAGCCGGCACAACCCCCTGTATCTCGAGGACGATGCAGGCCACCCCTTTTTTCCCATCGGCGAGAACCTCTGCATGTACGAGAAGCGGGAGGGAACATATTACTTTGACCGCATGATGGGGCACCTCGTCGAGGGGGGGGCCAACTATGTCCGTCTATGGCAGGAGTATTACGTGCCCCAGGATCCGAAGATCATCGCCGGACCCGGTGACAGCTCGTTTGCGGGGTTTCCCCTGGAAACGCAGGTCACCGGATTGGGCCACTATGATTTGCAGTCGGCCTGGCGTCTCGACTACGTTGCCGGATTGGCCGAGAGGCTGGGTATCCGCTTCCAGATAACATTTGAAATGGCCGTCTGGTGGCTGGAGAGACTCCACTATCGCTGGCCGCGCAACCCTTACAACGCAGCGAATGGCGGCCCCTGCGTGAAACCCCTGGATTATCTCACCTCCCCCCGCGCCCGCGAGTTGGTGAAACGCCGCGTGCGTTATAGCGTGGCGCGCTGGGGATGGTCAACCAACCTGGTGGCATGGGAACTCTGGAACGAAGTGGACCTGCTGGACGGCTTCAACACCGAGGCGAATGTTGCATGGCACCGTGACGTGGGAAGCTATCTGAAGCAGATTGATCCATTCGGGCATCTCATCACGACAAGTTGGCGCGACCCCGGCATGTTCGCGCTGCCGGAAATAACCCTGGTGCAGGCCCATTCCTACTGGGCCCAGCCTTATGACGCGGCGCAATACTCGCTGCAAGACACCGACCACCTGATGCGCCCCTACGGGAAGCCGTTTTTCTTTGGCGAGCAAGGCATGGAAGGCGACCTCCAAGTGGACCCCGAGGGGAAGAACTTTCATGATTGCTTGTGGGCCACGGCAGTTTCCGGCGCGGCGGGAGTGGGCATGTACTGGTGGTGGCACAACTATGTGGACCAAAACCGCCTTTACCTTCAGTACCGGCCCTTGGCCAAATTCGTCGCCGGGGTTGATTGGCCGTCAAGGAACTGGGCGCCAATCCATCTCGCCCTTCCTACCCTCCCCGTGAGTGTGAACGTCTACGGCGTGAGCGGTGGGGATCGCGCCTTGCTGTGGCTGCACGATCCGCTGGCCTTCCGGATTATGGACGGCAAGTCGGTGCGGGGCGGCCCCCAGCCAAAGGCCAAAGCGAATGTCACGCCACTGGAAGATGGGGACTACTCCATTGAGTGGTGGGATACGACTACCGGCGCCGTCGTGCGCACCGACACCGGGGCGGTGAACCACATGACAGACTTTGGATATGGACTGGAGCTGAATCCGCCGCCATTCTGGGGAGACATCGCCGCGCGCGTCATCAAGCAGGGCGCCCAATGGGGGCGATGAGGGCTTCTTACGCGCCGCCGTCCGAAACCGGCTCGAGCTTGTGAACTATTTCAGCCTCTTCCAACAGTTCTTCCGCGACCAAGGTACAGGCAATTTTCAGGCAGCCGGTTTCGAGACACTTAGGGCAATTCACGATGATGCGGTCGAAAAGGAAATCAGCAAGTTGTTGCGTGGTAAAAACACGTGCCATGAAATAACTCCTCCAACCCTCCGAGGGGGGCAAATTTAAGGCACATTATACTCCTCTTTCAGAATCTAAGCTGAAAGGCAAGAGCACGAACGCTACCCACTGATGGAACATCCAGCAGGTTTTCCCCGTACTAAGTGACATAGGAGGGAAGCATGCATAAACTTGTGTCCCTTGAAAACAGATGTTGCGCGAGACTTCTCGCTGTTTGCGGGATCTTCCTCGCCTTTGGCTGGACCGGGCTTCACTTGATCTCCTCTCCTTGTTCCGCTCAGGAACCAGAAAAGGAAGGCGCGGGTCTGATTATCAGTGGCAGAGCCAGTGCTGAAGATGTTGGGCTCCCTATCTACGCCGGATCGAAACCGCATAAGGGCAACTCCAATGATTCCCAGGCCGCCCGCCTGGGTTTGTGGGGTGGTGGCACCGGTTTCAAACTGGCGGTGGTGAATATGGATTCCAGTGATTCTCCCGGGAAAGTGACCGCCTTTTACAGAAAAGCCCTCGCGAAATACGGCAAAGTGCTCGATTGCTCAAATCCCTCACCAGCCCCTTCGAACGACGAGGAAGAGGGGTCTTCCATCACTCTCACGTGCGGCGATGACAGACCCGAAAAAGGCGTCATCCTCCTCAAGTCAGGAACGAAAGAGAAACAGCATATTGTTTCCATCCAACCCAGTGCAGGGGGCTCGTTCTATCAACTCGTTGCGGTTGGCAATTGGAGCGCCAACAATAAGAACTAATAGGCTGACGGCTGACGGACGCGTTCCGGACGAATAGCCTCCAGGAGCGTGATCGCTACGTTGCGGCGCCTATCTTCATTAAGGCATATCAGTTCATATCAGCGGAGTGTCCTTTGCGCGCTTGCTTTCCACCCTCCGGACGGGGAGTTGTGCTAATCTAGAGTGCGTCGCTCACGGCAGATAGCTTCACTGTAGACTGCACCTATGGTTCTTATTTCCCCCTCTCTGTTAGCGGCGGATTTCTCCAAGCTCGGGGAGGCATTAAAGATCATTCAAGATGCTGGGGCGTCCATGGTTCACGTGGATGTGATGGACGGGCACTTTGTTCCCGACATTAGTGTGGGTCAACCGGTCATCAAGAGCCTGCGTAAAGCCACCGACTTGGTCCTGGACATCCACCTCTTGATCGAGCGGCCGGAGCGATATATCAGGGAATTTGCTGAACTCGGCGCGGACCGTATCGCCATCCATGCCGAGTCGACTCCCAACCTGCATCTAGTCCTGGATCTGGTTCGGACGGGCGGGGCCAAGGCGGGTCTGGCGCTCAATCCTTCCACCGCAGTGGAATCAGTCGGCGATGCGCTGGGGGATATCGACTACCTGCTCATTCTCTCGGCGGACGCGTGCTTTGCCGATGCCGCGTTCCTTCCTCGGACATTCGAGAAGGTGCGATCTGCCTGCGCCACGCGCGACGAAAGACGGCTGGATTTCGCGATCCAGGTGGAGGGGAGCATCCGCCTGGAGCAGATCGAGTCTTTGGGACGGGCGGGGGCAGACATCCTGGTGGTCGGTTCGGACATCTTTCAAAAAGACCCCCAGACTCGCCTGCGGGATATACTGCGGCTGGCGGCGTCTTCGCGCCAGATTTCAGGAGCTTGATTTCGAAGAGGAGATAGAATTCTGTTCAAACGTCCTATATCCGATGCATTCAGGAAGGCATTACTCATTTTGGGACTCGCGCTTACCGCTGCCTTCCTGCCGGGTTGCGCCGCGGTAAATCGTATGCACCACCCCGACCCGGGGCTCATCTTTGCTCCCGGCGAGCAACCCGACAAGGTGCTCTTCCAGAAGGCGACCAACGAGATCGCGCACGGGCGATACGACGTCGGGCGATTGACCCTGCAAACCCTCATTAATACTTACCCTGACAGCGAATATCTCTCCCGGGCAAAGCTGGCGATTGCGAATTCCTATTACAGCGAAGGCGGAGTCTCCGGATTGACCCAGGCGGAAGCGGAATACAAGGACTTTATTACTTTCTTCCCCACTGCCCCGGAGGCACCGGAAGCGCAATACCGCGTGGGCATGGCGCACTTCCGGATGATGGCGAAAGCCGACCGCGACCAGACGGATGCCAAGATCGCGGATGCTGAGTTTAAGGAATTTCTGTTGAAGTACCCCGACAGTCCGTTAATCTCCCGCGTAAAGAGGCGCCTGCGCCAGACGCAGGAGGTCCTTGCGGAGGGCGAATTCTTCACCGCAAACTACTACTATCAGCACGGTGCTTATCTGGCAGCGCGCTCCCGCTTCCAGGAGATCATCGAGAAATATCCGGACTTCAGCCGTGGCGACGCCGCCCTTTTTTACCTGGGCCAGAGCCTGGAACATTTGCGGAAAGCGCATGAATCTGTTCCTTATTACTCGCACCTGATCACTGACTTTCCCTTGAGTCCATTGGTTCCGCAAGCCAAAGAACGGCTAACCGCCTTGAAAGCACCTATTCCCCACCCCACCCGCGCCATGCTCGCGCGCGCGCAGGCGGATGCTGCCCATCACGTAGAGAAAAGCCTGTTGGGCAGCTTTGAGGAAATGATTTCCAGCACTCCGGACACCAGCGCTACGCTCTATGGCCCCGTGCACATCGGCAGTTCCGGCAATGGCATGGAAGCCGTCAAGACACAGCCCACTACTTCCCCCACCAATGCCGCCATTGTTGTGACGCCTGTGAATGAAAAGAGCCCGGAACCAGCCAAGGCTGCGGAATCCTCTGCGACTCCCAAGAATGAGGGCGAAAAGGCCGGGGAAAATACTCCTGCCAGCAGCCCACCAGAAACGGGCAATCCTCCAGACCAGCCCAAGAAGAAGGGGCATCTTCACGGTCTTAAGAAAGTGTTACACCCCTTCTGATACGTCACCAGGAGGCTGTGTCAGTAGCCTTCAGAGGCACGGGGGGGCGGGGGACCGACCAGATCACCCCCCATTGCCCTTGGCACAGCGCAAGCTTAAGAATCCCAATCGGTTGCGCCTTGACTTCGCATCCCCATCGTGGTATCTCTCTCACGAACTGGGCGTGGCGCCCAAGAGGAGAATCCCGTGGCCCGGACTGTTCTGGTTGCCGACGATAGTCCCAGCGTCCAGAAGAAGGCGCTCGGAATCCTGAAAGGTGAAGGGTTTGAGGTTGAAACCGTTTCCAACGGTGTTGCCGCTATCAAGCGCTTGGCGGTGCTCCACCCCGTTGTCGTTCTGGCGGACGTCTCCATGCCTGGCAGGGATGGGTACGAAGTTTGCGAATTTGTGAAAAAATCGGTGGAACTTTCCCACGTGCCCGTGTTGCTTGTTGCCAGCGAAATGGAGCCTTACGACGATGCACGCGGCCAGGAAGTGAGGGCGGACGGCATCATCAAGAAGCCCTTCGAGGCGAATGAATTAGTCTCGATTGTAGGGAAATTTGCTGACCAGTATGAAGCGGCCACGGTAGCCAATATTGCGCCTGATACACCTGCCGTATCGCCTGCTCCTCCGCCCGAGTTTGCCTTTCCTTTCGAGCCTTCGGCGGAACAAGCCCCTGGTCCCTACCTGCCACCGATACCTGCTATGGCTCCCGAGGGAGTCGCATTCACTGAGCCCGTATTGGAAGAACCCCCGGCGTATGGCCTGGGGTCAGCGTCGGTGGAGACCCAAGCCCCACAAGCTCAATTGGAGATGGCGCCGGAGTCTGCTCCCGCCCCAGAGTTTGTTGCCCCTTACGAAGCGCCGGCGGAAATGCCAGCTGCACCCTACGCAGCGCTTGAACCATCTGTAGTATCGGAGGGAGCCCCATACGGTGAGCAGCCCCCTCTGGAACAGGCAGCTCCTTACATCCCGGAGCCAGCTCCACCAGCTTCGGTCAGTGCACCGGAGGATACCGGATACGCTGCGCCTCCTCTAGAACCGCCGGCTTACTATGAGCCGATGCCTGTTCCGCCGGTTTCTGCAAGTGTACCTGAGGCTGTAGCATACCCTGAGGCGTCCCTGGAACCGGTGCCGGATTATCAGCCACAGCCTGCTCCGCCGATTTCTGCGAACCTTCCAGAGGGGGTTGCATACGCTGAACCGTTCTTAGAACAGACGCCCGCAAGCCCTCCGGAGTTCGAGTCGGTTGCTTCTGCCACTACTCCGCAGGAGATAGGGTCCATTGAATCCACATGGGATCAGGGACCCGTGTTCGTACCGCAGCCTTCGCCCGCCAAAATGCAGTTCGGAGATCTACCGGCGGAGCCGGAAATCGCCGCAGGAGCCGCCCCTGCGCCAGAGCCCTCCGCCCAGCCCGAAACCCCGTTGGAGTGGCCGCCATTGGTCCACGCAGAGTCGGCGCCAATTTTACCCGCTGAAGCAGCGCACAATGGACCGACGATGGGAGCGCCGCAGTCATTCGCACCTGAGCCGCCGCCTTCGCAAGGAGAGGTGGCCTATACCGAGCCCGAAGCGGCGCTAGGGATGCCACCGGAACTCGGGCCTGTCCCGGAACTTTTCGAAGCCGGTCCTTCTCCCGAATCGCCAGGAGTTCGCCCCCTTGAGATCCCATCGGTTACGGAGGAGGTGCCCTCTCCCGGTCCTACTGTGTCGTCCGCACCTGCGGAGCCATCGCCTTCGTTTTTTGAATCGTTTGAGAACGAACAGGCGGAACCAGTCTTCATTGAGGAGCAGTCGGCGCAAGCTCCCGACGTGGCCATCGCGCGCGCCGAATTTAGCACCATGATTTTCCGCGCCCCCTTGGAGATTGCCGAGCCGGTTTGGCGAGATGAGACGCTCCCGGCATCGCCCGAGCCCGAATCGGGCGTTGCGCCAATACTGGAATCAGCCCCAGGAGCCGAAGCTGGGACGGTTCCCCCAGAAACGGCAGTAGAAAAGCCCCCTCCTGAACCCTCTCCAATCGAGTCACTTCCCTGGGAGGAGCCTTCCAGCCTTCCATCCATGGCAGTACCGATTGCCGGTGTTACCAGTCTTGAGGGTTTTTCGTTGGAGCAGGCCGCGGCCGGGCAGATCCGTTATGCTTCTGAAGCGGAATTAGCTGAACCCGTCGAAGCAACTGCACCAGCGCCCGCGGAGGAACTACCGGCGGTGGAAGTTGCCCCTCCTGGACCCGCCCAAGTGGCTTCCACGGAAGTTGCTCTGGGCGACCGGCTACCGGAACCGGCCTCTACGGATGAAACGCACTCCGAGGCTCCGCGAGAAGTAGTCGCCGCGCTAACCGGTCCCCTCGAAGCCTCGCCGGAAGCTACATCTCCGGAGCCTGTGGCCGTGCCCGCCACACCTCCCCAGGCCATCGACTGGGAAATGGTTTACTCGGTTGTTCATAAAGTGGTAGTGAAGATGTCTCCTCCCCCCTTGCCGGCGGATGCAGTGGAAGAAATGGCCAGGCGCCTTGCAGAGGAAATCGCCGCTGAGATCAGGTTGGAGTCGTCCCCGCCCCAGACATAGTAGAAGGTCATCGAACTCCCCTCTCCTCTCCGCGACGCGTTGGGAAGGGGTGGAGACATTGTGCGGTCCGCCGAAAGTTTGACTCACCCCAGCGCACCCGGTATATTTATTTGATTTCACTCTCTTGCCGGACACATTCAGGAGAAATCTCTTTGGATACTGAGATCCCGAAGGTTTATTCGCCGGAGAACATCGAACCCCGCTGGGCACGCTCCTGGGTAGGGCAGAACCTCTACCGGCCAAAGGACGAAAGCGTTGGGTCGCAGTTCTGCCTGGTGATTCCACCCCCGAACATTACGGGATCGCTCCACATGGGGCACATGTTGGAACATACGGAGATCGATATCCTGATGCGCTGGCAACGCATGCGCGGCGAAAACGTCTTGTGGCTGCCGGGAACGGATCACGCCGCCATCGCCACACAGATGATTGTCGAACGTGAGTTGGGACGCGAGGCGCTCCCTGACTTGGACGGAGCGCAGGCCAGGAGCGCCTGGCAGCGCGAAGGGCAACGCCTGCGCATCGAGATGGGGCGGGAGAAATTCCTGGAACGGTGCTGGAAGTGGAAGGAAGAGAACGGCGACACCATTCGCCGGCAGATGGAACGACTGGGCGCCTCCGTGGATTGGACCCGCGATCGCTTTACCATGGATCCGGCGTATACGCGCTCTGTCCAGGAAGTCTTCATTCGACTCTACGAGGAAGGCCTGATCTATCGCGGACAATACATCGTCAACTGGTGCCCGCGTTGTGGCACGGCGGTTTCCGATCTGGAGGTCGTGCATGAAGACCGCCCCGGCCACCTGTGGTACATCCGCTATCCTTTTGAGGATGGCGGGGGCTACCTGGCTGTAGCTACTACCCGGCCGGAAACCATGCTGGGTGATACGGCGGTGGCCGTGAATCCCGCCGACGAGCGGTACCGGTCCGCGCAGGGCCGGCGGATCGTCTTGCCATTGCTGGGGCGAGCCATTCCGGTGGTAGCCGATGACTTTGTGGACCCCAAGTTCGGCACTGGGGCCGTGAAAGTTACTCCCGCGCATGACCCAAACGATTATGCCATCGCCCAGCGCCACCGCCTTCCGCGCGTGGTGGTGATTGACGAACGCGCCTGCATGACCGCCGACGCGGGCTCAGCCTACCAGGGACTCGATCGCTACGCGGCGCGCGAGGCGGTGGTCCACAACCTGCGTCAACAGGGATTATTGGAGAAGGTCGAAGATTACCCCCTCAGCGTGGGAACATGCCAACGCTGCAAGAGCGTGATTGAACCCCTTCTTTCCATGCAGTGGTTTCTCAAAACCGGCTCCCTGGCGGAACCTGCCATTCGCGTAGTGGAGGATGGCCGAGTCCGCGTCGTTCCCGACAATTACAAGAAAATCTACCTCGACTGGATGTACAAGATTCACGACTGGTGCATTTCCCGCCAACTATGGTGGGGGCACCGCATTCCGGCTTGGTACTGCGATGCCTGCGGCGAAGTTATCGTGGCGCGCCAAGCACCCGCTGCGTGCCCCAAGTGCAGAAATGCTTCCTTGCGCGAGGACGGTGACACCCTGGATACCTGGTTCAGTTCCGGCCTGTGGCCTTTTGCCACGCTGGGGTGGCCGGAGGAGACCGCTGACCTGCGCCGGTTCTACCCCAACCGCCTGATGATCATGGGCTTCGACATTCTGTTTTTCTGGGGCGCGCGCATGATCATGCTGGGGCTGAAATTCATGAAGGATGTTCCCTTCCGCGAGTTGTATATCCATGCGCTGGTGCGCGATGCGGAACGGCAGAAGATGTCGAAGACCAAGGGCAACGTCCTGGACCCGCTGGAAGTCACCGAGAGGTATGGTACCGATGCGGTGCGGTTTGCGCTGGCCATTAGCGCTGCCCCGGGTACGGACATTGCCTTTTCTGAGGACAAAGTCGAGTCTTATCGCGCCTTTGCCAACAAGATTTGGAATGCCGGCCGCTTCATCCTGATGAACCTCCAGAAAATGCCGGAGCCAGCTCGGACCCATCTAGGAGAGGCGCTGGATCCGATTCCCGGCCTGGGTTTTGAGCCCGTGCCGGCAACCGAGCATCTGACCCTGGCGGATCGCTGGATGTTTTCCCGCGTGGCCACCGTAACCCGGGAGATGGAAGAAGCCCTCACGAATTATCGCTTCCACGAAGCCGCTTTCAATATCTACCACTTCTTCTGGCATGAGCTCTGCGATTGGTACCTGGAATGGGTCAAACCGGAAATCACCCGGCCAGTCGAAGGGGGGAAGGCCCCGTCCGGGTGGGTCAACCTGGCGCGAGTGTTTGAAGCATCGCTGCACCTGCTCCACCCCTTCATGCCATTCATTACTGAAGAGCTGTGGCATCTGCTCCCCCATGCGAAGCCGGGGGTTTCCATTTCCTTGACGGATTTTCGCCTGGTCACCGAACGTGTGGCCGACCCGATTTCCGAAAAGCAATTTGAGAAGATCCAGGAACTCGTAGTCACGGCGCGCAATGCCAAGGCGGAAATGGGCCTGCAAAAGCAGAAGCCCAGCCTGCAAGTGGCAGCGGAGGATTTGCGCCTTCTGGAGATCTTTCGCACCCACCAGGATGCCATTCTGCGTCTCGGCGCCTTAAGGGCGATGCACCTGACGCGGGGCCACTTGGCGGCCGACCTCCCGGATGTCCGCTCCGGCCCCTCTTTCGATCTGCGCATTTTGCACGAGGAAAAGGTGGATCATGAGGCTGAGCGGGCGCGCCTGTTGAAAGAGAGACAGAAGCTCGAGCAGCAACTTCTACAAGTGCGCGCTCAACTGGACAATCAGGATTTCCTGGCGCGTGCGCCGCGGGAAGTCGTGCGGGGTGCCGAGCATCGGCTCAGGGAGCTCGAGGAGCATCTCCGTAAAGTCCTGGAATCCCTCGAAAGGGTGGGCTGAGACGTGGCCGGTTACCTTAGTCCTCCGGGTCCGGATGAGTCGCTGGAGTCCCTGGATTTCTCTTCCGAAGAAATCCGCGACTTGGTTTTTCACGCGCTTGCCGAAGATCTGGGTCAGGGCGATTTGACGACGCGCGTCACACTGCCGGGTGAGATGCAGGCGCGCGGGACCTTCTTCAGCAAGCAGCGCCTGGTCGTGGCCGGGTTGCCCATCGCCCGCAAGGTCTTTGAGGTTCTCGACTCCTCGCTGGAATGGCAAGGCGGAGTGGAGGAGGGCACAGAGGTTGCAGTCGGCACCCCGTTGGCCTCGGTCAGTGGAGCGGCGGGGTCTCTGTTGGCGGGCGAGCGCGTGGCACTGAATTTTCTGCAACATTTGAGCGGCATTGGCACCTACGCACGGCGCCTGAAAGAAGAGTTGGCGGGAACACGGGCGGAATTCCTGGATACCCGCAAAACCACGCCCGGCCTGCGCAGCCTGCAAAAATATGCGGTGCGGGTGGGAGGCGGGCGGAATCATCGCCTGCGCCTCGATGATGGCATCCTGATCAAAGGGAATCACCTGCGCCTGGTCGGTGGAATTAGAATTGCCATCGAGCGCGCTCTCCAGCAGCGCCCGCCGGGATACCATGTGGAAGTGGAAATCACCTCTCCGGAGGAATTGGACGAAGCCATCGCGGCCGGAGCCGACGGCGTGCTGCTCGATAACATGTCGCCCTCGGAAGTGGGGCGGTGCGTGGAGAGGGCGGCCGGGCGTCTGCGGCTGGAGGTTTCGGGAGGCATCGACGCCGGCAATATTCGCGCCTACGCCATGGCGGGCGTCGATTATATTTCGGTCGGGGCCCTTACCCACTCTGCCGCCGCAGTGGACATTAATTTTAGGATATTGCCCCTTTAGATATTAGTGGCAATGCCGGTCGCCGCTAGAGGATTTTCAGCGGGTCCACCGCAGGGTCGGCTGTCGATAACAGATCTTTGGGGGTACCTAAGACCAGGAAATACCTATGCGTATCACCGCTCTAAGCACGGATCGCAGGGTCGATAAGCTGATTAACCTCCTGGTTAAGAATGCCACAGTGGTGGTGCCGGGTCCTCGCATTGCTTCAGAAATTGGTGTTACACGCCAGAAGGTTTTTGATTGGATTGAAAAGTTGCGCTCGCTGGGGATTGAGATTCACGGGGTGCATGGGGAAGGATACCAACTGGTGACCGTCCCCGACATTCTGGCACCGAGCTTACTGCGCGCGGAACTGGGTGACAATCCCATCGGGTGCAACATCGTTCACTTCTTCCGCACCGACTCCACCAATGCGGTGGCGCTCAGGCTCGCCGCGGAAGGAGCCGAACACGGAACCGTGGTAGTGGCGGAGGAACAGACGGCCGGGCGGGGGCGCCTGGGCCGCTCCTGGTACTCGGAGAAATCCAGCGGCATCTATGCCTCGGTTGTCCTGCGTCCCCCTCTGTCTCCTGCTGCCGCTCCTGTGCTGACTCTCATGGCAGGGTTGGCGGCGCAGAAAGCCGTTAGCGCGACCACCGGGCTCGCGGTGGACATCCGCTGGCCGAACGATCTCTTGGTGAACGGGAAAAAGGTTTGTGGGATTCTGACCGAAATGAGCGCCGAACTTGATCGCCTTCACGCCGTGGTGCTGGGGATCGGGATGAATGTGAACCACAACCACATGCCCCCCGCCCTGGAAGACATTGCCACGTCGCTCCGCATGGAAGTGCACCGGGGTATTTCCCGCGTCCAGCTCCTCCTCGCCTTGTTGCGGGAGTTGGAGCGCCATTATCAGTTGCTCCTGGATAAGGGGAACAAGGCCATCACCGAGCGCTGGGAAGCAGCTTCGACCTTCGCACACGGCAAGCGCGTGCGTGTGGTGTCCGGCGCGGGGGCGGCGCAGGCGACCACCACCGGCCTCGACCCGAGCGGCGCGCTGAAAATAATTTACGACGACGGGCGCCAGGAAGCTCTGGTGGCGGGCGAAGTGGTGGAGGTGAAATAGGACAAAGGGTCATAAATATGGACAACCCTAACCCCACGATCCTGGTTATCGACGTAGGAAACACGAATACGGTGCTCGGCCTGTACGAGGGCGATTCCCTGCGCGCGCTCTGGCGGCTGACGACCAACCGCGAGCAAACGGCCGACGAATACGGGATCCTGATCCACAACCTCTTCACGTTGGAAAAGCTCTCGGCCTCGGACGTCAGTGGAATCATGATTTCCAGCGTGGTGCCACCCATGAATTTTGTCCTGGCGGACATGGCCCGGAAATACCTCAAGCGGGAGGCGCAGTTTCTGGGGCCGGGAACGCGCACCGGCATGGCCATCATGGTTGACACTCCGCAGGAAGTAGGGGCGGACCGCATCGCGGACGCCGTAGCGGCCTTTGAGAAATATGGCGGCCCCTGCATCGTGGTGGACTTCGGGACAGCCATCACCTTCGACGCCGTTTCCGCCAAGGGAGAATACCTGGGCGGAGTCATCATGCCGGGAATCAGCGTCGCCGCGGAGGCGTTGTTTCAACACACCGCCAAATTGCCGCGCGTGGAAATCCGCGAACCGGACCGCGTGATTGGCACTAATACCATCACGAATATTCAGTCCGGGCTGTATTACGGGACCGTAGGCGCCGTGGATGGAATCCTCGACCGCATGTGTGCCGTGTTGGGCAGGCAAACTAAAGTCATTGCGACAGGTGGCCAGGCGCCGTTGGTGGCGGGCGCCTCCAAGTACAATCCGGCCATCGACTCTTCCTTGACACTGGATGGCCTGCGAATTATCTACCACCGTAACCATTCCGCCCCGCGGCGGAAGTAAAGCAGGTGGTGGGGGCTGGGTACTGGGGGCTAGGGACCGGGGAGAAAAACAGGCTCAATGGACAGAGGTTCATGGTCGAGCGGCTGGCCGATGCACCCTTCAAACTTAAACCTTCGACCAGCACCTAGCCCCCAGTACCCAACCCCTCGCCCCCGGGGTTCCCTTGGAAAACTACTTCAACTACTTCACCGAAATCGAAGAGCAGTTCCGTAAGTGCCGCGCGGAGCCCGTCCTGTTGTCCCCTCTCGACTGGGCATTGGTGGAATCTTGGAAGGAGCAGGATTTCCCGTTGGAAGCCGTGCTGCTGGGAATTGAACGTTCCTTCGAGAAGTTCAAAGCCGGGAAGCGCGGCTATCGTAAGGTGAATACTTTGGCGTATTGTTCTCAGGAGGTTTTCCGCGCGGTGGAAGAAGCACGTGCCGCAGTGGCGCAGGGAGGTCCTCCGCCTCCTGTGAAAACTGCAGCCCCAGCC
>DATJVT010000352.1:0-2133 GCA_035501695.1 Terriglobia bacterium | reverse complement strand
GAGTACCCAAACGGGTTTTTCATCACACCGCTTGTGGCTGTCACCCAGGATTCATGGAAGGAAAGTGCTCGTGCTTGAGCCGACCCTGATCTCAAGTCCCCGACGTCGCCGCCCAATTGGAAACGCGACGGCCGCACGAATCCTCTGTCTAACCGGGATTCTTCTCGCCGGCTGCGCCGCGCGCGCCGCCGGCCAAGCAGCGCCCGAGGGCCGGGTCAGCGGCCATGTGCGCGGGCCGGGGGATATCGCGGTGCCGGGCGCCAAGGTGACCTTGGTGGATACCCTGACCGGCGAGCGTAAGGCGACCTGGACCGACGAGGCCGGCAATTACACTCTTGCTGGAATCAAGCCAGGTACTTACAAACTGCAAGTCTCCCTGGTGGGCTTCCGCACCGATGTGCGCGAACCCGTCCCGGTAACTGACGGGCGGTCTCTGCGGGTAAACGTCGCGCTGGTACTCGCTCTGCCCGAGACCGCCACTGAAGTGCGCCGTGGCAGGCTAGCCGGACCTGCCGGTTCATCCAACCTTGCCTCCGTCTCACCGCGAGCGCAGGGTGGACTCGGTGACGTGGGCGGCCAGACCGAGGGCTTGCCGGCGATGCCGGGTTCCACGGGTGGTGGGTTGGGCGTCAACGGCGCCACGGACCTGCGGTTCTCCGAGGGCGCGGCGGAGGCCAGCACTGGTCAGCAAGGGCAACAGGGAGAAAACGCGGGTGGCGAAGGAGAGATCTCGGCTGCGGACGCCGGCTCCAGCTCCGCCAATTCGTTCCTCCTCTCCGGAAGCGTCGGAGAGGCCCCCACGCCGGGCGAAGGTCGAGGCGGACGCGGTCAGGGGTTCCGTAACGGCCAAGGCCAAGGGGGCGCTCCTGGATTTGGCGGCGGGGGTGGCGGTTTCGGGGGTGGCGGGGGTGGTGGTTTTGGCGGGGGCGGCGGGGGATTCGGGGGCGGGGGATTCTTCGGCGGTGGCCGGCGCCCACAGGTCAATCGTCTGCGCGGCAGCCTTTTCGAGGATTTCTCTAATTCCGCGTTTAATGCGCGCCCGTATCCGTTGAATCCGGAGGTTGCGGGGTCACCCCAGATCTTCTACTACAGCGACAGGTTTGGCGCCACCATTGGGGGGCCGTTATCGATCCCCAAGATCTACCCCAATGGAAAGGATAAGACCAGTTTCTTCGTCAATTACCAGTTGCAGCGGGCACGCAGCCCATTTTCTAACTTTGCCACCGTGCCGACGCTCACTGAGCGCCAGGGAGATTTTTCGGACGCGGTGGTGAACGGGGTCGTGCCGACGATCTACAACCCGAGGTCAAATCCGTTGAATCCAGACGCGCGCACGCCATTTGCCCCATCGCCATGTGGATCCTCCGTGCCTTGTCCCGGCAACATCATTCCCGGCAACCTGATCAACAAAGCGGCCACCGGCTTGATGGCCTACATACCTTTACCCAACCTGGCGTCCAGTGTCCAGAGCGCGCAAGGCTGCGCTGGCGGGGTGGCCGGAGCGGCCTGCGTGCCCTACAACTTCTACCTGAACGAGTCACTCCCTTCCGATAACGAACACCTGATGGTCCGGATTGGCCACCAGATCTCCTCCAAAGATAACGTTTACGCATTCTATAACTACGTTTCCTCCCAAGCGGCGTCGGTATCGAGTTTTCCTGAGCTCACTTCGACGGCCTCGACGCGCCAGCAGAGCTTGAATCTGGGCGAGGTGCACAATTTCGCGCCTCGCTTCTTCAACAACTTCACGCTCAACTTCACCCGCTCACGCACTCTGACCCTGAACCCCTTCGCTCACAAGGAGGATATCGCCAGCAATCTAGGGATCCAGGGAGTTTCTCAGGATCCCTTTGACTGGGGCCTGCCCATCATTTCTTTCACCAACTACAGCCGCCTGAACGACACCATTCCTTCGCTCAATCGCAATCAGACGCTGCGCGCGGTGGATTTCGTCATCTGGAACCGAGGCAAGCACAACGTGCGTTTCGGTGGCGAAGTACGGCGCATTGAGCAGAACAGTCTCACTGACCCCGACGCGCGCGGCACCTTCAACTTTACTGGTTACACCACCAGCGGCTTCAATAAAGGCCAACCGGAAAAGAACACTGGCCTCGACTTCGCCGATTTCCTGCT
>DATJVT010000351.1:0-6031 GCA_035501695.1 Terriglobia bacterium | reverse complement strand
GGACGACAACTGACTACTGACAACTGAAAACTGACAACCCCCGCAAACCGCCGGTTATCCACCGGGCCTTCGATACGCTTCGTCCAGCAATTCGATGACGTGCAGCACTCGTCGTTGATTACCTTCGCGCTGAACTCCGGCACGAAGCTGCAGGAGGCAGCCGGGATTGGCGGTCAGGATCAGTTCCGCCCCGGTTTCGCCAATGCGGCGCATCTTGTTCGCAAGCAAACCCTCCGCCATCTCATTGTGAACAACGTTGTAAACGCCGGCGCTGCCGCAACAGATTTCTGCCTCTTTCAGTTCGACCAGTTCCAGTCCGGGAATAGCCGCCAGCAGCTTGCGGGGGGCCGTCCGGATGCGTTGCGCGTGCCCGAGGTGACAAGGATCCTGATAGGTCGCCCTAGCTTTTATTATTCCCAGTTCCCGGTTGAAGTCAATCCCCGCCAGAAATTCCGTCACATCGCGCAGTCTGGCCACAAAGGCCTTGGCCGGTTCATAGAATTCCCGGTCCTCCTCCTCGAAGAGGAGCGGATATTCCTTGAGAACGGAACCGCAGCCCGCCGCATTCGAAATGATGGCGTCGAATTCCCCCGCCTGGAACGCCTGGATGTTCCCCTTGGCCAAGTCCCGGGCAATGCCGCGGATGCCGGCGTGCACATGCAACGCGCCGCAGCAGCCCTGGCGCCGGGGAATCACGACCTCGCAGCCATTCCGGGCCAGCACCCTTACGGTTGCGTCATTCAGCCGGGCAAACGAGAGATTGGCAATGCAGCCGGCAAAGAGCGCCACCCGGTACCGCCGCTTCCCTTCTGCCGGAACCGTTGTGCCCAGGCGATCGTAAAAGAACGGTTTCTCCATGCGCGGCGCGAGGCGCGCCACTCGATCGATGCGACCCGGAAGCAACTTCAGCACGCGCGAGGCGAGGATCAGCTTTTCCAATCCCGAGCGCTGGTACAATCGCAACAGCCTTCCCAGCATCTGCAGCCGGGCGGGGTGAGGCAGAATTTCATAATAGAAAAGCTTCCGCAACAAGGTCGGGAGAGGAGGGCGGCGATAATGTTTTTCAATCTGCCCCCGCGCTGCTTCCACCAACTTTCCGTATTCGACACCCGAGGGGCACGCCGTTTCGCAGGCCCGGCAATCCAGGCAAAGATCGATGTGGCGAACGAAACTGTCACCGAGCGGCAGCCTTCCCTTCTCTACCTGGATAATCTGGTAGATGCGGCCGCGCGGCGAGTCCATCTCGAGTCCCAACTCGCGATAGGTCGGACAGGCATTCAGGCACAGACCACAATGAACGCACCGCGAATAATCCACCCAACGCGGGGCCTCGCCCGCGCCGTACCCCGAACGTGGCGCGCCGGAATTGGTCTGCTCCGGCAGTGTGGCTTGCTGCGGATCTAATAGCATTGAATTTGTGCCCTCGCCCCCTTACATAGTTGACGGCTCGCCAACGGAGCCTTCATCCATCGAGACGAGAAGGCGAGGGCGCGTTCGGTTTCGAAAATCCAAAATCGATAATCTAAAATCCCAAGAACCGGCCCGGAGCCAAGACTCCCTCTGGATCCCAGGCGGACTTCATTTTGCGCATGATTGGGAGGTCATCTCCATCGCTGCCCCAAACGTCCAACTGATTCTTGAGGTCCAGCGGACAATGTTCGACCACAAGACTCCCTTTGAGCCCATTGGCAGAGCGGCGAAGGCGAAGGACCAGCCCTGTGACATTCGCTCCCATTGTCTCCTGCAACAGACAAAGGTGAACGACACCGACCCCCACCTGGGCGAAACCAGCCAGCCTGACGCGCTCTGCTTCGGCTTCCTGTTCTGCGTAGCTGAGGAACTCTTCGCTTGCCGCCAAGGGCAAGGCAGCTTTCAGGACGGTAACATCGCGATATTTCGTCTGCAGCCAAAGGGCCAGGTTCGAAACCTTCCCCCATGCCTCCTCCGCCCCCTCCCTCCGCGCAAGTGTTGCCCCAACAGCAAACGCGGCATGTTTGAGTTCAAGCATGCAGCGTTCTATAACACGATGTGATCCCCCCACCTCAACCCATAATTCCGCCCCCGCCTGGACATCAGACGGAGCGGAGGACTCCAGGAGCGCAACGGCACCGGAATCGAGGAGGACCAATCGCATGGGATCGAGGGGTGAGCGTAGAATTCCCCGGCGCAACTCCCGCGCAATGCCCAGCGTGCCGGCCCGCATGACAAAGGTGGCACGCTCGGGAGGCTTGGGAAAAAGTTTCAGGCTGGCCTCGACGATCACGCCCAGGGTGCCAAACGAGCCCGTCAACAATTTCCCCAAATCATAGCCCGCGACGTTCTTCACAACTCTGCCGCCGGTCTTGGCGATCTTTCCGTCTGTGGTGGCAATCTTCAATCCCAGAACCATGTCGCGAGGCCCGCCAAACGCCTGTCGCAGTGGCCCCGCCGCATTCGCCGCGATAATTCCACCCATGGTCGCATCCGGCCCGCCCCGTGGATCCAGGGGAAGCCACAAGCCGTTCTGCCCCACGAGAGTCTGGAATTCTCCAAACGTCATTCCGGCCTCAACGCTGATCGTCAAGTCCGCCGGTTCGTAATGGGTGACCCGCTTCATTTCTCGGAGCGATAGGGCGATGTCGTATTGTCGCGGCGGGGCGCCCATGGACAGCTTGGTCCCGTTGCCGCGTGCGATCAACCCCTGATGATGCTCGGAGGCATATTGCAATACCGGAGCCACTTGCTCGGCCGTGGTGGGGGCAACGGCAGTGGCCGGGACCTTGTCATCCACAGCCAAAGCTGCGAGGACAGCCGCGTCTGACGCCACGGAGGTTGAGTCCAGCATGGCGGAAAGGTCAGCACGCAAGGAGTCCACCGCCAAGGTCATACCATTCCTCCGGCCGCCGTCCCACCGCGCAGTTCTCCGCACATCTTCCCGGTGGGAAGGAGCTTTCCAGGGTTCAGATGCCCAAGCGGGTTAAAGAGGTTCTTGATCCGTGCCATCAACTCCAAATCAGTCTCGGAAAAGATCAGCGGCATAAGGTCGTTCTTCTCCACCCCCACGCCGTGCTCCCCGGTGATCGAGCCACCCATTTCCACGCATTGCAGGATGATTTCTTTGGCTGCCTTCATCACGCGGGCCGTCTGGTCGCGGTCGCGCTCGTCGTACATGAGGAGAGGGTGCAGGTTTCCATCCCCCGCATGGAAGATGTTGCCGATGCGCAGATCGTACTTCTTCTCGATGCTTCCAATGAAATCCAGCATCTCGGGCAGGCGGGTACGAGGAATGACGCCGTCCTGAACATAATAGTTGGGACTGATGCGCCCCAATGCTCCGAAGGCTGTTTTTCTCCCTTTCCACAGCAGGTCCCGCTCTTCGGCTGTCTTGGCTCGCCGGACTTCCCGGGCGTGATTTTCCCTGCAAACAGCCTCTATCTCTTCCGCATGCTCCTCCACGGCTTCCTTCAGCCCTTCCACTTCGATCAGCAGCACCGCCGCGCAGTCCATTGGGTAACCGGCATGCGTGGCTTCCTCGACCGCGCGCAGGGTGAACCCATCCATCATCTCGAGCGCCGCCGGAGTGATGCCGCGCGCCGTGATAGCGGCCACCGTGCGTGTTGCATCCGCCACCTGGTCGTAAATGGCTAGAATGGTCTTTATCGCCTCCGGCTTTCGGCACAACCTTACGGTGGCTTCTGTGACGACGCCGAGCGTGCCCTCGGAGCCCACGAAGAGCCCCGTAAGATCGTACCCCGGACGGTCCCAATGGCTGGAGCCCGTGCGAATTACCTCGCCATCGGGGAGGACCACTTCCAGCGACAGCACGTGGTTGGTCGTGACTCCATATGCCAGGGTGTGCGGGCCGCCCGAGTTCTCCGCCACGTTGCCGCCGATGGTGCAGGCTTTCTGGCTGGAGGGATCGGGCGCGTAATAATAGCCCGCGTCCGCCACGGCCAGCGAAAGGTCCAGATTCACCACTCCCGGTTGCACACGCGCGCGCTGATTCTCCAAATCAATCTCCAGGATCTGTTTCATGCGCGAGAAGACCAGCAGGATTCCACCCTCGGTGGCGACGGACCCGCCGCTTAAACCCGTACCCGCACCACGCGCTACGAGAGCCAAATTTCGCCGCAATGCCGCCTTCGCGATTTGTACGACGTGCTCAGTATTGCGGGGGAAAACCACGGCATCCGGCTGTCGCAGGGAAGAAAGTGCGTCGTACTCGTATAGCATCAAGTCTTCAGGATTCCACAAGACGCCGTCCTTGCCTACGATGCCGGCGAGTTCTTTAGCAAGCCCGGAAGGTTTCATAGCGTTGGCCGCGGGGAAAAGGATGCCGGCCCGCGTGCAAGTCCCGGCACGAGGAAGAGATGCGCCCTAAGCCCCCTCGCGCAGTATATCGCCGCCCCTCGATAGGGTCAACGTGGGTCCAACTTTGACCTGCTGTTCAAAAGCAGCTGATAGAATGTTGACACTGCCTGAACAATAGTTTGGAACTTTTTGCCCGAAATGTCCGTAATGATGAGCGTGGGACAAGGCCCGACGTGCACAACTCGAAGAAACTGCTGAGATGCCAGTGAGATTATGGAAAGCTCGATTTTGCGTCTAAGAGGGAAGTAGTGAGGACACGATGCGAGTGAAAGGGCGATGGTGACTTTTGATGTCTTGCCGCGTCTAAGCAGCTAGGGCACGGAAAAAATCGGGGTTAAATGGACTACCGTTGCTGACGGTTTGGCGGCCTGGGCAACGATGGCCCCTCGGAAAAGACGCGAAGTCTCATGACTTCCCGTTTTTCATTTAACCCCACTCGATTTTAGGGGCGATGCAAGGGCAATTGCAAGCTAAACCGCAGTTTGAATCGGAGGGCGTTCCATTCGGTTCGGAATCGAGGATCGCCATTATCAACACCCCGGGGCAACCAAAAACCTTGAGGAGGATAGACATGAGATTGTCAAAGAGTCTGGGTGTTACAATTCTCGCAACGGGTCTCCTGGTCGCTGTAAGTGCTGCGGCCAAACCACGGGATTCGAAAGACGTGCTCCTTCATTTCGATGCCACCGTAGGCAGCACTCACCTCACCAGTGGCAATTACAGTGTCAAATGGGTAACCCACAGCCCGGAAGCGACGGTTACCTTCATGAAGGGAAACAAGGTAGTGGCGACGGCCGAGGGCAAAGTGATAAATCGTGGAACGGTATACAAGGATGACGAGGTCGTTTACAACGAACTGCCCAACGGCTCGCGCTCGATCCAGGAAATCCGCTTCCACGGATCGAATGATGTGATCGTGTTCCAAGAATAGCATCGGCATACGCAGGCTGCGGCCTGTACCTTTCGCCAGGGCGCCGTCTGCGATCGAGCCTGCCCACCAAGGAAAGGCATGTTTGCACCCTTCCCCCAGCGAGCATGCTTTTCCCGTGGGCAGCCACGTTTCAGCACGGTAGAATGAAGGGGCATGGTCCCGATCCCCCTTACCGACCATATTCGCCGGAGGAGTTTCTGGGCATTCACCCTCCTCCTTATCGTGATAAACACCTGGGCCTTTCTATTTGAACTATCTCTCGGCCCACACCTGAATCGCTTTGTCCTCCTGTATGGGCTGATCCCGGCCCGCTACACATCTCCGACCATCTTCGCACTCCCTGCACGGATTACCGTCGCGCCCATATTTATCTCCATGTTTCTCCACGGCGGGTGGCTGCACCTGCTGGGAAACATGCTCTTTCTCTTTGTGTTCGGGCGAAGCATTGAAGACCGCTTTGGGCACATTCCCTTCCTTTTGCTCTACTTGCTTTCCGGGGTGGCGGCGGCGATCGTGCAAATTGTTGTAAGTGGGGGGTCGCGAGTTCCAACGATCGGGGCGAGTGGCGCCATAGCCGGAGTACTGGGCGCCTACTTCGTTTGCTATCCGGGAGCGCGTATCACCACGCTCATTCCTCTCTTCTTTTTTTTCTGGACCGTGCAAATTCCCGCCATCCTACTGCTTGGTTACTGGTTCCTGATTCAGTTTGTCGCGGGGTTCCAGATGCTTTCCATCGAAACCGCTACGGCC
>DATJVT010000350.1:0-4149 GCA_035501695.1 Terriglobia bacterium | reverse complement strand
CACCAGTCCCTGGGTGAGGGATTCCAGCGCCTGTTCCTGCTGCGGTGTGAGCTCTCCGAACAGGCGGCGCATGCGCTTGATCTCCGCGCGGCGAATCTCCTCCACGCGCCGCCGCAGCGAAACAATGGTCGGCACCACGTTAAGCTGCTCCTGCCGCTCGCGGAAGAGTTCGATCTCTTCGGACAGAATGCGATCCGCCGCTTCCACGGAGTTCTGGCGCTCGCTCAGGTTACGGTGGGTTGCGGCTTCCAACCCGTCGACGTT
Organism: Terriglobia bacterium; assembly: GCA_035501695.1. Taxonomy (GTDB): domain Bacteria; phylum Acidobacteriota; class Terriglobia; order UBA7540; family UBA7540; genus Bog-366. Next base: position 3,885 of record DATJVT010000350.1, on the reverse strand, counting down.
CACCAGCGTGCAGCCGGCGACTTCACTCACGGCAGGGTCTACGTCGCGCGGCACGGCGATATCGACCAGGAAGATCGGGCGACCGCCGCGTTCCGCCATCAGGCGCTCCATATCGTGGCGAGTGATGATGAAATGCGGGCAACCCGTGGCACTGATCACGATGTCGGCACCGCGCATGGCCTCCCAGATCTCATTGAAGTGAACCGCCAAGCCGCGCAACTCCTGCGCCAGGGCGACGGCCTGGGTGTGCGTCCGGTTGCTCACCAGCATCGTCGCGACGCCCTTGGAAACCAGATGGCGCGCGGCCAGTTCGCCCATCTGCCCGGCGCCGATGATCATGGCGGTTTTGTCCACCAATCCGCCCAGGGCCTTCTCCGCCATCTCCACTGCCGCCGAACTGACGGAGACCGGAGCTTCCGCCACGTGGGTCTCGGTCCGTATGCGCTTGGCGGTGTTGAACACGCACTGGAAGACGGACTCCAGCGCGCCACCGCATGTCTCCGCTTCCCTGGCAACAAAGTAGGATTGCTTGACTTGGCCCAACACCTGTGGTTCGCCGAGGATCAGCGAATCCAAGCCGGCTGCCACCCGGAAGAGATGCCGCACCGCTTCCTCGGCGTGATACACGTAGAAGCAGTCCGCGAACTCATCGAAGCGCACGCCATAGAAGGACTCGGCAAAGCGGCGGAAAGCGGCCATCCCATCCTGCTTCTCAAACCCGACCAGGACGAATTCCACCCGGTTGCAGGTGGAGATGATCACCGTTTCTTCGATCTCCGGTTCGCTCTGTAGGCGGCGCAAGGCCTCCGGAACGGCTCCCTCAGTCAGGGCGAACCGCTCCCGAAGCTCCAAGGGCGCCTTTTTGTGACTGATTCCAACTACGAGCAGATTCATGTAATTTCAATCCCCGCAACCCGCGTCCAACGCCGGCTCCTTGCTTTGCGACATCGGCGCTACCGAGGTGTTCGGAAGTCATAAGGGCAAGCGAACTGCCACTTCAGACCGGCAATCTGATTAATTTCTATGCAGCATTGATAGAATATTCTGCCTTTCTGTTCTTATACTTGTGAGTTTCCATGTCATTTCGGCAATCTTGTCGCATTCTGACTCGCTTTGAACCTCTGCGTAATTTCCCCCAAAGATTCCAGAGATTTCGCGCAAATTGTTTAGTTGCAATTAGCTACAGAGTAGATCCGGCGGCTAAGTTGCGCCTCATCCTGACTGTACAAAATCTTTACATCGTTTCGGTGGTGGCATTCAGAATGCACCCAGCAACTCGGATGTGTCCGGCGAGTGACTATTTGTCTTATAATGCCGCCCATCTCAACTTAGGAGGTCGTGACCCTATGAAGATCATTCAGACTCTCATCTTGATCGGATTGGCCCTGATCCTGGCTCTTCCCTTCGGAATGGGCAAGCCGGAGTACGCCAAGAAAGAGGGCAAGGCTTGCACGTACTGCCATCCGGCCGGGAAGATGAAGGAACTCACTCCCGCCGGACAATACTACAAGGACCACAATCACTCCCTGGAAGGTTACAAGGAGCCGGCAGGCAATTAGGATTCCGGTCGCGGGGCGGGAGAAACGCATCGGGACTCCTGCCCTCCCGACCTGGTTCCCTTATCTCATCGAACTCCACATCTAGGCGCGCGGTGGTAAAATGCTTCCCAGCTTGAGGGGTGCAATCCCAAGGGGAAGAGAGGGATTTAGTTTTGCCGGACACAAACAGCCAGCCATCCCCGGGGAAGCCCGCCCAGTGGCGCGAAGGGTTAACCCATTTCGTTCGTCCCGCCTTCTACCTCAGCCAGAACATGATCAGCCGGATTGGCGTGGTCCTGACAACCACCGCGGGCATCACCCTGGTCATATCCCTGGCGTCAATGTTCTTGGGCTTCCAGCCGAATCCTTACGGCGGGATCCTGATTTACATGATTCTGCCGGCGGTATTCGTCGTGGGGTTGATTCTGATCCCCATCGGGATCTGGCGCGATTATCGGCGCCAGCGCCGCACGGGCGAACTGCCCGCCGCCTACCCGCAGGTTGATTTCAAACAGAGCAAGGTGCGCAGCACCATCCTGTTTGTCGCGGTCATGACCGCCATCAACGTTCCGCTCTTCGCCATTGCCGCTTACAGCGGAACGGTCTTCATGGAATCGACCCAGTTCTGCGGCCAGACTTGCCACAAGGTGATGGACCCGGAATACACGGCATACCAGCGGTCGCCGCACGCGCGCGTGGCTTGCGTGGAGTGCCACATTGGTCCGGGCGCGCCGTGGTTTGTGCGTTCCAAGATCTCCGGCAGCTACCAGGTTCTGGCGGTGACGTTCAATCTCTATCCCCGGCCCATCTCCACGCCCATTCGCAATCTGCGCCCGGCGCGCGAGACGTGCGAGCAGTGCCATTGGCCGGAGCGCTTTTCCGGCGACAAACTGGTCATCCGGACCAAGTACGGTGACGACGAAAAGAACTCCCCCACCAAGACCGTCCTTCTGGTGCACATTGGCGGTCGCAACCCAGACCGCAAGCTGATAGGAATTCACGGCCGCCATCTGGGGCTGGTTACCTATGTGGCCACGGACGAAAAGCGGCAGGAGATCCCGTGGGTCAGTTATCGTAACGAGGATGGAACGGTGACAGAGTACGCCGCCAACCCTGCTCCCCCCAAGGGTGAGCTCCGCACCATGGATTGCATGGACTGCCACAACCGGCCAACTCACACCTTTGAAATGCCCGAGCGCGCTGTGAATCGCGAAATGGCCGCCGGACGCATCAGTCCCACCCTTCCTTTTGTTCACAAGATGGCCATCGAGCTCTTAAAGCGGAATTATCCCAGCCGGCGGGAGGCCGAGGATGAGATTCCCCAGGCCTTGCGCGATTACTATCGCAAGAATTACTTCGCCATATACAATTCCCAGCGTCCGCAGATTGAAAACGCCGCAAAGGGAATCGTGTATATCTACGAGGGCAACATCTTCCCGGAGATGAACATTACCTGGGGGACGTATGCCAACAACCTGGGGCACGACGATTTTCCCGGTTGCTACCGCTGCCATGACGGCAGTCACAAGTCGAAGAGCGGGGGCGAGATCACGCAGGATTGCAACGCCTGCCACTCGCTCCTGGCCATGGACGAGGCCGATCCCAAGATTTTGCACGAACTGGCGGGTGGTAACTGACGCCGCGCATGCTTGCTGAGATCGGCCGGAGCGAGGTTTTGTAATAGAGCGAAATATGGGTATTATTCCGAAGGGCAAGAAAAATACAATTTGATTTCCCAGGAGGGTTCAATGAAGCTATTGCGAGTCTTGATTGCTCTGGCCATCGTCAGTGGCGCCTTGATGTCGGTTTCTACTTCGACCGCCACGCAGCAGTATGCCAAGAAGGAAGGCAAGAATTGCAAGTATTGCCACTCCGCCATGCCCCCCAAGGCGGACAACCTGAACGATACCGGAAAGTGTTACAAGGCCAACGACCACTCGCTGGCCAAGTGCACCGCGCCTTCCGGCAGTTAGCGCCACGCGCTAGACAACACCCAGTATGCGGCGCCGCCCTCCCGGGCGGCGTCCGCCTCATTTCCAGCCACGCCCCGACCTAAGAGTGGCCCCGAATCTCCCGAGGGTGGCTTATGCTCGTGTCACCCATATGAGCACCGTGGTTTGCACTGAACAGTCAAACGGAGCCGATCGAACGTTCCCCCTGATCCCTCTGTCAGGGCTATTCATGGGTCAAAGAGCATCCGACATCACTTTCAAGGTGCGGTGGGATCGAGGATGGTGAGGCGCTTAAAGTACGAGCGGTAGAACCCGCGATCGCGTGTGAGCAGGCGATCGGCATTGTGCAGGGCGTGGGCGCCGATCAGAAAATCCGCCACGACACGTGTTCTCCG
>DATJVT010000349.1:0-54984 GCA_035501695.1 Terriglobia bacterium | reverse complement strand
AAAGCCCTTTTTCGGGGCGGCGGCCAGGAAGACAAAAGGTCCCTCTGTAGCCGACACAGGAAGGAAAGGGGCTGGGGGACAAAATGCCTTATGCCGGCCACTCCGCTCCCCGACGAGGTGCTGACCTCCGCGGTGCCTGATCCCGCGACCCCGACCCAAGTCGAAAATGAAAACCTGGGGGCGCAGACCGCCGGTTTTGCGGCCTGCGGCCTTTGCCCGGAAGGACACTATTCGGTGACCCGAGATGACGCATGGCAGGGAAGAGACACGGGGGAGCGCAGAGGTGCGCGCGCGTCCTCGCTACCCCCTTGCCTCCTGGCTTGTCTCATGAGGTCCGGTGAAAGTGCGATTATACTGACGGCTGCCAATCCAACGATAGTCCCTTAAAAAGCGAAGCCGGGCTTGCGCCCGGCTTCTTTGTTGGTTCCAAAGCGATACGGCAGGCCGCCGATCCTACGGGCTTTACGGGGATGCCGTTACGGAAAGGTTCAGGGTCGTATTCCGCACCACCACGGTATTGGAAGCCAGGATACCCTGGACCGTTACCGTGTAGTTTCCAGGCACAGTGCCCGTAGAGTTCAACTGGGACGAGCGGCAGCCCACCAGCGCCAGATCGCATACCAGGATGGCGCTAAGGGTTGCCAGGCGTACGGCCAGCCAGGTTGTTCCCAGCCATCCGCGGCGCGCCCGGCGGTTGCTCCCCAGGGCGAGCGAAGCCAAGCCGGCCAGAGTCAGAATGCCCAGGAGCAAGGGCGGAAGCGGGCCGCCGGGGAAGCGTGGAGGAGAATTCGTGGTCGTGACGTATTTCGCCGTGTTGATGGTCAAGCTAACGGTGGTCGGACCGCTGCTGCTGATATTCGGCGTAGCATTGTTAAAACTACAAGTGGCGTTCTGGGGCAACCCCGTATAGCAGATCAGGTTAACCACCTGGTTGTTAAAGCCATTCAGGGGGTTGATGATGATATTGTAGCTGGCCGGCGTCCCCGCCGCGATGGCACGGATCGACGGTGTCGAACTCATGCTGTAGTCCATGAATCCGAGGCTGAGCTGTAGCGTGTACGTTTGCGAACCGCTGGTCCCCGTAAGCGTGAAGGGGTAGGGATTCGGCATGGTCGTTGTGAGGTTGTTCACCGTCATCGTGGTGTTATTGCCGACGAAGATCGGGTTGGCGGTGAAGGTGCAGGTGGTGCCGGCAGAGCAGGCCAGGCTTATGGCCCCATTGAAAGTAGAAGGTCCATTGGCCACGATGGTGTAGGTAGTTGTGGTGGCGCCAATGATCACGGGGTTCCCCGCGGTCGGCGAAGTAAGGGAAAACTCGGCGTTGCCGATTCCCGTTAGCGAAACGGTCTGGGGACTGCCGGCCGCGTTATCACTGATGGATAGCGCGCCCGTCCGGGTGCCGCTGGCCGTGGGGCTGAAGGTCACGCTCACCGAGCAGCTTTGTCCGACGGCCAGGCTGTAAGTCGGGGCGCACGTGTTGGTCTGGCTGTAGTCGCCGCTGGTTCCCGTCGAGATCTGCGTAATATTCAGCGTCTGCGTGCCGGTGTTGGTGATGGAAACGGATTGGGGCGGGCTGACGGACGCCACGTTCTGGCTGGAGAACGAAAGACTGGTGGGCTGAACGGTGACCGCGGTGGCGGCCGTCACTCCGTTTCCGGTTACGTTAAGGACCTGGGTTATGCCCGCCGTGCCTCCGGCATTATCGGTGATGGTAATTTGGGTGCTCTGCGATCCCGTCGCGGTGGGAGTGAAAATTATACTGATGAGGCAGGTGCTCCCATAGGGCAGGACCGTGCCCACGCAGTTGTCGGATTCCGTGAACTCAGGGGTTGGCACCGAGGTCAGGGCAATCGACGTAATCACCAGGGGTGCGGTACTGGGGTTGGTGACGTTGATCTGCTGAACGGCGCTGGGAATACCGATGGTTTCGTTGCCGAAATTCAAGCTGGCCGGCACCAGGGAGATGTTGGGGTTGTTGCCGGCATCGATCTTGGCGATAAAGGCGTTGCCCGCCGTCCCCGTCAGAGTGGACTTATAAGGCGGCACGTAAGTTGTGTTGTACATGGGAGCCGACGCGGCGGGGAAGTTGCTGGATATCGTGCTCCCGGTGATGTAAGGGTCGCCGGTACTGTCCAGCGCGATGGCTTGCCCGAAGTCGGAGTTATTCCCGCCCAGGTAGGTGGAATAAACCAGGTTGGTTCCGGCGGCATTGAGCTGAGTGACGAAGGCGTCGGGGCAGGGGAGACCGCCGCAATAGATGCTATTGCTCAGCCCCAATACGGCTTGTATGGGATTGTACGAAGACGCGGGGAAGTCCGAAGATTGCGTAGAGCCGGTGACGAAGGCATTGCCGGCGGTACTTCCGCTTTGCCCCACCGCGATGGCAGTGCCTTTATCGACTCCGCTACCGCCCAGATAGGTTGAATAGGCAATCGCGGTCCCACCCGCGCTCAGTTTGGTCACGAAAGCGTTGGAAGCGCCCTTGAGTGTGGTTTGAAAGCTGCCGCTGGTGACCGGAAAATTCGTCGAAGAGGCATAGCCGGTGACGTAAATATTATTCGAGCCATCCAGGGCAATACCAAAGGCGCGGTCGTCGGCCGACCCGCCAAGGTAGGTCGAAAAGACCAAACTCAAGGCGGTGCCGGAAAAGCTCAACTCGGAAACAAAGGCATTCGTGCTGCCTGCCAGGGTGGGTTGCAGGGCGCCGGGGTTAGGAAAGTCCGGCGAGTAGGTATATCCCGCTACGTAGGCATTTCCGGAAGAATCCAGGGTGATGGCCTGTCCGTAGTCGGCGGCCGATCCACCCAGGTAGGTGGAGTAAATCAGGCCGGTGCCATTGAAGTTCACCTTGGTGACAAAGGCATCCGCGGACCGGTTGGCGCTTTGGTATGAATCGACAAGGGGAAAATTGGCGGATTCGGTGAAACCGGTGACATAAGCGTTTCCGGTGGAATCCACTGCGATCCCCTGGCCGGTGTCCACTCCGCTGCCCCCCAGATAAGAGGAATACACGATTATGCTGCCGGTGGAATTGATCTGGGTGACAAAGGCATCGGTATTCCCGCCGTAGTTCATCTGGAACGGATTGGTATTGGAGACGGGCGAAACGACCGGGAAGTCGACGGATGTGGTGCTGCCGGTAAGGAAGATGTTTCCGGCACTGTAAGCAAGAGCGGTCGCCTGGTCGGTCCCGCTACCCCCCAGATAGGTGGAGTAGAGGAGTTGGGTCCCCGCGGAGTTGATTTTCGTTACGAAGCAATCGCCGGCGCCTCTGCTGGTGGACTGCAGGGGCGACCCGCCCGTGGGGAAATTGGTGGAGTTGGTGATTCCCGCCACGTAGGCATCGAAAGAGGAGTCAACCGCAATGGCAAAGCCGGTGTCGCCCCCGCTGCCCCCCAGGTAGGTGGCGTAAGTGAGAACGGGATCGATGACCAGGGGTCGGGTGCGGTCATAGGGGCCGAGTTCGAAGCGAACGCGATTCTCCGCCTCCAGGACGTAGCGCCCCTCGATCGATTTTCGATTTTCGATTGCCGATTTTGGATTGCCGGGTGTGACTCCGGACTCCGGACTCCGGATACCGGACTCCTGATACACCACCGGCTTGTGCAACCGCACATCGCCGCCGGCCAGCGGGACAATGAGTTCGCCCTCGGCATTGATGCGCAGCGGGGCGGATGTCAGGCCTTCAACTCCCAGCGCAATGGCTTGGGGATCGGCGCCGGGCGTGACCACAAAATCGTACTCGAGCTCACCACCCTGGGTTCCGTAATAAACCAGGTCCACCCCGGGATAAATACCTTCGTATTTGACCCGGGCGTAGGTGGGAATATCGGTATGCCATTTACCCGGGTCGTTGCCGATGAAGTAGTTGGCCTTTCCGGGCAACTCATCCCGGCCGGTCGCGAGGGCGTGGGGATTAGCGCCCGCTAATTGCAGCCGAAGCACCGAATCGGGAGTGCCGGCATTCTGGCCGGGCTTGGTGGGCGAGGATTCCCTAAGGCTTAGGACCGCTTCGCGGCCGGTCAGGAATAGGGTAAAACCGCGCCCATGCGAAACGAAATTCACGCTCGGGTCGGTTTGGCCTCGATTGGCCTGAAAGCTCAGCGGCAGCGCTCCATAAAGGCGGGCCCATTGCGCCTTGCTTCGGGGGGGAGTGGCGGGAAGTCCCGCGCCCCGGTCCTTAACCAGAATGGTCGCGCCGATTAATATGGCCGATAACAACACGTAATACGGGAGGCGCCGGCCTCTCTTTCTCGTGCTTCCGTTTGCGCTTAGGGCGCAGGTGGCAGTGCCGCTCCTTCCACTCACGACGTTCCTCCTCGGATATAGTCCAGATTCTGGCATTGTGTTTTCGCTCGATCCGCGATGGTCTCAGGATGTTGGTAGAACCGACAGGTTCACCGTAGTCGTCCGTGTCACACCGCTGTTGTTCCCCAGGGTGCCGCGCAGCACGATGCTATAGGTGCCGGAGGGAGTTCCGTTCACCTCGGGGTTGATGTTGATCGGGTTCACGTAGTTTTCGCACCCCACTCCCACGCTGGCCATGATGAGCGCGCCCGCCAGCAGCGCAAACCGGAAGCCCGGGCGGACCCAGGGCCGGGACCTGCGCCAACCGCTGGCCAACGCAGCCAGGAACGTGAGCAGCGCCAGGAGCAGCATCCATCGCCCCCACCCGGGGGGACGGCGGCCCGGCGGGGGTAACCGCAGGGCCCCCGATTGGGTGGTGGTCGTGATGGTCAAAGTACTGGTGGCCGAGACATTGTTCCCTGAAAAAGCCAGGCCCGGGGGATTCCAATAACAGATCGTTCCTACCGGGATCCCGGGGAAAGCCGGGGGACAACTCAACAGGACGGTCTGGTTAAAATTGTTGGTCGGGAAAACCGTTACCGAATAGGTCGCACTATTCCCGGCGCTTACGGTTGTGCCGGAGGGCGAGGCCGACACGGTGAAATCGGCGAAAAAGACGGTCAGCGCAATGCTCGCGGTTTGCCCGGCACTCGTGCCGTTGACCGTGAGATTCAGAGGATTGGCGCTGGTCGCCGAAAGCCCCGAGACAGTAAGAGTGCTCGATGCGCCGGCCGGAACCGTAGCCGGGTTAAAGTTGCACGTCGCGCCGCTGCCGCAAGCCAACGCGACATACGTCAGGAAAGTGCTGGGGGCGGCGACGGAAATCGTGAAGGTCGCGGAGTTGTCGCCGATCAGCACGATGCTCTGCCGGGCGTTGGACGACAAACTGAATTGCGCGGTCCCGGTCCCCGAAAGACCCAAGGATGTGGTGCCGCTGGCGGCGTTGGACGCCACCTGGACGGAACCCGTCACGGTACCCGTGCCCGTGGGAGAGAAGCTGACTACGATCGTGCAGGCCTGCCCGACGTTCAGGGTGGCGGGCACGGTGGGGAAGTTGGGTCCGCAGTTGTTGGTCTGCGCGAAATTCCCCGAAGTCGAGATATTGGTGATCGTGACGGCTTGGTTCCCATTGTTGATCAGCAGGGCCGATTGGGTGACCGGACTGGTGCTGCCCACCGTGGTGGCCGGGAAGGTGAGCTTGGTGGGATTGAACAGCAAGGAACCGCCGGAAAGTACTCCATATCCGGTAAGCGTAATAGCCTGCGTGACCACATAAGATGTTCCCGGAACCGGCTCCGTAATGGTCACTTGAGAGGTCTGCAATCCCAGCGAAGCGGGGGTGAAAGCAACCTGGAAAGTACAGGAACCTCCCCCTCCCGGGAGGGAAGTTCCGCAGGAGTTGGTCACCGTGTAATCGCCACTTGCCGTGATGCTGCTGAGGGTCAGCGCGGTGCTGCCCTCGTTGATCAGCGTGACCATGACGGGATTGCTGGCGACGCCGAGGGGTTGATTCCCGAAGTTGATGCTCTGAGGGCTCAGGGCCACGGAAGGAGCATCGTCGGCGGTAATTTTAGCAAGGAAAGCATTGCTGAACAGACTCGACCCCTGGTAAAGCCACTCGTAGGCTCCGTCGGTGTCGGGAACAAAAGCAGTACTGGCCGGGGCGTTGGAGATGGACTGGGCGGTGGCGGGGAAGTTGGGGGACGTGGTTCCACCCACCACATATACGTTCCCCGAGGAGTCAACCGTAATGCCCTGGCCGGTATCCGTGCCGCTTCCTCCCAGGAAAGACGAGAACACCGGAACCCCCGAGGGGCCGAACTTCGCCACGAAGGCGTCGGCGCAGATGGTGTTGGCTGGAACATTCAAAAGATTGCTCGACCCGCAGTTGGAAGCGCCGAACAGGCCCAGAACCTTCTGAAAGGGATCCAACAGGGGGAAATTGGGCGACTGCGTGAAACCCGTGGTATAGAGGTTCCCCGCCGAGTCCAGGGCCAGTGCGGTGGCTTGATCCGTTCCGTTCCCCCCGAAGAGCGTGGAATAGACCAGCACGGATCCGTTCAGTCCAACCTTTGCCACAAAGGTATTCGCCGTGCCCTGAAGGGTGGCCTGGTACGCATTACTGGTCACCGGGAAATTGGCCGATTGCGTGGTGCCCGTCAGGTAGACATTTCCGTTGGCGTCCAGGACCATGGCCAAGGCCTGGTCGATGGAAGATCCTCCCAGGTAGGTGGAAAAGAGCAGGGCGCTGGAGCCGGGAGTGAATTTGGTGAGGAAAATATCGGATGCACCGCCCAGGGTGCTTTGCAGGGCGCTCTGGGTGGGGAAATTGGAGGAATACGTGTACCCGCTGACGTAGACGTTCCCCGCGGAATCAACCGCAATGCCCGTGCCATAGTCGGACAGCGAACCGCCCAGGTAGGTGGAATACTGTAACGCTCCGACGGGACTGACCTCGGTTACGAAGGCGTCCGATAGTCCGGCATTGCCCAGTTGCAGGGGGTTCCGGGTAGGGAAGTTGGTGGAGAGCGTGGAACCGGTTACGTAAGCATTACCCGCTGTGTCCAGCGCCACGGCGGTGCCGAAGTCCTGCCCGCTTCCGCCAATGTACGTGGACAGGATCAAGGCGGACCCGTCCGGCTTCATCTCGGTGAGGAAGGCATCCTGATTGCCGGAATAGACGGATTGAAACGCTCCCAGAGTGGTGGGGAAATTGTTCGAGGACGTGCTGCCGACCAGGAAGATGTCCCCGCTGGCATCGAGAAGGATCTGGGCGGGGGTGTCAGTCCCGGTACCGCCCAGGTAAGTCGAGAAAAGAACCGCCGTTCCGGTGGCATTGAATTTGGTGACGAACACGTCGCCGCTTCCCGCGTAAGTCGATTGGTAGCCGGTCGAGCTGACAGGGAAATTGGTGGAGGCCGTGACGCCGGTCAGGTAGGCTTCACCCGCGGCGTCCAAGACAACACCGTAGGCAATGTCGCCGCCGCTGCCGCCCAGGTAGCTCGAGTAAGTGAGAGCCGGATCGATGACCAGTTTCCGGAGAGGATCGTATTTCCCCAACTCGAAACTCACGGTCCGGTCCTGTAACCGGTAGCGAATGGGAACTTCGCGCTCCTTATTGCCCTCCTGCTGGATTGCCCGCGGCCGCTGCCATCGCACTTCATTTCCGGCCACGCTCAGAAGCAAGTCGCCTTGCGGAGTGAGGCGCACAGCCTCCGCCCCATCCATCCGCCAGGCGATGACCTTCGGGTCGCTGCCGGGGGCGACCTCGAAGTCGTTTTCCAGCCGGCCTTGCCTGCCGTAATAAATCAGGTCGACGCCCGGATAGATTTGCTCGTAGCGGACGCGCCCAAACGTAGGGACGTGGGTCCGCCACTGGGCGGGATTGTTGCCCACAAAATAATGACTCTGGCCGGGAAGCAGTTCTTCGCCTGCCATGGCCGGGGCCGCGGCTGCTCCTTGCAGCACCATTCGCAGCCAGGAGGTGGACCCCGTGGCGCCCCGGCCGCGCAAGCCCAGCATCGCCGCGCCGGGGGTCAGGAAGAGCGTGTAGCCTTGTCCTCGCGCCAGGTATTTAACCTGGGAAGCGACCTGCCCCTGGTTGGCTTCGAAGCTAAGCGGCGCCGCATAGGATCGGACGGCCGACGGGGCGGGCGTCGTGCCGGGGGGCGCGGGACTGGCCGCCCCTCCTCGGAAGGGGTGCGCCAGGCACAATCCAATGACGAGTAAGATGAGGAATGGTCTGAACCGGCTCGCAGTTTTCAAAGGTCCTCTTGTCGTTGCCCCGGGGTCGCTCCACGGTTGGGGAGCGGCGTGGCGGCCAGCGGCCCCGGAATCATTCTTTGGCTACGTAGCTCCCCTGGGCGAGGGGGCCGTTACTCGCCGACGGTCAGGTTCCGCAGAAGGCCCGTAAAGTTATAACGTATAATCACGTAACTGGAATCATAAGCATAGTGGACGCTGTGCGTAAAGGCGAGGTCCACGGTTATGTTCTTGAAACGGGTGACCTGCAACCAGGCGGAATAACCGTTGTCACGGGCAATCCGCGACGGTCCCCCGCCGTACGTGTTCACCAGTTGGCCGCCGGTTTCAAAGTACTGATCCCAATAGCGATTGTGGTGGCCATCGCCGCCCAGCAGCGAATCCGGCGCCACGATGCGGCTGTAAACCTTCTGGGGGCCGGCCGGCGCGAGGCCATAAGCGGAGCCTCCCAGCTTATAATGTTTCAGGACGGTGAAATCGCCGCCGACCTCGCCATATCCCAGAAAGCCCAGAGTTTCGTAAGGGCGCGACATGTCAAAGGGCCGGGGAATGACCTGGTGGTCCACTGTGCCGGTGCCGCCCCCGAAATTCAGGAAGGGCGTGAAAAAGGCATCATAACTGAGGATCTGGTAGGGGTGGTCGAAGTGGTTGAACCAGTCCACGACAAACCGCCCAGTGGAATACGTCTTAACCATATTGAAGCCCGCCGAACCTGTCAGCATGGAGGTGATGTTGGTGCCCCCGTGCTTGGTGTCATAGCGCACGTCGATGTAAGGCGCCCCCAGGATCGTCGTGTACCGCCAGTCCTTGGTGGAGACGATCGAGTAAGGCGTGCGCGTGGTAATCAGCGGCACGCCCACATCGGCGGAAATCTTGGGAGTGAACCGGTACCCCAGGTTGAAGTCGTAGGTGACGACCACGCCCATGTTGAAATAATTGCCGCCCAGTTGCACGAACGCGGTGGGGCCGGGCGTCTCGGTATTGCTGCTTTCGGTGGCTTTCTTCTCGTTCTCCGGCGCGGCAGGTTTTTGGTCGGGAGTAGCCTGCGCCATCCCGAATTGCACCGCCAAGAAGAAGATGATGAGCAGGAACGTGTAAATTAGCCTCACTTCACGTGTCCCCTTCCCAAGCAAGTTTCGTCCTCCCGCCAACCCCTCCCGCATAGGGGAGTGGAAAAACGCACGGCGAGCGCCTTGCGCTCCCCGCCCCTCCCACTCCGAATTCCCATCGGAGGGCTCGGCTGACGATCGATTGCAACCATTAAAAAACAGAGCTGATGAAATCGGACCGAACTTCTCGCATCAGGCTTGCAGGGGCTGCGTTGGCGTTACTCGTTCCCCGCCGGCAACTACGAGATGCCTCCGGTCCGCTGACGTCTCCGGCCATGGGCGCGCCTTCCCAGCACCGAACGCTAAGATGCGCCGAGGCCGCGTAGAGGTTTGAAGGGGGGAGAAAATTGTTGTTAAGACCTCTTTACAATTTCCACCACGGCTTCCTTCGCTCTAACCTGGACGCGAAACACCGACCCGCGTCGAACTCCATGCGCGCAGAATCGTGCGTCAAAAACGATACCTCAAGAATTGTATCAGCACAACAAGAGTTTGTGAAGGTTGCGGTAACCGTCGCGCACCCTCCTCGTGTTGAAGCGAATCTCCAGGCTTATTACTGGGACAAGGTTTCGAACAGCGTTGCCGGGAGGACGGTTTGGACCCTCTTGGGATAAAACAGGCACGGGAATCCCCCGGGTGGCTGGGCCCATTCCGGCCGTTGTGCGTTATCATATTAGCCATGGTGCCCTCAGCGGATGTGCCGCCTTCGTCGCCACCCCGGCAGGTGGGGGATATTGCGACAGATGAGAAGCCGCCGCGCGGACCGCGGGCCAGCCTATTGATTGCTTTCGGCGGACTTCTGGCCATCATGGTGGCCGCGGGCCTCAATGCTCTCCAGACCCTCCGGGAGTTGCACCGGGCTGAAGAGGTTGCTCGTTCTCAATACCTCACCCAAACCCAGGTGTTGGCGACCGTTACCTACCTGGCGCGCATTTCTGACGGCACAGTCGAGCGATACGTCCTGAGTGTGGATTCCGCGGCCAGCGCAGGGCCCCGCGACCAGATTACCCGGCAAGCCGAGCAGGCTCACACCGCTTTGCGAAACTATCCTGCCAGCCCCGACCCGGAAGAGCAGGCGCTTCTAAAGGACATGGAAGAGCAACTCACCGAAGAGGAGAGGACGGTCCAGGCGATCTTCTCCTTGCGCCCGGAGGAGCGCCGCCGCCGGGGCGCCGATCTGGTGAGCCAGGAGTTGATCCCCCGGCGCCTCAAGATCCAGGAAATGTCGCAGCGCATCGAGGATTCCAGCCGCCAGCGGCTGAACGAAGGAATGTTACAGGAGTTCGGCGCCTTGCAGACGAGGCTTACCCACATGATCCTCCTGGCCCTGGTGACTGGACTGCTCCTGGCCACGGCGAGCGCTTTCTACATCCTGCGCCTGGAGCGGCAGGCGCAACAGCGGTACCGTGACCTGGCCCGAAGCCGCCATGATCTCGAAAGATTATCTGCCCAACTGGTCGATGCCCAGGAGACCGAGCGCAAGTCACTTTCCCGCGAATTGCACGATGAGGTGGGACAATCCCTGGGCGCGCTGCTGGTGGACGTGGGCCGGCTCACCAACCTTTTGCCTTCGGAGTCGCCCCCCATGCAGGAACATCTGGGGCGAATTAAGGCCGCCGCCGAGAACGCGGTTCGCACCGTGCGGAACATGGCGCTGCTGTTGCGGCCTTCCATGCTGGACGATTTGGGCCTGGTTCCTGCCCTGGAATGGCAGGGAAGGGAGGTCTCCCGCCGCACCGAAATGGAGGTGGAGGTCCAATCGGAAAATGTCCCGGAGAATCTCCCCGACGAGTATAAGATCTGCATCTACCGGGTCGTGCAGGAGGCCTTGAACAACGCGGCGCGTCACGCAGAATCGCGGACGGCGCGCGTGCGGGTGATTCAAGACAACCAGAAAATCGAAGTAAGCATTGTGGACCACGGCCGGGGCTTCGATCCGCGCCGCGTACGGGGGTTGGGGCTGGTGGGTATGGAGGAACGCGTGAAACGCCTGGGCGGCAGCCTCACCCTTGAGTCCAGGCCCGGAGAGGGGACGACGGTCAAGGCGGAGTTGCCACGGCCCGCCCCAACGTCCTCCTGAGAACCATGAGGCAAATCAGAGTTCTGCTGGCTGACGACCATAAATTGATGCGCGGCGGCCTGAGACTGGTGATCGAGCAGCAGGCCGACCTGGTTGTAGTGGGTGAAGCCGACGATGGCCGCCAGGCGGTGGAACTGGCCGGCTCGGCGTCGCCCGACGTGGCCGTGATGGACATCGGCATGCCCAACCTCAATGGCATCGAGGCTTGCTACCAGATCACTCGCGCCCATCCCCGCGTAGCGGTGGTCATCCTCAGCATGCACGCCGACGAGAGTTACATCCTCCGCGCGCTCAAGGCCGGGGCGCGCGCCTACCTGCTGAAGGACTCCGTCGAGGCCGATCTCACCCGCGCCATTCGGGCCGCCGCCGAAGGCAAGTCCTTCTTCAGTCCCGCCGTGGGCAAAGTCCTGCTGGAAGATTACGTGCGGAAGTTGCAGCGCACCGGCGCCACCGACACCTACGACATGCTCACTCCGCGCGAGCGGGAGATTCTCCAGTTGGTCGTGGAAGGCAAGTCGAACAAGGACGTTGCCAACCTGCTGAACCTCAGCGTCTACACGGTGGAGACGCATCGGGCCAACATCATGGAGAAACTGGGCCTGCGCAGCGTGCCCGAACTCATTCTCTATGCGGTCCGCAAGGGCATCATTTCCTGACCCACGCGGCCTAATGATCTCTTCCCCTGGAGGCGGCACAGGCACTCCTGCCAGTGCCCGTCGCGAAGGTCGCGATTGTACCAACTCGAGTCCCCAATCGCCGGACCCCCAAATACCAACTTGCCGGAATAGTCCCGAATCCTGCCTTGCGCGTCTTAGCTCAATGAAACCCCGGTGCCCCGTCGGGAGCGCGAGGTTTAACAGACTCAAACGAGAGGGTATAAGGAGGAAACGTGAAGAAATCAGGTTTGAAGGTGCTGGCTCTGCTGCTGGCTTTTGCAGGGGGAGCGGCGGCGCTGGAAACGGTACGCGGCGGTATGAAGTTATTTTCTGCGGAGCCGAGCGCTACGGCAAGCGCCGCCGCTACGCCCCACGCCCCTGCTTCCCTAAAATTGGCCGACCCCAACGAGGGGCCCAGCCACAACAGTTTTGCCCCCATCGTCAAGGCCGTTTTGCCCACGGTGGTGAACATCTCTTCATCGAAAGTCGTGCGTACACCCAATCAAATGTCAGGGCCCATGTTTCAGGATCCCTTCTTCCAGCAGTTCTTTGGAGGTGACCCGGACGGCCGCTTCAATATTCCGCGCGAGCGCCGGGAACAGAGCCTGGGGTCTGGCGTGATCGTCGGATCCAATGGCTACATCCTGACCAATAATCACGTGGTGGATGGCGCCACGGACGTGCGCGTCACCTTGAGCGACAAGCGCGAGTTCAGGGCCACCATTGTCGGCACGGATCCTAAGACCGACATCGCCGTGCTGAAGATTGACGCCGACAACCTGCCGGCCGCCACCATTGGCGACTCCTCCAAAGTACAGGTCGGCGACTTTGCCCTGGCCATCGGCGATCCCTTTGGCGTGGGGCAGACGGTGACCATGGGGATTGTCAGCGCCAAGGGGCGGAGCAATCTGGGCATCGAGGATTACGAGGATTTCATTCAGACCGACGCTCCCATCAACCCCGGAAACTCCGGCGGGGCGCTGGTGAACGACCATGGTGATTTGATCGGCATCAACACTGCCATCCTTTCACACGGCTCGGGCGGCAACGAGGGAATCGGCTTCGCGGTGCCGGTAAACCTGGCACGCCAGGTGATGGCCGAGCTCGTGAAGAATGGCAAAGTGACGCGCGCCTACCTGGGCATCATGCCGCAGGATGTGACCCCGGCCATCGCCAAGGCCATGGGGCGGAGCGACCTGCGTGGCGTCCTGGTGGGCGATGTCAGCGCACACAGCCCGGCTTCTGAAAGCGGCTTGCAGCGCGGCGACATCATTCTGGAAATGAACGGCAAACCTGTAGCCGACGCCAACGACCTGCGCATGACGATCTCCATGATGGCGCCGGACGCGACCGTCAAGCTGAGCCTGATGCGCGACGGGTCGCAACGCGACCTCTCCGTCAAGCTGGGTCAGTTGCCTACTCCGGAAGAGCGCGCGCAACTGGAGAAGGACGGCTCGGGCGACGCCACGGAAGGGGTGACCGTTGACAATCTGGATGCGCAGACCGCACAGCAATTGGGCCTGCCTCCCAGCAGCACGGGCGTGGTGGTGACGGACGTCAGTCCCACCAGCCCCTACGCCGACTCCGGTTTACGCCAGGGCGATATCATTCAGGAAGTGAATCGCCAGCCCGTCAAGAACGTCGCCGACTTTGAGAAGGCGATGGGTCGCGGCGGCAAGGAGCCCCTCCTCCTGGTGAATCGTCACGGCAGCACCCTGTACCTGGCTGCCTAAGAACGACATCAGGGCCCTCCGGGGGAGCGAAGGCCGGTCCCAGGTTCATATTCATACACTGGGGCCGGCCGACGCATTTAATGCCAATTTTCAAATTCGCCTGTCCCCCTTCGGACAGTGGCCGCGGAGTTGCCGCTTGGCCTTAGGTTCCCTTCTGGTATTCGCCCGCGGCGATCGACGGGCTGGAGAAGGGCTCTCCGACCGCCACTACGCTGCCCGTAACGCTCATTGCCACAGGGATGCTCCCAGTATGAGAACGGGTGCATTTTCTTTATAGAGGTTCGATATTCGCCATTGTTCTGCAACCCTTCCGTCGCTTTGTCGCTTTGCCGGCTGCCCACTTGACAAAGCGTTTTCCGGAACACTCAGACTCGCCGATGCCGATCTTCGTGGCGCTTATTTGAACGCCCCTGCCCACTGCAGAACGAAGGCCGCGCCCAAAAGGATGAGGAACGCGCCGACGAGGATGGCAACGAGGGCATCGGACCGCAGTTTCTTTTCGGCCTTGCGTTCCGCCTTGTCCGTTATGTTGAACGTCTTTTCGGTTTGGCCTTGCGTGATGAGGTTGCGGTCGTGCTCATCGGCGGGCGAGGGATTCTCCGTACAAGTCCCCATCACATTATACGTTCGGCCACCCACCAGGCAGTACTCGGTGAGCCGGTAGTTGTCGTTCGCGAAGCCCGTTGCCACCTGCCTCTCGGCGTCATGAAGGTACGCTTCCTTCATTTTGGCGCCCGCCCCGGACTCCGACTGCAACTCCGCTCGCATCTGGCGAATCCGCGCAGCATATAACTGGCCGAGTTGATCTGCCAGGTAGGCGCGCAAATGCGCCTCGGTCGGCGCCGGGACTCCGAGCGACTCATCCAACTGGCGCGGCCCGCCCGTGGGTCCAACGACCCCTTGAAACGAAGGCGCCAGCTCGAACTGCGCGAGCTTGGGATTCACCAGAACCTTGCCGGTGGCGTCCTCCAGATAGAACGGCGTCGCGGCGGCCGCGTAGCAAACCTGCCGCCATCCACGCTGGCGGTCCGTCTCCTCGATGAGAACGTGGTAGTAATAACACGGAAGCTGGGTTAGAGGGCTGACTCCGGACATCGCCCCCGCAGCTTTCCCTGAGACGTGGACCAGTCCCATGGCGACGCTACGGATGGGCATAAACGGAGAGTCCCGCAAGAGGCGGTAACGGCGATAACGGAGGAAACCCACGATAAAAAGGGCAACGCCGCCAAAGAGTGCAAGCAGGGGTAGCATGATTTCGTTCTCCTCTCCCGGGCGCCTTGGTGGGGGGCCGTAAACCCTTCCTCGGAGCGCGGAAGGGACTCACCGAGATGCGGCGCGGACATTAGCACGCCGAGCCGAGGCGAGTCAATGCCCGCCAGACCCCGTGCTCACGATACCCCATAAGAAAAAGCTTGCAATCGTAAGTCAAGGAAATTACAATGGCTATCTGTTGGTTGGTTGACCAACCAAGTCCGCGAAGTCCGTGCTAAATGACCATGAACCTATCTTCCCCAACCCGCGAAAAGTTGGTAGAGACCGCCCGGGTGCTGTTTTGGGAACGCGGCTATGAAGCCACCAGCCTGGCGGACGTAGTCCAGAAGGCCGGAGTGCGCGGCGGGAGTCTCTACCACTTCTTCCGCACGAAAGAGGAATTGCTCCTCGCCGTCCTCGACCGCTATGTGGACCTGCTGTGGCCCATTGTGATCGAGCCGGTCTTCTCCCGTGTGACGGACCCCATCGAGCGTATCTTCGGAATTCTGGATGGCTACCGCCAGGGCCTCGTTTACACGGGGTGTACGCACGGCTGTCCGATCGGCAACCTGGCGCTCGAGGTTTGCGACGACCTGCCGAGCGCGCGCGCGAAGATTGCCAAAAACTTCGCAGGGTGGCGAGGCTGGATTCGCAAGTGCCTGGAGGAAGCCAAGGACCGTTTTCCGCCTTCGGTAAATCGCGAACAGCTCGCGATGTTCGTCTTGACCGTGATGGAGGGGGGCGTGATGCAGGCGCGCGCCCACCAGAGTCTGGAACCGTACGATGCGTCAGTGGCACAGCTGCGCGATTACATTGAGCGGTTGCTGGCGGAGCGGGCGCGAACGCCGCTGGTGCAATAATCTCAGGGCAAGTTCACAACTTAAGAAAGGTGGTTGAATCCTATGCGCATGCGCGTTTTGGCGTTGGCAGCAGTGTGTCTGGCGGGCTTGGCGATTCCGCTAAGCTCGGAAACGCAACCTCCGGCGGCGAACCCGCTGGACCAACTCTCCTGGATGATTGGCGGCAAGTGGACCGCCGACGGCGAAAACGGCGGCAAACCCTTCCATGTGGAGGTGAAGTTCGGCTGGGCGGATAATCATCGCGGGCTGAAGTTCACCACCTGGTTCCTGATCAACGGCCAACTGACACCGGTCTATGACGGCATTTACGCCTGGCACCCGGCCAGGAAGAAGTTTGCGTTCTTCTACACTGACCGCGACGGCGCCCTGACCGAGGGCGATGCCACCTGGGCCAATGACCAACTGAACCAGGAGTTCCAGATCGTTGAGGCCGACGGCAAAGCCCATACATTTCGGTCCACGATCGCGCGCACGGGTCCAGACAACTACGACTGGAACGTGCAGCACCAGAACCAGGACGGCCAGTGGGTGCCCATGTTCGCGCTGAAGTACAAGCGGCAGCCGGCCTCCTGAGGATGCAGCGCGACAAATCGCGGCGTGAGACGTGGGCAGATGCGGACCAACGGTTTAGCGGTCCACGCCTCTCCCGTAGCGTGCCTCACTCATAATGTTCAATGGGCTTCCGGGCCGCCCACATCAGGAAGAGTCGCAGACCGCTTCCCCGCTTGCACCATCTGCGCTTCGCGGCGGGTGCGGACTTCCAGAGGCAGAAGTTTGCTCCCGCCCCGGCTGGGGCACGCTTGCCGTGTCCTGGCCTGCGCAGACTCGAATCGTAGCCATCGCAAACGGCGCGATGCATCTTCCACCAGGGGACCACAGCCCGGCATGAAGCAGGGAGCGCGGACCTCCGGCTTGGTGGTCCGCGTCTCTTGCGGAGCGCGCCTTACTCCAACGGTTGAATGGGCTAATCTACAATGTAAACTCCCTTCAGTTCACGAGATCAGCAAGGCTTTGCCTGAGCACGTCCAGTGTAATCCCTGAGAAACGACATTACGCGCTGCCTGCTCAGCTTAAATCCCCAAACCGGGCAAAGTCATATACACTGGGTTGCGTAACGTAAAGGCGATTAGCGCCTGGTGCTGAAGCTAACGCATTGTCGTTACGCAACTCTGGTTGGAGTGCATACACGCATGAAGGCTCTTTTCGGTAGCTGCACCACTTCTCTCGCCGTGGTCCTAATCCTTTGCTCCGGGCTCCTCTTGGCGCGCCCTGACGGTGGCCCAAATGTTCCCGACGAGGCGACGAAGCTCAATCGACGCGGGCTCGACCAGTTGCACAAGAAGGAATACGACCAAGCCATCGCCAGTTTCCGGGAAGCCCTGCAGATTCACCCGGAGTATCCGGACGCCCTCGACAATCTCGGCAAGGCCCTCGACGCTGTGGGCAAGGACCAGGAAGCGGTCACGGAGTTCGACCAGGCCATCCGGATCGCTCCGGAGAATGCCACCGCGTATGCCGATAAGGGACTGGCTCTCTACAACCAGGGAAAATACGAGCAGTCCGCGGCCTCGTATCGCCAGGCCCTCGAACACCATAAGGACTTTTCCGAAGCGCAAAATGGACTGGGCGCGTCGCTCTTACACCTGGGTAGGAGCGAAGAAGCCATCGCGGCCTTCCGTTCCTCGATTGCCAGCAATCCCAAAAATGCCGATGCGCTGGAGAATCTCGGTTCGGCGCTGCTCGAGGAGAATAAGGCGGCAGAAGCTTTGCCTTATCTCCGCAAGGCGCACGCCCTGCGCCCGGACTCGCCGGGGGCTCTCGAAACCTACGGTTCGGCACTGGATCAAGCCGGACAGACCAACGAGGCAATCTCCGCCTATCACAAATTCACCAGCAAGTTTCCCGATCAGCCTGCGCCCTGGGCGCACCTGGGGTATCTCTACTACAAGTCCGAACGTTACAACAAAGCGGTGCCCGCGCTGGAAAAGAGCCTGGCGCTCAAGCCGGACCAGCCGGATGCGCTGGTAACGCTCGGCTTGGCCGAAGCCGCGCAGGGCAAACTGGAAGAGGCCATCCAAGCCTACGAGAAGTGCCTCGCCCTCAAGCCGGATGAGTTCAATGCGCTCTACAGCCTGGGGAATGCCTACTACGCGCGGAAGGATTACGCCCGCGCCGCGGCCGCTTACGAAAAGGCGTGCGCGCAGAAGCCGGACTCTGCCGAAGCTCTGGCCGGCCTGGGCGCCAGCCAGTCAGCCGCCGAAAAGTTCGAGGAAGCGGCCAGGACCTACGAGAAACTCGTTCCGATGAAGCCGGATGATGCGGACGTGCGATTCAATTTCGGAGCGGCCTTGTTCAACACGGGAAACTACCAGGGAGCAGCCGACAACTACCGCGCCGCGGTGCGCCTTAATCCGGCTATGGCCCACGCCCATTACAATCTGGGCATGACACTGCTGCGTCTCAACGACCCCAAATCCGCGCAGGCCGAGTTTGCCGAAGCGCATCGCCTCGACCCCAGCCTCAGTTCCCCCACAAAGTAGGCGGGCGATCCGGGAAAGACTGTCCCGATTTGCGCGATTGCCTGTGGCCCGCGGCCCTTCACATGCAACCCTCTTGGGAATCAAAACACTGGGTACCTCGGAGTTGCAGGGGTGTGCGCCAGCCGGCGAGATGCGGGCGATAGCTTGGTCGCGTATTCTCCCGATCCTATCGCCCGACTCCTCGCCCTTGAGCGGCTCAATAGGCCACGCCGTTTAGCCAGTAGGTTGGGTAGTAGCACGTGCAAGGCGAACCAGAAGGAACGAGAACGGTCATGGGGCAGGTGGGGCCTGCGTACGTGTAGCAGGTTGTGGCATATTGCACCTGGGCCGTAAGCCGATTGGCCGGGAGGCCGGCTTTCTGAGCCGTAGGGGACTTGAGCGCCGGACTTCCGCTGTTGGTCAAACTGCAAATGCTTCCCGTTGCCGCGGGGCGCAGCACCTTCGCTCCCGGGCTATAATTTGCGGTGGCAAAGGTCACAGCCGCCAAGGCGATGGCGGCTGCAAGCCCGATCGATCCAATATACAGACGCTTCATGGTGGTTTCTCCTCTGTTGATGTCAGGACGCCCTGGGCTTCATTTCGTCCTGCATCTACGAAGGCGAAAATACCGAGCAAAAGGGGACAGAGAATCCTTACTCTGTAAGCGCCGGTTTAAGAGGGATCCAATTGTGCGCCGTGGAAGGCGCTGGTCTTAAGCGGGTGAAAATCTCGCCCGGGAACCGGTTCGTTCCACCCGGTAGCAATCGGGGCGGCGGTGAGGGTAACGAAGCCGCTGAAGCCTTCGATGGAAAGGGACGCGCAGGCGACTCCGCGAGTCTGTAGGCCGTAACGTGAGCGAACGCTGAGCAGGCCTCGAAACAATTTAATGCAGGAGCTGACTCGCTTTCTGGTCGGGGAAGGTCGAAGTTGGGAGGGCAGCACGAGCGAACAGGCTCTCCCGGTCCTGCCGGGGTAATGGCGACGGCATGCAGGCATGGGAGATCAGACGCAACACGGGGAGCCCCGCGGTGATTGCCGGTAGGGGATCAACGGGCACCGCGGGAGAGTCAGGCCGGGCCGTATGGGGTCTCGGGGAGATCCATAGTACCGCGGAAGGCGGGTAATGCCGGTGGGGGGAAGGGGCCTCAGTTGGGAGGAAACCTATATTCTGATTTACACGCCTTACGGCACGACGCCTGATTCCGTGTACTACATCACGACACAAAGCCTGGCGAACCCATCCTGGAGCAATCCCACAGTGGTCGGCCTAACGTCATTATTGACAACGGACCCCGGCGGGCCCATGGTAGGCTTCCTCTCTAACAATTATCCATCGATCCTTGACAACAGCTCCACCGGCTACAATTTTGAATTCACCAGTGGAAGCCCGTTGCTCTTCTGGAGCACCTTTCCGTCCTATTACGGGGGCAATAACCTTGCGAGAGACGTGTACTGTGTGCAGTTGGGGGTGGACTATCTCTAATAAGCGGATGGCAGACCTTTAGTGTTGAACATGTACTGACCGTGACCGTGGCTGCGACTACGACCGATGTCCGTGCTTATGCCACGACGAACAACGGAGGGGCTGCGCTAGTCCTCTTCAACCCCGGGGGCTTGTCTTCCGGTCTGGTCAGTCACTCGGACAATACCCGGGACGGTCGGTTCGGGTCGATTATGAACACCTGCCGGGCGACTTGACTCGGACCAATCCACCTCCGAAGAATCTGTAGAGTCGGTTGTAGAGTTTTTGCCGCGTCCCCGCCGATGAGGCTGTCGAAGGTGGGTCCCCTGAACGGTGATGCTCTTGGCCCCCTTTTAAGCCGATGCTGACAGGTCTCTTCGGTTCGCGAGGGCGTGCTGGAGTTCAGTGGCACGGGCATACAGAGCTGTGAAAAAATGGCCGTCGTGCGAAACACTCTCGCGCCAAGCGCGCAACCTAAGCGCCATTTTGTCAGAGGCGTCGAGAGTTTATACATCGCCATACAACATCCCATTGACCATCTTCCGCTGCGGATTTGTATGTTTGAATTTTTAAATCTATAATCTTCACAATGTAATATTAACCATAGAATCGACATTCAATCATAAAATGCCACACGGCATTGAAGAGCCGCAGACAAACGCAAAGGGCGCGTGTGCGCTACGAATCGGGAACTCCGCGATACCCGGTTGTGGCACTATTGTCCGAGGCTGCAACCAAGACCAGATTTGAGGGACTTCTTCCTTCAGGGGTTTTGTCGAAGTAGGGTCGGCAAAAGGGGAAGCAAGCGCGGAACTCCCACGAGGGTCGACCATTCCCGTAGCGCGTTCCGTTTTCCGGGGTCCGCGGCTTTGGGGCTTGCGGATGCGCCGGAGGGCGCGTAGATTATCGCCATGTCGCGCCGGCGCCGGCCCTTTCTCTATGATCGGTGAGCCCTTGGGCGCCTCGCGGCAGTGCCGGGCTGAAGACCCGGCACTACATTGCCTGTGCGGTCTGGGCCGCGACGCTTCCCCACCCGAACGCGGCCGCCATCACATCTTGTGGGTTCGTATCTTGCTGTCGAGCAACGCAGCGAAGGCTTGGCCCGCGGCGGTCGCCTCAATGCCGGTTCCGGCAACGATCTGACTCGCGGTCAGGGGCTTGCCGTAAAGGCGCTCGTTGGCGTCACTGTCCGGGGTGAAATCGGCGCCTCCCAGCGACAAACCCGCGAACGCACCCGAGGTTCGTGCGTACGTCAGGACGTCGCCTCCTACATTGGCGGCCGTGGCGCCGGGGCCTGCCGCTACAGATGCATCCCGGCCCAGCTTGGTCTTCCCTTTCAAGAAGCCGTCCACCACCTTCTTGTTCATCAGCAGAAGGACGAAGTCACTGGACGATCCCCCGGCCTGAAGGCCGACGCTCATGCCGCTGGCGGTGTACATAGCCGGCGGCGACCATTTGCCGGAGAAATCGGCCCCGGTTCGGCAGCTCATGGGCCCGCGGCCGCCGCTTCCACCCACGATGAATCCGCCCTTCTTCAGGTTGGGAACCACCACGACGCAATCGGCCTTCGCCAGCACGTCCGCAGGCACTGAACCGCTACTCAGCATGGCCGTCAGGATATTGGTGGCATTACCGATGGTCTCCTCGTCTTTCGTCTTGTCCGCTCCCCCCGCCGGCACAATCGATATCAGCATGAACCCGATCGTGCCCACAAGGACCTGGGTCCACGGGTGAAAAATAGACGCTCTCCGAGTCGCTCTCATGCTCGTCTCCCTTCCTGTCTGAGATTTTTGATCGCCCTGGGAATAGGCTTCTTGAACAGAACCGCAACGGTGCAGATTGAAGGTCAGCTAGAAGATCACTCGAAGCCCGCACACCATAGATTAGTTCCGACCGGCACGGAGAGCAACTGTAAAAACTACCAGTCGGTAACTCCCGGCGGCTTCAAGCCTCGCAAGGTCTCGATTCCTTCATAATTCTCTTGACCAGTAAAGTCATTTCACCTAGTGTGGTTGACGAGAAGAGCCTCTCTTAGACACGCCATCGGTCTTCCGAACTAAGTCGGGTTATCTCGCGTCCCATGTCCGGACCGGTGCGCGTACCCTGGTAGCCCTCCTGGGTCCGGCGAGGGCGGAAGGACCTTCGGCAAGAAGATCTGGCTGGCATACCCGAAGAGCTGCTCACCCGCGCTCTGAATGCTCGAGCCCGGAGTTAAGGATGGAAACCAGAATGGGAATCGAATCTCGCCCGCTTTCCGGGAAAGAAGCCGCTACCGCTGAGGGGCTTGCGAACCGCTCCTCCTGTCGGCCCAAAGTTCTGCTGACAAGCATTTGCCGCCCCATCGGGCCAGCCCACGGAGATGGTGCGAGTGTGGGATATGAAGTACTGCACGGGCAGGTCACCCGCGCGCAGGGGGTCTTCAGCCCGCGCTCCGTAAACTACACGTTTGCCCTGGACTACATTGCCGCCAACCTGGAGGCTCCCACCGTGGTGCTTCAGTACCCGTCGCACCGGGAGTTGGTGCGCGAGCTTCGGAAAGGGGCGGATTATGTCGGCATCTCCTTCAACCTGGTTACCTTTCACCGCATGAAGGAGGCGGTGGCATTGGTACGCAAGCACGCGCCCGCCGCCAAGATCGTCCTGGGCGGATACGGAACGGTTCTGGACGACGCGGAGCTTGCTCCCTACGGCGACTACATCTGCCGGGAAGAAGGCGTTGCCTGGTTCCGGGCGTTGCTGGGCGAGCCTCCGCGGCCCCTGCCTTACGACCATCCGCTGGTAACCCTCCAACTGCGCGTCTTTTCCATCCCCATGGACCGTACGGGAATGATCTTTGCCGGGCTGGGCTGCCCGAACGGGTGCGATTTTTGTTCCACCTCGCACTTCTTTAAGCGGCGTCACATTCGGCTGCTTCCCACCGGCGACGACATCTTCCGAGTCATCGAGCGCTATCTTGAGATCGACCCGCGCATGAGCATGGCGATCCTCGACGAAGATTTCCTGCTGGCGAAGGATCGCGCCATGCGCCTGCGCGAGTTGGTCCTGGAGCGTGGCACGCCCCTCTCCATTTTCGCCTTCGCATCCGTCAAGGCCTTGAGCCGATTCACCCCGCAGGAACTGCTGGAGACGGGTGTCGACGGGGTGTGGGTGGGATTCGAGGGAAAGCGTTCCGGATACGCCAAGCAACAGGGTAAGGCGGTGGAGGAACTGATTCCGGAACTGCGCTCGCACGGCATCACCGTGCTCTCCTCGATGATTCTGGGGTTCGATTACCAAACCCCGGAGGTCGTCCGCGAGGAGTTGGCGGAGTTTCTGGCGCTTCGGCCTACCTACGCGCAGTTCCTGATCTATGGCCCCACTCCCGGCACGCCCTTCTTCGAGCGCATCATGAAGGAGCAGCGCCTGAACGTCAACCTGCCGGAGGACGCGGAGCGCTACTACCGCGCTTGCGATGGCTTCAGCTCGATGGTCCGGCACTCCAGCATGACGGCTCGCGAAATCGAGGCTCTGCAACAGGAATGTTTTGAGGCGGACTTCCGGCTGAACGGTCCTTCCATACTTCGATCCGTGGAGGTCTGGTTCGAGGGTTGGAAACGCTATCGCGATTCCAGCTCGCCCTATATGCGCGCCAAGGCCGCGCGCTGGGCGGACGAGATCCGGCGCGCTTACCCCGTTTTCCGCGTCGCGAAACGCTCCGGCCCGGCGCCGGAAGCCGCCGCGCGCCTGGAGCAGGAGGTTCGAGCTTCACTCGGGCCGCCCAGCATGGGCCCGCGCCTGCTTTCCTGGCTGGCCCCCGCCGCCGCAGCCTGGACGGGCTTCACGCTGCGCCACGACTATTTTCAACATCCCAAGCTGGTCCGCCGGTCCTACCGCACCTCTCCCTGGGCACTGCGCAGCGGCGAACTCGGCTCGCTGCGGGTGCGCACCGAGCGAGCTCTTCGCAGCACCCTGGTCAAGATCGAAGGGGCGCTGGACACAGCAAGCGCGCGGCGTCTCGCCGCCGGAATCCTCGCCCACCTGCGCGGGAACGACGCAGAGGTGAAGGTGGTGGTGGCCGAGGGGACACGCGCCGAGCCCAAAGACGTGCGTGTGCTCGCCCAGAAACTGGCCCCATTTCGCCACCGCATCTCGATCGTGGTTCCCTCCCACCGGGACGTCTGGGCGATCCTCAAGAGTGCGTAAGTCAGCCAATCCGGTGGCAACATAAATGCCAATACCGGTGCGAATCCATGTTAACTTTCCCCTCCGGCATAGGCAGGAATACTCAACCGCCCAAGGAGGAGCAAACCATGACAGGATTCAAATGGTCAGCTAGTTTGGTGTTTGTTGCCAGTCTGATAGCACAGAATCTCGCGGCACAATCGGCCCCCTACAACGGACTGGACCAGAATATGGGGAACCTGTCGCGCCTTTCCCATGCGCAGTCGCGATCGATCAGCCCCGAGAACTTTACCGGAGATAAGGGAAAAGGGGGCATGGCAACGGAAGGCACGGGCGCGGAAGCGGCGCGCGGATTGGGCCAGGGCTGGAAGATTTCGCCCTCGGTGAAGATCGATGCCAAGAAGACATTCACGCTGGCCGAGATCCAAGGACCCGGGGCGATTCAGCATATCTGGATGACTCCCGCCGGCAACTTCCGTTTCTCCATTGTGCGCATGTATTGGGATGGCGAGGCCACTCCCTCGGTGGAAGTGCCGGTGGGGGACCTGTTTGCCTGCGGGTGGGGAAGATACGCGCAAGTCTCGTCCCTGGCCGTATGCGTAAACCCCGGCAGCGGACTCAATTCCTATTGGCAGATGCCGTTCCGGAAGTCCTGCAAGATTACCCTTGAGAACATCGATGACGTGGCGATGACGATTTACTACCAGATTGACTATACCCTCACGCCGGTTCCGGATGACGCGGCTTACTTTCATGCGCAGTTCCGCCGCTCGAACCCCCTGCCTTACAAAACCGACCACGTCATCTTGGATGGCGTCAAAGGGTGGGGGCATTACGTGGGTACTTACCTGGCTTGGGGAGTCCACAACACGGGTTGGTGGGGCGAAGGCGAGATCAAGTTCTTCCTGGATGGAGACACCAAGTTTCCCACCATCAACGGCACGGGAACGGAGGACTATTTCTGCGGCTCCTACGATTTTGACACGGGCCCGCCTGTCACTTTCCCTTACAACCTTCTGCCCGGCACCCTTCCGCCGCTCACGGGTTACCATTACACGG
This sequence comes from Terriglobia bacterium, assembly GCA_035501695.1. Classification (GTDB taxonomy): domain Bacteria; phylum Acidobacteriota; class Terriglobia; order UBA7540; family UBA7540; genus Bog-366. The sequence continues at coordinate 29,985 of DATJVT010000349.1, read as the reverse complement.
AATTCACAACACCATACACCGGTATGCCTCAAGTGATCCGCTCGGACGGGCACTATGACTCGCAAGAGCGCTTCGGCCTGTACCGTTGGCATATCACGGACCCTGTCCGGTTTGAAAAGGACATCAAGGTGACCATCCAGGCCCTGGGCTGGCGCTCGGGCTGGCGATATCTGCCACTCCAGGACGATATCTCCTCCGTGGCCTTCTGGTATCAGACTGAACCGCACGCACCATTCCCGAAACTCCCAGACAAGGACTACTTGGAAATCCAGTAGCATGAACCGGGACGTGACCCGCAATGATTCCTTGAAGGCATCCTGACTGCCTACACCTCCTCCGGCACGGTGTAGGGGGCGCGGTAGCCGCGGTCGGCATCGCGCAGCAGACCGTCAGCCTCCGGATCGCCAATCACCTGTTGGGTATCGGGATTGAAATTCAGCGTCCGGCCCAACCGGTAGGAAGCGTTGGCAAGGTGCATGAGCGCCATGGAGGCGTGGGCTTCCTCGATGGGCGCGTTCAGGTTCTCCTTCTTGCGGCTCACCACGCAATCGATAAAGTTGGCAAAGTGGGCCACTTCAGCTCCCCCATGGACAGGCGGTTGGGGGTCCTGGTCAGGACCTAGCCACACCCTGTAGGTCGCGGCATCCTCATCACCGGTGGAGAAGTATCCCTTGTCGCCATAGAAGATATTGCCGATGGTGTTGTGGCGGCCCGATTGAGGGCCCAGAGCCGGGGTTCCGGCCTGATGCTTGACTTCGGGAGTCCCCAGTTCCGGCGTGCCGATTTCCGCCTCGTGATTGGCGATCCAGTGGCGGGTTTCAAAGGTCAGCATCTTGCGTTTCCCGCCAGGAAGATCGAATTGGAAGATGCAGCTCAGGGTGTTGGGCGTTTCCTGATCGTCGTCGAACATAAAGTGGCCGCCGATGGCGGTGACTTTGTTGGGCAATCCCACTCCCAAGCCCCAACGCGCCACATCCATCTGGTGGGTGCCCTGATTTCCCATGTCGCCGTTCCCGTAATACCAGAACCAGTGCCAGTTGTAATGGAACCGATTGTGGGTGAACTCGTGCATCGGGGCGGGTCCGGTCCAGAGATCGTAATTTACTCCCGCGGGAACCGGCTCTACCTGGGCATGGCCGATCGTATTCCGCCACTTGTAGCAAAGGCCGCGGGCCATGTAGATTTCGCCAATCATCCCCTCGTGGAGCTTCTGAATACCCTCGCGAATGGCGGTGGCGGAGCGGATTTGCGTGCCATGCTGCACGATGCGGTCATAGCGGCGCGCCGCGGCCACGAACTGCTTCCCCTCCCACAGATTGTGCGAGCAGGGCTTTTCCACATAGACGTCCTTGCCCGCCTGGCAGGCCCAGATTCCCATCAAGGTATGCCAGTGATTGGGCGTGGCGATGGAAATGGCGTCGATCGATTTGTCCTCGAGCAGCTTGCGGATGTCCACAAAGGTGGCCGGCTTGGGAATCCCCATTTTCTCCATGCGCGCCACGCGATCCGCCATCACATTTTCATCGATGTCGCAGACAGCGGCAATCTGCACGTTTTTTAGCTTGGAATAGTTCTCCACATGATCCATGCCGCGCCCGTGCACGCCGCAAATGGCCACGCGCACGCGATCGTTGGCCCCCCAGACTCGCTCCGGCCGAGTGAGGAAAGCTACTCCACTGGCGGCCAAACCCGCGGCCCCGGCTGCGCTGCCTTGCAGGAAGCTCCTACGGCTTAATGGCGTATCATTGGACATGGTTACAATTCTCCTTTTCGGAATGGTGGCGGGGAGCGTCAATTATTGTTCGTGGCTCGCATATTCCTGGTAGGCCTCGGCGACCTTGGCCTGAAGATAATCTCCGTGGTGAATAAAAACACGGTAGCGAAATTTTATTTCCTTCCCTTGTTGGACCGTCCAGCTTCCGTCCTTCTCCGGGTCATCGTAAAACTCCCGCCAACCGAAGGGATTCGCGGCCAGCAAGCCATACCCGCGCGCGTGCCAGTAAGTGGGATGGCGGAAACTCCGGGGGCTATCGAAAACGGCCACTCCCAGGGATTCTCCCGCCACCGTCCCGTCATAGTTCACCCAATCCGCACGCTTGCCCCAAATGGCTTTCTCCCCCTCCGCGCCCGCCGAGTTTACCATGTGGGCGGGAGGTGAATGCAGTTCTTTGGCGAGGCGCAACCCGAAAGTCCCTTCCTTCGAATCGCCCAGCGTCAGGTCCGAGCCGTGATTCGCCACCAGGGTAATCTCGCAATCGATCCACCGCGTGTCCGCGTCGCCCCCGAAGACAAAGGACTGAATCATGCGGGCGATCACCCGGCCGCTCGGACCGGCCAGCTCGAATTCGGCCTTGAGGGAGCCGGAATCCGCGCCGCTGCGAAGCTCATCCAGCTTGCGAAAGTTGGAGCGGCCAAAAACCGTGTCGTCACTGTATTTCGGGAACGCCGCCTCACCCCAGAAGTCGATGCCATCGATATTTCCATGCCCAAAAAACATCGGGCGCTGGTGGGGTTCCAGGCTGGGGTCCTTCATTTCTTCGGCCGGGACGGTGTTGCCGATGGGAAAGCCCCGCGTCAGGGTGGTGCCTTGCGCGGTGCGCAGGGGTTGAAAGTAGGGCTTCGCAACGTCCGCCGGAAAATAGTAGGTGGTGAAGGGCTGCCCGCCGATAAGCACGTCCACCTGGTCACCCTTGCGGACCAGTTCCACGCGGTCGCCGGCCGGGAACGCCGCCGCGGCCAGCACCAACCCCGACATCAGCACCAGCCCCGCAATCGCCTTGCTACGGATCATGATTGCCCCTCCCCGGAAATGTACTGCAGGGTTTCCTTCACCAGGCGCGTGGTGCCCTCGTAGGGATCACCCTGCCCACCGTCCCATTCCATCACGTAGTAACCCTTGAAGCCACTCGCTCGGGCGAGTTCGAACATCTTCACCAAGTCGACCTTATATGTTGCGCCGCTATCGGCCACCACCAGGTCTTTGACGTGGCAGACGCCGTAAGCGTGCTTGAGCATGGCGGTCACGCCGCCCTCGTTGTAGGCTGTATCGCCACCGGCCAGGGTGTTGCCAAAATCCGGCAGAGCGCGCAGGTAGGGATTGCCGACCTTTTCGATGACCTTGACGATGAAGAAGGGGTCCTCATTGCGAAGGTCGTCATTCTCGAGGTTGATCAGCATGTTCTTCTGCGCCGCATAATCCGCCAGGCGGCCCAACGATTGCGCGGCCAAATCGATGTCCGGTTTCGCCCCGCGGGACCCACCCAGGTGCTGGCGAACACTCGGGGCCCCCAGATCCCGGGCGAGATCAACCCAGTGCCGGCCATACTCCACTGCCGCATCGCGCCGGACCTTTTCCGGATCCCAGAAGTTGCGGCCGCCCAGTCCGAGATCCACCAGCCGAGAGCCCGTCTTCTCCAGTGCCTGCCGGAAAGAGCTGAGATAGGCGGGGGAGGTTGAGGCAAAGTGCGCCGAGAGAGGGCAGATGTTCCGGATGCCGAATCTCGTTGCAACCATTCCCGCGAAATCCCGGATGTCCATGCCGGGCTTCTGCCGGTTGCGATAGGAGTTCTCCGGGCTTTCGATGAATTCACGGAAGGGCCAGGAGGTCACTGCCAGGCGCGCCTGCGGGGCGGTGGGGAATTCAATGTGGGGTTCACGAGTGGAGGCGAAGGCGCTCCGCAAGCCGGCGCCCATGCTCAAACCCGTGATCGAAGCAGCCATCAGGAATTCACGACGCGAACGATCCTTCAAAAGCGCCTCCAGCGAAACCTCTTGCGGCGAGCCTGACCCTGGTGTGACAAAGGGCAGGCTCATCATTGTACCGGCAAATTCCCGCCGCCGCGCGGCGGAATGGCCACGGTCTGCGGCCGCAATCAGAACGTGTACTTCAGCGCGAATTGTAGAATGCGTGGGCCGACGTCACCCTGGATCTGGCCGAAGGTCGCGTCCGTAATGGTGCTGTCCACGTAGTTGAAATTCGGGTGGTTCAGCAAGTTGAAGAACTCGAAACGCAATTCCACCTTGTTTCGTTCCGTAATGTTGATAAACCGGCTCACCGCCGCGTCGATGTCAAAGTATCCGGGCATCAGCAGCGAATTCCGGCCGGAATTACCGAAGGTCCCGGTCGGACTCACGGAAAAGCCATTGGGGTTGAGCCATTGCTGGGCTCCCGTGGTGCTCTTCACATAGGGGTTACCCACCACGTCCGGCCGGTCCAACCCCACCGCGCTGAGAGAATTGTCAAAGCCATCGAGGACATAGAACGAGGTTCCCGTATGGTACGAAACGATGGGCGAAAGCTGCCAGCCCCCGAGCAGCCGGCTGGTCCACGTGTTCTGAAAATGCGGCGACTGAACGATGAAGGTCAGGTTGAAGATCTGGCGGAGGTCAAAGCTGCAATTGCCGCGGTCCGCATTCCGGTCAAAAGGTTGTTGGGTGTAAGGGCCGCCCATATCTCCCTGGAAGTCCGTTTCGCTGATGCAGTGGGACCATGTGTAGTTACCCAAGACGGTATAGTTATTGCTGAAACGATGCTGCACTTTGAAAAGGAAGCCCTCATACTGAGCATTCGCTCCAGTGTCCTGGTGATAGATGTCGGATAGGCCGTTGCCCGTGACCGGATTGAGAAGCGTCAGCAGGCGACGGTCGCTGGTGTTGTCCGTGGTCGAACAGGGGGAGCCGCCGCAAGTCCCCGGAATGAAGACCGCGGGGTTGATATCTTCGCCCGTCCAGATGTGGGTCGTTTTGTTGCCAACATAGTCCGCCGCCATCAACCAGTTGCTGGTTAATTGGATCTGATAACTGACGTTCCACTGGTGCACGTACATCGGGTGCGAATCCAAGGGGTAATCATAGAAGCTGCTCTGGGCCGGGAAAACGGCATCTTTGCCCGGTGGAAACGGCAGGGGGAAGGGGTTGCCGCCGGGATATCCCAGCCAGGGGTTCGTCAGACCCCCCACCGGGCTGCTCAGATTGATGACGCTCCCCCACGGCGCCCCCTGGGTCTGGTCCTCGAAGTAGGCGGTGGGTACGGTGTCAAAGAAGACGCCGTAGCCGACACGAATGATCTGGCGTCCGCTTCCCGTCGGGTCCCAAACGATTCCGATGCGCGGCTCCAGGGCCGATAGTTTGGTGTAGTTATAGTTGCGGGGGACATTCGGATCGCCCGGGTAGGTCAGGCCGGGCGGCGCATTGACATACTGGGTGGACTGTGTCCCTGCGGTGTACGCGGCCATGGAGAAGTGATCCACGGCGTTATGCGTCTCGGTCACCGAGAGATTGGGTTCCCAGCGCAGGCCCAGGTTCACGGTGAGGCGCTTGCTGAATTGAATGGTGTCGTTGAAGTAGAGGCCGTAGTAATTCTGCCGGCCGTTGAACTGGGTTGTGTTTCCCTGGTTGAAAGAGCCGGGAAGTCCGAGCAGAAAATCCAGCAACCCATCGTTGGAAAATTGCCCGCTGAAGGTGAAGTTCCCGTTCGCATAGGCATTGTTCGCGTAGGGGTACTGGTAGTGGATGTAATCCAGGCCCATGGACATGTGGTGCCGGCCGCGAATGACGTCGAGGTCATCCGAGGCCTCCGCCACATTGTTCTTGAAAAGGGCGGGAGCGCAGGTGCCGCAACCGGCTCCGCTGTAGCCGTTGATCCCGAAATAGATCGCGTTGGGAACGGCCTGATAAAGCTGCACGCCGAATTGCGCAAAGTTGGGCACGTCCGCCGCCGGTCCGCGCGTGATCGCCAGGCGCGTCCAGCCCAGGTGGGCGGAATTGAGGATGCTGGGATTTATCGAATAGGTATCTCCTACGGCAACGGCTTGGGCTCGGTCGAGAACTCCACGCTGCTTCGTCAACAGGAAGTCGTTATCGAAAGCCGCCGGACTCTTATAGTCGGTGAAATAATAGCGCCCGAAGACGTTGTGCTTCCCGCTCTGGTTCCAGTCTATCCGGCCCAGGTATTGATCTTCCCTCTGCGGTTGGGGAATGGCGTAGGTGTATCTGCCGCAGGGATCGCTGGAAGTCGGAATGTACTTCAACAAACCCAGGGCCTGTGCGTTGTAGCGGGAAGGGTCGACGTGATAATCGGTGATCTGCGCGCCCGTCGCGGGGTCGTAGATAGGGTTCGGCGCGCTGCTCGAGAAGCACTGGGCTGACTCGATTTGGCTCCAGTCCCCCTCCAGGACGGCTTGCGTGGGCACGAAGCCCACATTCGAGGCCGGAGCAGTGCGAATGCGAGTTCCCTGATATCCGAAGAAGCCAAAGAGCTTGTCACGCTTGATTGGCGCTCCAATGGTTCCGCCGAATTGATTTCGCTTCAGCGTATCCTGGCTGGCGGCGTAAAAGTCGCGGGCGTTGAAAATCCCGTTCCGGACGAATTCAAAGGCATCCCCATGGATTTTGTTGGTCCCGGACTTGGTCACGACTTCCACCTGGGCGCCCGGATGAAGCCCCCATTGGGACGTCAGGCTGCTGGTCTGAACGCTGAACTCCTGGAGGGCGTCCGGGAACGGGAAGGGAAGGTTGATATTCGAGAAATTGTCCATATGCGTGACGCCGTCCAAGCGGTAACTGGTGGCCGTGGATTGTCCGCCCGCGACCGAGATGCTGTCGGAGGTTTCGTAGTTCTTGCTGCTCTTGATGTCCGACATATTACTATCCGTGGTGTTGGTTGCCCCTCCCATTAACATGATGAGATCCGTGGCTTGGCGCCCGTTCAGGGGAAGATCCAGAACTCGCTGGGTGTCCATCACCTGCCCGACGGAAGTCGTCTGAGTCTGCAACATGGCGGCGTTCGCCGTAACCTCGACCTGTTGGCGGGCCTGTCCCACTTTGAGAGTGACGTTGATTGTGACGTTGTTACTTACCTCAAGGAGGATTCCGGATTGGACGTACGTGCTAAAACCCTCGGCTTGTACCTCGAGCCGGTAGGAACCGACCGGGAGGTTCGCCAGCACATAAAGTCCGTCCTGGCCACTCCCCGTGGTCCGAACCATCCCCGTGTTGACCTGTGTAGCCGTCACCTTCGCATTGGGCACGACGGCACCACTGGGGTCAGCGACGGACCCTGAAATCTGGGCGGTTGCTCCTGCCTGACCCCAGAGCAGGCCAGGACTGAATGAAAATATGATTGCAAGAAGTGCTGCGGCAGCGAGTAGATTGCTTCTTTTCATGCGCCAATCCTCCGTCAAGGTTATGAGTTTTGTCTTTTTACCCGTCCCGGGAAAGCAGGGAAACTTGTCGCAGTCGCCCTGATGGACCACAGACCGACCGCAAAGGTACATTGCAACCGCCCCGGTATGCAAGTATTATTCGGGACGTCCGGGTGTAAACTATCTCTCAACAGTATCAAGCCAGCAGTTCGGTTGGCCGCCGGGCGCGGGGCTAATTCTGACCTGAGAGTGACCATGGATCCATCTCTTAAAGCAGGCGCGACTCCCCAATCCACATCTCCGGATAATGCCCAACCCGGAGGGATGCCCAAGGCGCGATTGGGAGGCTGGTGGCTGTATATCTTCAGTTTCATCCTCCTCGCGACGTTGGCCTTGGGGTTCATCCGCCGCGACCTGCGCGATGCTTATCGCGACACTCTGGCTTATTGGGACGTGCGGATGTCGAACTCCGACCTGGAGCGCGTAAGTTACGCAACCCTATGGCTCAAGGAGCGGCGCACGGATGTGGTAGTCGTGGCTCGCAATCCTCTGACGACCGGTTTGCTTGGTGCGGCGGCAAAAGGAAGTAACCTCGCGCGGACTCGTCCCCTCGTGGAAAAGTATATCGACAGAATCGCGCGTGATAACGGGTTCGCCGGGGGACTGATCGCCGATACGACCTGCCGAATTGTGGCGCAAGAAGGAGTGCCGGCGGAAGCGATGGCGGATATTCTGGGCAACTGTCCGGAGGCCCTGCGAGCGGGGGATTTCAAGGTCTTTGTCTTTGGCGGGGAAGCGGCACACCCTTGGGTCTGCCTGTCATACCCGGTTTTACCGGGGGATGAAATCTCGCCAGGGGGTCAAGACCCCCGCCGCGCGTTGGGGGTCGTCCTGATGCTCTCCCAGCCCTGGAAAGCCTTGTTACCGTCTTTCGAGCCGGAGGGCGAACGCCAGGACGGCACGGAGACACTGGTGGTGTGGCCGAGCGATGATGAGACGATTGTCTTTTCGCCGCACCTTGCGATTCAGGGAGTGCGATCCATATTTCACCGCCCGCGCGGGGACCAGACCCTGGAGTCGCTTGCCGTTCGAAAGGACAACGTGGAGTTTGGCGAGTACATCGACTACCGCGGGGTCCGAGTGCTGGGCGCTGCCCGTTTCCTGGAATCGGCGGACGCCAGCGTGATTCGCAAGGTGGAGAGAAAGGTGGCACTGGCGGAGTTCCAACGGCGGTCCCTCCTGGAATGGTTGGTGGGGGTGATGTTCGTCCTGCTGTTGGGATCGGCGATCGCGGTCCCCCACCATTACACCGCGACACAAAACCTGAAAGACAAGCTCCGGCAGCAGCAGACTCTGTTGGACCTCAAGCGGAACGTGGAGGTTTCCGAGCAGCGCTATCGAGAGCTGGTGGATAGCCTGGAAGCGATCGTCTGGGAAGACGAAGGAGCGACTCTTCACCCCACCTTCGTGAGCAAAGGCGCGGAAAAAATCCTGGGCTATTCGGTTCAGGAGTGGACCCAGACTCCCGGTTTCTGGTCGGGTCATCTCCATCCCGAAGATTGCGAAAAGGCATTGGCGGTGGAGCGGTTAGTGCAAGAAAAATGCGCGTCTCAAGTGGTGGAATACCGCATGTTCGCGGCGGATGGCCGCATCGTCTGGTTCCGCGACTACCACTATGCGAATCCGGGCCCCGACGGCAAAGCAGCAAAATTGCGCGGGATCATGGTGGACGTAACGGAGATCAGGAAGGCGGAAGAGGCGCTGCGGGAGAGCCGGCAACTACTGGAAACAACTCTCTACAGCCTGCGCGACGCGGTGCTCATTATCGGTCTCGCGAGGGGTGAAATCCTCGATTGCAACCCCGGCGCGATGGACATGTTCGGCTATCGCCGCGAGGAAATGGTGGGGCACTCCACACTCCCTCTGCACGTGAGCGAGGTGGCCCGCCTGGAATTTCGCGAGCGGCTCGCCATCGCGGTGGCCGAGAAAGGGTACATGCAGCAGTTCGAGTTCCGGATGCGGCGAAGGGACGGCAGCATCTTCCCCACTTCCCACACGGTCGCTCCTCTCCGCGACAGCCGGGGGAATCAGACGGGATGGGTGAGCCTCGTGCAGGATATTACCGAGCGCAAGCGGGCGGAAGCGGTATTTCACCGTTATGGTCTGCTTTCGGAGCGAAGCCGGGACGCCTTTCTCATGCTCCGCCGCGCCGACGGGCGTATTCTGGAAGCCAACGGGGCCGCAGAGGATCTTTACGGCTACCTCCGCCAGGAACTGCTGACCTTGTCCATCTACGCTCTTCGTGCCGAACAAGTGCGGAAGTCGATTGCGGAGGATATGGCCAGGGCAGATGCCACAGGCATTCTCTTCGAGACGGTTCACCAACGAAAGGACGGCAGCACGTTCCCCGTCGAGGTAAGCTCCCGGGGGGCAACGCTGGACGGCACGCGGGTGCTGATTAGCGTCATTCGTGACGTTACCGAGCGGAAACGGGCGGAGGCGGAGTTGGCGGAACGCCTGCGCTTTGAAAGCCAGTTGGCGGAGCTCTCCGCCCGCTTTGTCAACGTGTCGGCCGAGCAGTTGGACGGTGAGATTCAAGACGCCCAGGGACGTATCTGTCAGTGTCTGGGACTGGACGGGTGCTCCCTCTGGCAAGTCTCGGGAAGTGCTTCGAGTTCGATCAAGTTAACCCACAATTATCGCACCCACGGGGGACCGGCGATTCCAATTAACATGGATGCGCAGGAGTATTTCCCCTGGAGCTACCAACAAATCATGTCGGGGAAAGCGAAGGAGATCGTGGTGTCGTCCCTGACGGAACTTCCGGAGGAGGCCGACCGCGACCGGCAGTCCTATACTCAATTCGGTGTCAAGTCGGTCCTGACGATCGGGCTAGCCGCCGGTGGAGGCCCGCCCATGGGCGCGCTGGCTTTCGGCTCAACCCGGGCGGAGCGCAAGTGGCCGGTGGAAACCGTGAACCGGCTGCAGCTCGTCGCGCAGTTGTTCAGCAACGCTCTGGCCCGGCGAGGGGCGGAGCGGGCCTTACGAGACAGTGAGGAACGCTTTCGCAGCCTGTCCAACGCGGCACTGGAAGGAATCATGATCCATCACCAGGGAGTGATCCTGGATCTCAACCCGGCGTTTGCGCGCTTATTCGGATACGAACAACCCCAGGAGCTGATCGGGAAGAATGGAATGGAGGATCTCATCGCTCCCGAATCGCGGGAACGGCTTCGGCAACGAATGCAAGGGCAGGAAATGGGTCCGATCGAGGTCATGTGTGTCCGCAAGGATGGTTCGACCTTTTTGGGCGAGACCGACTCCCGACTCGTGACCTACCTTGGCCGTGAGGTGCGAATCGTCTCCTGCCGTGACATCACTCAACTCAAGCAGGCGCAAGAAGACCTCCGGCAGACGCTGGAACGATTGCGGGCCCTCGCCACGCGTTTGCAACAAGCTAGAGAGGAGGAAAGGAAGCGGGTGGCGCGAGAGATTCACGATCATCTGGGTCAGTCATTGACGGCCATCAAACTTGACGTGATTTCCTTGTTTCGCTTGATGCCGGACCCCCGATCGGAGCTTCTGAAGAGGAAAACCTCCATCATGGGCTTGGTCAATGAAATGATTCAGACCACCCGCCGGCTTGCCACCGCACTCCGGCCGGGGCTTCTCGACGACCTCGGCCTGGTGGCGGCGATTGAATGGTCGAGGGAGGACTTTGAGGCGCGCACCGGCACCAAGTGCTGGCTCGACCTGCCCCGCGAGAATATCGTAATTGATTCCGAAAGAGCGACGGCGATTTTCCGGATCTTGCAGGAGTCTCTGGCTAATGTCGCCCGGCATGCCAACGCTCACGACGTGGAAATTCGCCTGGCCAGGGAAAATGACGGTCTAACCTTGGAGGTCAGCGACGACGGCGATGGGTTCGCCGAAGATAAACTCGGCAGCGGCAGGTCACTGGGAATTCTGGGGATGCATGAACGGGCTCTCGTGCTGGGAGGAGCGCTCAATATCCATAGCGCTCCAGGGCAGGGAACGACGGTGCGAGTCTGGGTGCCGATGGCGCCCGTGCCCAACAGGGAATCAATATGATCAGGGTGCTGATCGCCGATGATCATGCCGTATTGCGCCTGGGGTTGATCGAGATCCTGACGCGCGAATTGAAGGACGTGGTGTGCGGCGAAGCGGAGAATGCCGCCCAGGTCGTGGCGCAGGTTCAAGACCATAACTGGGACCTTGTCATTCTGGACCTCACCATGCCGGGACGCAGCGGTCTGGACAGCCTTGCCGAGTTGAAACGAATGCGACCTAAGTTGCCGGTGCTGGTCTTGAGCATGCATCCGGAAGAGCAGTATGGAAAGCGGGTGCTACAGGCGGGAGCGTCCGGCTACATTAACAAGGACAGCGCCCCGGAGGATTTGACCAAGGCAATTCGCAAAGTGCTGGCGGGTGGCCGGTATGTGAGCCCGGCGCTCGCCGAAAAGCTGGCTCTGGAGGTAACGGAAGGCTCAGCCGGGCTTCCGCACGAGAAACTGTCCCACCGGGAGTTCGAGGTCCTGCGCATGATCGGTTTGGGAAAGAGCGTCACGCAGATTGCGGAGGAACTTCACCTGAGTGGGACGACCATCAGCACCTACCGGCTGCGGATCCTGGAAAAGATGGGAATGACCAGCAACGCCGATTTAATGCGCTACGCCATTGTGAACCACTTGGTGGATTGAAGCCATAATTCTTCGAATAAGCCCCGCTATATTCGACCCTCTGGGCGTGTAGTGGAAACAACGACACGCCCTGTCGCGATAAATCTACATACGAATCGACCTTCCATCGATGGCGAGCCTTCTCCGGATCGGGCACCATGGCGGTAGGAGGCCCCATGAGAGTGTTCATCGCGGACGATTCACCTCTCATCATCGAACATCTGGTGGCGGCTTTGGCAGAGGTGAAGGGTGTTGAAATTGTCGGCACGGCAGGCACTGGGGCGGGAGCTTCCGATGGGATCCGGCGGTTAAAGCCCGAGGTTGTAATCCTCGACATCGCCATGCCAGGCGGGAGCGGCATTTCCGTTCTGGAGGGGATCAAGCGGGATCATTTGAATCCCATCGCGATCGTGCTCACCAATAACCAACAACGGCAATATCGCAAGAGATGTCTGGAATACGGGGCAAGATTCTTTTTTGACAAGTCGTCCGAATTTGAAAAAGTCGCTGAAACGTTGCAGGGACTGGTGGCTGCCACGCCTGCGCCGGACATCACGAAGCCAAATCCAAGCTGTCGAGTGCAAGGCATTTTGCGAATCTAGGAGTTTTCAAATATCCGATATGATGAAAAGAGCCCATCCATGCTTCCAACGAATCCGCGGGGGGGAAAGCTCGCCATGCCGCGCCAAGAATGGAGGCATGGAATCATGCGTATCCTAGTCGTGGACGATTTCGAACCGTGGCGCCGCTTTGTATCGTCACTTCTGCGGCGGGAGCCTGCAAGGCACGTTGTATTCGAGGCCGCCGACGGCTTGGAAGCGGTGGCGAAGACCATAGAACTTATGCCGGACCTCGTCATCCTGGACATCGGGCTTCCGAAGCTCAACGGGTTCGAGGCCGCCCGGAAGATTCACGAGGTTGCCCCGGCCTGCAAGGTCCTTTATGTGAGCATGGACGACTCTCTGGACTACGTTGAAGAAGCATTGGAAACCGGCGGGTGCGGCTACGTTACCAAGGTGGATGCGGGAAGAGAACTGGAAACAGCCGTGGAAGATGTTCTCCGCGGGAAGTGGTTTATCAGCAGCCGGATCATGGGGCGCCTGCGCCCGATCCCTACGCACACCCATACCCTTGCCTGTTTCGGGCGCAGTGGGGGTTGCCGGTCGATCCCAGCGGCGCAAACGCAGCGGCGCGTAAGTGCCCTCCATAACCATGTGGCGCAGCTCTACGGTAGCGAATCAGATTTTTTGGACAATTTGACTCATTTCCTGGGGGTTGCCTTGGAGGAGGGGAAAGCGGCTCTGGTTGTCGCCACTGAGGCACATCGGCAGGGCGTTCTGCCAAGGCTGGAGGACCGTGGTTTGGATATTGCCACCGCGATTAGCCAGTCGAGGTATATCGCTTTGGATGCGGAGGAGGCGCTGGAGGCCATCATGACCGACGGCCTGCCGGATCGAGCCCGGTTTCTAGACGTCATGAACTTTCTCGTGGCGTCAGCCAGCAGTGCCCCGGTGGGACCTCCTTCCGGGATTGTGGTATACGGGGAATGCGCTCCTTTGCTTTGGGCACAGGGTGAACCGGAGGCGGCCATTCGCGGGGAGCAACTTTGCAACGAAGTAGTTGACAAATACGGGGTCCAGATCCTATGCAGCTACCCCTTGAATTGCTTTGAAAGCGAAGGAGATAAGCAAATTCTCAAGAGGATTTGCGCGGAACACTCCGTCGCCTATTCCTTATGAAGCTCTTGGTTTACATCATCGGGGTCTTCTTCGCCATGGTGGGGGTGACGATGGCGCAGGAGGGTTCGGCGGGTGAGTTCCTTCCGTCCCCGCCCATCGCTCGCACCGATGCCGAGCGAAAGATCCTTTCGGTTTTGGACCACATGATGAAGGACCACCAGACCTACCTCAGCGTTCCCCCGCAGGACGGCGCCGTCTTGCGGTGGTCGGCCGAGGTTGCGGACGCCAGAAACATCGTCGAGATCGGCACTTCGACGGGTTACTCGGGTCTCTGGTTTTGCCTTGCCCTGCAGAGAACCCACGGCCACCTGACTACCTTCGAGATCAATCATGATCGGGCCATGATGGCGCGCGGGCATTTCCAGGACGCCGGAGTTGAGCAACTGGTCACAATCGTGGAAGGCGACGCCCACGAGCAGGTCGCCAAGCTGAAAGCGCCGATTGATGTGGCCTTTCTCGACGCTGACAAATCCGGCTACTTGGACTACCTCCGGAAGGTCCTGCCTTTGGTGCGGCCCGGTGGCTTGATCCTGGCCCACAACGTGGAGATGGTTCCGGACTACATCAAAGCCGTAACCACCAATCCTGACCTCGAAACCATTTTCTACATGCAGGGAGGCGGGCTGGCGGTGACCCTGCGCAAGAGGTAGTGGCACCTTTACGCTCCGGCGCTCGAAGCTATGGAGCGCCGAGCGCCGGCATTCGGCGAGGTAAACCCTCCGCCCCAAATCAAAACTGCTCGTCCTGCCCTTCCTTGACAACTTGCGGGAGTATCCTGAACAATGACGGATTCTACTTCCGGCTCGGCAGCCGTCTGAATATGGCTATCGTCATGGGCGGTAGCCCCAGGACTGACGACGGAAGACTGATAACTGACGACTAAAATCGAAAGGTTCAAATCATGCGTTGGAGCCAGGCTTTTATACCCACATTGCGGGAGGACCCCGCGGAAGCGGAAGTCCCCAGCCATCGCCTGTTATTGCGGGCCGGTTACATCCGGCAGGTGGCCGCTGGCGTTTACGCCCACCTTTTCCTCGCGCAGCGGTCGCTCCTGAAGATCATGCAGATCATTCGCGAGGAGATGAACGCCATCGGCGCGCAGGAATTCTACCTGCCGGCGCTGAACCCGGCGGAACTCTGGCAAGAATCGGGGCGCTATGCGGCTTACGGCCCAACCATCTTCAAATTCAGGGACCGCAACGATCACGAAATGGTACTGGGCGTGACGCACGAGGAGGAAATGACCAACATTGCGCGGGGCGAACTACGCTCCTACAAACAACTCCCGCAGATGTGGTACCAGATTCAGGAGAAATTCCGCGACGAACCACGCCCCAAATCGGGTCTGCTGCGTCTGCGGCAATTCTGGATGAAAGACTCTTATTCCTTCGACCTCGACGATGCCGGCCTGGATGTAAGCTACCGCAAGCATTATGACGCCTATCGCCGCATCTTCGACCGCTGCGGGTTGAAGTATGTGATTGTGGAGGCGTATTCCGGGACCATGGGCGGCACGCACTCGCATGAGTTCACAGCCCCTACGGATGCAGGGGAGGATTTGATTGCCTTGTGCGATTGTGGCTACGCCGCCAACCTGGAGAAGGCGCAAGGCGCCGCGCCCCCGGTAACGGACCCCGCCGGCGATGCCATGCCGGAGCCCTTCGCCACGCCGGGGCAGAAGACCATCGAGGACCTGGTGAAATTCACCGGTCAGAGCGGCGAACGGATGATCAAGACCCTCGTGTACACAGTCGAAGGCAAACCGATCCTGATCCTGCTGCGCGGCGATCACACACTGAGCGAAACCAAGCTGGCCTCCACGTTGGGTACCGACGTGTTTCGCCCCTCCACTCCGGATGAGGCGCTCGCGCTGCTGGGGGCGCACCTGGGCTCGCTGGGGCCGGTGGGGCTGAAAGGCGTCCGGATTCTCGCCGACACGGCGCTGGCAGGACGCCGGGGCATGATCAGCGGCGCCAACCAGGATGACACCCACTTGCGCAACGTCACGCCGGGACGCGATTTCACCCCCGAATACCGCGACTTGCGCGTGGTGGCCGCCGGCGATCATTGCCCCAAGTGCGGCCGGCCGCTGCGCATCAGTGTTTCCGTCGAACTGGGACACATCTTCAAACTCGGACGGCGCTATTCCCAGGTGATGCACGCCAGCGTCCTCGACGAGAATGGCCGGGAAGCACCGCTGGTGATGGGTTCTTATGGCATTGGCGTGGAGCGTATCCTGAGCGCCGCCGTCGAGCAGAATCACGACCGCGACGGCATGTTCCTCCCAGCCTCTATCGCTCCCTTTGAGGTTATCCTGACAGCGGCCAATATGGATGACGACCGGTTGCGTGCCGCCGCGGAAGAACTCTATGAAGAGATGCGAGCGCACTCCCTGGCTGTCCTGTTCGACGACCGCGCGGAAAGGCCGGGGGTGAAATTCAAGGACGCCGATTTGATCGGCGTTCCCTATCGCGTGACCCTTGGCAAACGCAAGTTTGAGCAGGGATTGGCGGAGATTTTCCAGCGCTCGACAAAGCAAATTCAGGATGTTAAGCTGAATGCGGTTGTGCCGGGTTTGCTGGAAAGGCGAGGGAAATAACCGAGAAGGATCTGAGTCACGGGGGAAACGATGCGGCCGTCTGAGTCGGGCAGGATTACTTTTAAGGCCATTCTTTCTCTCGCTTTTATCGTGGCCGTGATCTTTGCTGCCTTCAAAATCATCCCCGTTTATGTGAACGACTACGAACTGAACGACTACATCGGAAACCAGACCCCCTTCTGGCTGACGCAGCGGGCTACGGCGGAGGCGATTGGAAAGAACGTTTTGGCCAAGGCGCAGGATTTGGGTCTGCCCTTGGCGGCGGAGAATGTGACGGTGAACGCCAACCCGAATAAGGTGACGGTCTCCGTTGATTACCACGTCCCCGTGGATTTGAAGTTGTTCACGTTGCCCCTCCACTTTAGCCACTCCAACGGAAACTCGGCGATACAATAACGTGGCTGTCCGTCCATCACCGGCATGGCGCGGCTCCAAAGCATCACGGGGCCGGGGGAAACCTGCGGGCGGGGGAATAACCCGGTGGGGAAATGGGAAGAAACTCCTTCTCTGCGCCGGGCTGGTCGCATTCCTCACGGCGGTAGGGACCACCGTCTACTTCTACGTCCGCTTCTCGCGGGTTATCGATGCCCGGCTGAGCGGTGACGTCTTCAACAACGCCTCCCTGGTCTTTGCCGCTCCCAAGCCGGTGTTTGTAGGAGAAGCCATCAAGCCGGAGGAAGTAGCCGCGCGGTTGCGTAAGGGGCTTTACTCGGAATCAGAGGGAGGGTCAGAGGTCGGCACCTACCGCCGGGTGGGGAACCGTCTGGAGATCCACCCGGGGGAGGCATCCTTCTTCCAGAGCGACCTATTCAAAGAGGGCCCGGCAGCGCTCGAGTTCGCCAACGGACACATCGTTTCTATAACCTCGCTTTCCACCACCGCTTCTCTCGAAACCTACAAGCTGGAACCGGAAGTCATCACCACACTTTTTGACAGTTCCCGCAGTAAGAGGCGGCTGGTCCGCTACCAGGACCTTCCTAAAACTGTCATCGATGCGGTGGTGGCGACGGAGGACCATAGCTTCTTTTCCCACCACGGAGTGAACCTTTACCGCATCGTGGCCTCCGGGCTACACGATATGGTGCGACCCGACGAAATCCCTCAGGGCGGAAGCACCTTGACCATGACTTTGGCCCGCAATATCTTTGGGCTGACCCCGCAGCGGAAGTTCGGCCGCAAAATAGACCAGGTGTTCCTTGCCCTCCTCCTGGAACAACGTCTGAACAAGGAACAGATCTTCGAACTGTTTGCCAATCAGATCTATCTCGGGCAGCGTGGGGGATTCTCGATTTACGGGTTCGGAGAAGGGGCCAGCGCTTACTTCAACGAGGACGTGGGCAGTCTGACCGCTGACCAAGCCGCTCTGCTGGCAGGAATGATCCGCGGCCCCAACATCTACTCTCCCTACAAGTATCCTGCGCGCGCCCTGGAGCGGCGCAACTTTGTCCTCCGGAGCATGAAGGAGCAGGGCATGCTGACGCCCCAGGAGATGGAGAGGGCCTCCGAAGCGCCCCTGGGTGTGGTGACGCGCAATGTGGAGGCCACTCAGGCGCCCTACTTTGTGGACATGGTTAAGGACCAGTTGCTGTCGCAATTCTCCGACCATGACCTCCTCTCGCAGAGCTACCGGGTTTACACGACGCTCGACCTGGACGTCCAGGAAGCGGCTTCAGCGGCGGTCAATGCCGGAAGTGAGGAAGTGGACAAGCGGCTGAAGAAGTACAAAATTGCCAAGGATGCTCCTCCGCCCGATCCTCTGCAACCGCAAATGGCCCTGGTGGTACTCGACCCTCACACCGGATGGCTGAAGGCTCTGGTAGGTGGACGAGACTATGGCCGCAGCCAGCTTAACCACGTGCTGGCCAAACGGCAGCCCGGTTCGTCGTTCAAGCCATTCGTGTATGCCGCCGCGTTGACCTCCGGGGTGGACGGATCACAGCCCCTGATTACGACCGTAACCGAACTCAACGATGAACCCACCACCTTCCAGTTCGGCGATCAGGCTTATGAGCCGGAGAACTTCAAGCAGGAGTATTTCGGGAAGGTGACCTTGCGGCAGGCCTTGATGCATTCCCTGAATGTGGCGACGGTGCGCCTGGCCGAGATGACGGGATATGAGAAGGTACGCACCCTGGCCGTGGCCGCGGGTTTCAATACGGGTTTGATCGCCACGCCTGCTATCGCGCTGGGAGCTTACGTGGCCACGCCGTTGGAAGTGGCCGGAGCGTACACAATCTTCTCGAATGGCGGCACTTATGTGGAGCCGCGCTTTATTCTGGAGGTCAATGATGCCTCCGGGCGCCTGCTGTGGCGCAGCCAGGACGTCACCCGGCAGGTGTTGGACCCCCGCGTTTCCTACCTGATGGTCAATTTGCTGGAAAGTGTCATCAACAACGGCACCGGCGCGGGGGCGCGTTCTCGTGGATTCACTCTTCCCGCCGCCGGCAAGACCGGGACCTCGCACGATGGGTGGTTTGCCGGATTCACCTCCAACCTGCTGGCGGTAGCCTGGGTCGGCTACGATGACGATCGCGAGTTGAACCTGCAAGGCGCGGATTCCGCTCTGCCCATATGGACCGAGTTTATGAAGAGGGCCACGCAGGACCCCTCCTATCGCGATGCCCAGCCCTTTGAAGCCCCGCCGGGCGTAGTGGCTGTTCCGGTGGAAACGGCCTCGACTTTGGCCAGTGGCGATGAAGCGGTCACGGTGCGGAACGAGTATTTTATCGAAGGAACCGAGCCGCAGGGGGGGGAACCCTCCAAAGGGGGCGGGGGAATTTTGAGCCGTTTGTTCCATTCCGGCAACGCGACTCCCGTGCCCGTGGCGGCGGCTGCTCCCCCGGCAAACGAGAACCCGGCTCCCGCGAGCCCCAATGCGGATGGCTCGTCGCGGCCCGACGAGAAAAAAGGCGGCGTGCTGAGGAAATTCCTCTCGATCTTTAAAGGGAAGAACTCCAAAACGCCCAGCCCGCAGGATGCTCCCAAAACCACCCCGCCGGAGGGATAATATACGGCTTGAGAAGACCGACCCTCGCCCGATCTGCCCTAAGCCATTCGTAAGAAGGAAGGAGGCGGCCCCGGGTTTTAGAACCTCGCAGAATATCTGATCCGGAATCCCGGACGCCGGCGGCCGTAACTCCGAGGTCCAGCGATGAAATCTAATATACGATGTACGGGCTTAATTATCGTCATTCTTTTAGGTGCAAGTGTTTTGTACGGGACGACGGCGCCGACCGCCGTGGCGGTTTTTCCACCAGAGCAAGTAGCACCGGCAGAGGGAACCCAGCAAACCCCCTCCCCCCCTGCCCGGGAAATCTCCCTGGAACAGCGGGCCGATATTTACATGGCGAGAAAGAACTACGCCGATGCTGCGGATTATTACTACCGGGCCCTCAAGCAGGCTTCTTTCAAAAATGCTCAGTTGTGGAACAAGCTGGGGATTGCCTATCAGCAAGAGGGTAGGTTCCATTACGCCCGCAAAGCTTATAGCAACGCAACTCGCACCGACAAGACTTTCGCCGAGGCCTGGAACAACCTCGGGACGATCTACTTCATGGAGGCGGAGAAACCGAAGAGTACAAGAAAATTCGAGCAGTCCGTCAAGTATTACCAGAAGGCGATCGAGTTAAGGGGCGACAATGCCACTTTCCATATGAATCTGGGCACCTCTTATTATCACCTCAAGAAGTTCGACCTGGCCGTGCAGGAGTACCGTACCGCTCTGGGTCTTGATCCCAACGTTATAAAGGAACAGTCCGCCGTTGGGACAGTACTCCACGCCAGTCCTGAAGACGTGGAATACTATTTCTACATGGCCAAGGCCTTTGCTTCCGTAGGGAATGCGGAGGATGCCGTCCGCTACCTTCGGCGCGCCCTGGAAGACGGATTCAATGACACCGCGCGGATCCAGGAGGACGAGGACTTCAAGAAGATTAACCAGTACCCGGCTTTTGTCGAGCTTATGCATAATCCTCCTGTCGCCATTAAATAACGCGTCCGGCCTGCCGGCGCGGCGGGGCGGAATCCCGCGCAATGCTATAATGGTCGATGGAATAAAGTTCTCATGCAAAGAACCGTCGGACTCATTCTTCTCATCCTGGCGTTCCCGTGGCAACTGCGGGGCTCATCGGAAGTTCGGTCTCTCCTGGTTTTCCCCTTTGAAAACCTGAGTCCCCGTGCGGATTTCAATTGGATCTCGGAGAGTTTTGCGCAAGTCCTGTCATCGCGGTTGGCCCAACCGGATAACTTTGTCCTCGAACGCGATGAGCGGAACGCCGCCCTCACGCAACTGGGCATGCCCGCGGATGCTCCTCTCACGCTGGCGAGCCAGTACAAGGTGGCGCAGACACTGGGAGTGGACTGGGCTGTTCTGGGCAATTTCAACGTGACGGACAATCGCCTGGTGGCCCGCGCGGAGCTGCTCAACGTCAAACAGCTGAAGCTTTCTCAACCCGTGGAAGTTTCCGGCGACCTGACGGAGCTGGTGGATGTTCAGACGCAGCTGGCATGGCGCCTGCTAGCAACGCACGACCCCGGTTTTACCGTCGGCAATGAAGAAGACTTCAGCCGTGGTTTTCACGATATCCGTCTCGATGCCTTCGAAAACTACGTTCGCGGCCTGATTGCCGCAGACGATGCCAGCCGGCTGCACTTCTTCACGGAGGCCGACCGGCTGGACCCTTCCGACCACCGTGCGGCTTTTGCCCTGGGCAAGTTCTATTTTGGACAGAAGGATTATGCGAATTCGGTAAAGTGGCTGGGCAAAGTGACGGAGGCCGATTCCGATTACAACGAATCCCTTTTCCTGCGTGCTGTCGACGACTTTTTCCTGGGGAGGGAACAAGCGGCGGAAAGAGAGTTTGAATCCCTGGCTACGGTTCTGCCCCTGGACGAAGTCAGCAACAACCTGGGGGTGTTGCAGGCCCGGCGCGGCCGCTACGACGAAGCCCTGGCGAATTTCGAGCGCGCCTACCAGAGTAATCCCTCCGATGCGGACTTTTGCTTCAATCGCGGGGTGGCTCTCTGGTACGAGAAGCGCTACCGGGAGGCCGCCGGCTCACTCCAGGCAGCGGTGCAGGCCAATCCCGACGATTACGAAGCGCGCACCCTGCTGGCCGTGGCTTGGCGCAATCTGGGTGATACTGCCGCGGAGAAGAAGGAATTGGATTGGCTGGCGGAACATGAGGTGGGGGCGGCAGCTTCCCCTTCGGCGGACATGCTTCCTCTTCCCCGCATCAAGAAGGACTATGATGGCCGGGCCTTCCGTTTGCTGGAAATGGCCCTGCATAACGCCCTGGAAGAGCGCCTGGCGGGCGCCCCCCCCCAGGCCCACAGCGATGCGCACCTGGCGTTCGGGAAGCAGTTCCTCGCCGACAGGCGCTACGGGCAAGCGGAGCGCGAACTGGCCGAGGTGGTCTCCTTGTCTCCCTCCGACCCGCAGGCGCATATATTGCTAGCCCAGGCGCTGGAGGGAGAGGGCAAGCACTCCGCCGCCGCGGGGGAACTCCAGATTTCCCTGAAATTGAAAGATGCGCCGGAGGCGCACATTTCACTTGCGCGCGTTTACCTGGCAATGAACCGGCCGGACTTGGCGCGCGCGGAGGGGCAGGCCGCGCTCCGCCTGGAGCCTGAAAACCGCCAGGCGGAACAACTCTTGCAGCAAATCCCCGCCGGCGGTCCGGCGGCGAGGAACACGCCTTGAACGTCATGATTGCGATCCGTGGCACCCAAAACGAAACGCCTTGCGCACCGCGCCGCGCCAAGGTGTCCGTGCGCTTTCATCGTGCATCCCGGCTGCTCCTGGCCCTCGTCCTCATTTCCCCCTTGCTTCACGCCGCCTCGCCCCGCCCGCGCGTGGTTGAAATCAAGCTCGACATGATGATTCACCAGGTCAGCGCGGAGTACGTGGAGCGCGGAATCCGTTACGCCAATGCGGAGAATGCCGACGCCATCCTCCTGGAATTGAACACGCCCGGGGGATTAGTCACGGCGACGCAGGAATTGGTCCAGGCGATTTACGCCTCCCGCGCGCCCGTGATCACTTACGTGGCGCCGGGCGGCGCCAGTGCGGCCTCCGGGGGCTTCTTCGTTCTGCTCGCCGGCGACCTGGCGGTGATGGCTCCGGGCACCAATACCGGAGCTTCCCATCCCGTGGACCTGTTGGGAGCGCAGCAGGACAAGACCATGAACGAGAAGATCGAGAACGATCTCGCCTCGTATATTCGTTCCATCGCCCAGAAACGCGGGCGCAACGTGACGCTGGCGGACGACGCGGTGCGCAAGAGTTCCTCCTTCTCAGACAAGGAAGCGCTGGAGGGCAAACTGATCGATGCCGTCGCGGCGTCCCCCCAGGAGATCTTTTCGCAATTCGATGGAAAACCGGTCCATCGCATCAACGGCGCCACGGCAACATTGCATCTGGCCGACGCGGATGTCGAGACCTATCCCATGACGCGAATCGAATCCGTGCTGGTCTGGGTGGCGGACCCCAACATCGCTTTCCTCCTCGGGGCGATCGGGCTGGTGTGCCTGTACATCGAGTTCACGCACCCGGGCATGGTGGCCCCGGGCGTAGTGGGAGCCATCTCATTGGTGCTGGCGCTTTATGCGTTCAACTTTCTCCCCATCAATTATGCCGGGGTCTTGTTGATTGCCACCGCCTTGGTGCTCTTTGCGCTGGAAGCCAAGCTGACTTCGCACGGCGTGCTGGCCGCGGGCGGAGTTATCGCCATGATCCTGGGGGCGATGATCCTGGTCAAGTCACCCTGGCCCGAAGCGCGCATCCATCTTCCCACGGCGCTCAGCGTGACCTTGCCTCTGGCCATCATCACGGTTTTCCTTTTGCGCCTGGCCATCGCCGCCAAGCTGCGCAAAACCGTAACCGGCGATCAGGGCATGATCGGCGAATTGGGCGTCGTGAAGGCCGACTTGGCGCCGGCCGGCAAGGTCTTTGTTCACGGGGAGATTTGGGACGCGCATGCCGTCCAGAATATTCCCAAGGGTTCCCGCATCCGCGTACGAAAGATCGAGGGATTGACCTTAGAGGTTGAGCCGGATAAGGAATCCCGGTAGACTGGTTCCCGCATTCTTCCTGGTAGAGCGTCGTGACCACAACTTTGAGATTATCGGTCGCACCTGCGCGAAAAGGAGTTCGACATGGGAATTGAGATTGTCGTTGCACTGGTTATCGGTTTCTTCTGGCTTACGTCCTGCATAAACGTTCTTCGCGAATACGAACGCGCCGTTGTCTTCCGCTTGGGGCGGGTTCTGGCGATAGATAAAGGGCCCGGACTGATCTTTGTTTATTGGCCGATCGACAAAATCGTTCGGGTCTCTCTTCGGGTGGTGGCGTGGGACATCCCCCCGCAGGACGTCATTACCCGGGACAACGTCTCGGTGAAGGTGAATGCCGTGGTCTACTTCCGGGTGATCAGCGCGCAGAAGGCCATCCTGGAACTGGAGAATTACCGCTACGCCATCGAGCAACTGGCGCAGACCACGTTGCGTTCCGTCTTGGGCGAGGTGGAACTGGACGATCTGCTCTCCCAGCGCGAGAAACTCAACGCGCGTTTGCAATCCATCCTGGACGAGCAGACCGAAGCTTGGGGTATCAAGGTGACCAAGGTGGAGATCAAGCAGGTGGACCTGCCTCAGGAAATGCAGCGCGCCATGGCCCGCCAGGCGGAAGCGGAGCGCGAGCGCCGCGCCAAGATCATCAACGCCGACGGAGAGTTCCAGGCATCGGAAAAACTCTCGGAAGCCGCGTCCATCCTGGCCAGAGAGCCGGTCACCATAACGCTTCGCTACCTCCAGACGCTGGCGGAAATCGGCACGGAGCAGAGCACGACCATCGTTTTCCCCATTCCCGTCGAGTTGCTGTCGGTAATGATGGGGAAACTCACCGCCGGAACCAAGCCGGCGGAAGGGGCAAAATAATCGGGCGATCCGGCGGGGCAGGCAAGCCCTGTCACCTTGGGCGCAGGGAGGAAGAGCGTGGCAACGGAGGTCAAGGAACACGAGGAAAGAAGCTACTCGGCGCGGTATCTGATCCTCATCTTTTTCGTGTGCGTCGCCACCTGCGGGCTCTTTTTCTCGGCGGGGTTCCTGGTGGGCCGCAATGAACGGTCTCTGCGCGTACTTCCCTCCACTGAAATGGTGAGCTCGCCCGGAACCGTTCCGCCCGCGATTAACCAGCCGCCGGACAGCGCTCCACCGGCCACCCAGGAACCCGCCGCTGGCCAACTGCCGGTAAATCCTGCTCCGCAAACCGAGGTCATTCCGGGGGGGGAGAGCGGCACTAGCCCCACTCCCCCGGCGGGAAAACCGGCAGAAGCAGCCACCACTCCTGGGCAGACCGCGACGCCGGCGAAGCCGACCTCGAGTCCTGCTTCTCCCCCCACGCCTGCAGGAGGTGAGGTGGGCGAAGGCGTAACCCTGCAAGTGGTGGCGTTACGCACCCAGGCGGATGCCCAGCACCTGGTGGACATTCTGAAGGAGAAGGGCTATCCGGTTTTCCTGGTAACACCCGAATTCGCCCGTGCCGACGATAATCTCTACCGCGTGCAGGTGGGCCCCTTCCGCACCCACGACGACGCCGACAAGGTTCGCGCCAAGCTCGTGCAGGAAGGATTCAAGCCCTTCATCAAGCATTGACGGGGCGCTTGCCATGACACAGGGCTTCGCCGCCCCACAGCGAAATTCGAAACTCGAAACTCGAAAATCGAGGCGATCCTCCCCCCCCAAATTTCCAATTTCCAATTTCCAATTCCGTTCGGTTCTTCCCTGGATAGCCGCCGCCCTCAGCGGTTTGCTGCTGGTAGCCTGCTTCCCCCGCATCCATTTGCCCGGATTGGTCTGGCTCGCCTGCCTGCCCCTGCTTGCGGCATTGGCGGGCGAAAGGAGTTTGAAGCGCGCCTTTCTGCTGGGGTACGTGTGCGGCGCTTTCTTCTTCGCCGGAACCTGCTCCTGGTTTCTGATCGTGATGGAACTTTACGGCCGCCTGGCGCCGGCTCTGGCGGTGGTCGTTTTGATTCTCTTCGTAATCGTCGACTCCGTATTCTTTGGCGGATTCGGCCTCGCGGTGGGATGGGCGGGGCGGCGCTCTCCGGCGTGGGCGTTGGCTGCGAGCCCGTTCTTATGGGTGGGGATGGAACTGGGAAGAACCCATCTCATCACAGGATTCCCGTGGAACCTTCT
This sequence comes from Terriglobia bacterium, assembly GCA_035501695.1. GTDB lineage: Bacteria > Acidobacteriota > Terriglobia > UBA7540 > UBA7540 > Bog-366. The sequence goes on along the minus strand of DATJVT010000349.1, from coordinate 4,610 downwards.
GGGGTACGCGGTGCAGGCTTCCGGCGTGCGCCAGGTCGCCACCTTGACGGGCGTCTATGGCCTGTCCTTTATTGCGGTGACCACCAGCGCCCTGCTGGCCTGGGTACTCCTGACACCAAGGCGGGCGCGTGCGGGGCTGGCGCTGGCGGGCTGGGTGGTGCTTCTGCTGGTTGCCCAGTGGAGTTTGACGCCACCTCCGGCAACGGTCGGAAAGGAATTAGCGATTCTCATCCAGCCGAATGTGCCCTTGGATGATGCGGAACTGGAAAGCTGGATCCCGTGGCGCGATCCCACCGAGCTCCAGCGGCTTGTCCAATTCAGCGTCGCTGCGGTGGAACAAAACGCGCCGAACGCCTCCGGGCCGCCCATCCAAAATCCAAAATCCAGAATCGAAAATCCGTCCGCCCATACCCCTCTGCTGGTTTGGGCGGAAAATCCCGCCCCCTTCTACTTCACCCGCGACCCGATTTTCCGCAACGCCGTGGAAAACATGGCGCGCCAGACGCACGCCTTCGTCATCGTGAATACGATTGTTCCCATGGACGCCGCCGCGGATACGATTACCAACACCGCCATCTCATTGGACCCCGGCGGCCGCGAGGTTTCCCGCTATGATAAGATTCACCTGGTGCCTTTCGGCGAGTACGTGCCGTGGTGGGCCCTGCCCGGACTGGTTCACAAAATCACCTCCGAGGTGGGGAATTTCGTTTCCGGCGCCAGCTACCCGGTGGCGGAAGCGCCGCAAGGGAAGATCGGCGTGTTTATATGCTACGAAGCCATCATTCCGCAACTGGCGCGGCAACTGGTGGCCAATGGCGCGGGGGTGCTGGTAAATATTTCGAACGACGCCTGGTACGGTGATTCGGCCGCCGCGTATCAGCACCTGGAAATGGCCCGCCTGCGCGCCATTGAGAATCGCCGTTACCTGCTTCGTGCCACCAACAACGGCCTGACCACGCTGATTGATCCCTATGGCCGTGTGCTTGAAGAATCCCCGCGCTACCAGCGCCTGGCCATGCCGGCGCGCTTCGACTTTGAGACGCGGCAAACGTTCTACTCAGCCCACGGGGACGTTTTCGCATGGTTTGCCGTGGCGGCGGCCGCGGTGATGCTGGCGATAGCAAGGCTGAGGGCTAAAGAAAAGGGTAAAATGTAAATGGTAAACACCGGCCAATTGGCAATTAACAACTGACGACTGACCACTGACAACATATCTTAAGGAGCAATCGTGACCGAAGAACTGGAACGTGAATTCGAAGAACTCAAGAAAAGATCCGCCGAAATCCGGAGTTTTCTTTGACGCTCCCGGACACCGCAAGGAACTGGAAGCCCTCGAACAGCAAATCGCCCAACCCCAATTCTGGCAGGACCAGGAAGCCTCGCAGAAGATTCTGACGACACGCAAGCGGCTGACGGAAACCATCGAGGCCGATGAGAGGCTGGCCCGCCGCCTTGCCGACATGGAAGCGTATTTTGAACTCGCGCGCGAGGGCGAGAACATCGATGCCGAACTGCGCGTCGAACTCGACAAGCTTCGCCACGTGGTGGACCGCCAGGAAACGGAATCGTTGTTGGGGGGTGACAACGACCACCTGAACGCCATCGTGACCATTCATCCCGGCGCGGGCGGCACGGAGTCGCAGGACTGGGGCGACATGCTGCTGCGCATGTACCAGCGCTGGACGGAAGCGCGCGGCTTCCAATTCACCCTGAACGATTATCAACCGGGGGAAGAAGCGGGGTTGAAATCGGCCACCTTCACCGTGGCGGGGGAATACGCTTACGGCCTGCTGCACGGTGAAAGCGGGGTGCATCGCCTGGTGCGCATTTCGCCCTTTGACGCGGCGCAGCGGCGGCACACCTCGTTCGCCTCGGTCTTCGTCAGCCCGGAAATCGACGACTCCATTACCATTGAGATCAAGCCGGAGGATCTCAAAGTGGATACCTACCGCTCCTCCGGCAAGGGCGGCCAGCACGTCAACACCACGGACTCCGCCGTGCGCGTGACGCACCTTCCCACCAACACCGTCGCCCAGTGCCAGAACGAGCGCTCGCAGCACCGCAACCGTGAAATGGCCATGAAGCTTCTGCGCTCGCGCCTTTATGAGCTGGAACTGCGCCGGCGGCAGCAGGTGAGCGACAAGCTCGAGGCCTCCAAGGCCGACATCGACTTCGGCAGCCAGATTCGCTCCTATGTCCTGCACCCGTACCGATTGGTGAAGGACCATCGAACCAAATTTGAAGTGGGCGACGCGGACCGCGTGCTGGATGGCGGCCTGGACCCGCTCATCAAGTCGTACCTGCTCTCGAAGCGGCAAACGGCAAAGCCGGAAGTTACGTCCGGCTAATCCGTTTCCATTTTCGCCGGCCCTGCACGGGCATCCTGCCCGTGAAGGAGAGAAGGCCGGGACGGCCATAGTACAGGCCCGGGGCACGCACAGGTGCCCGCACTCGAGCATGGCCAAGATGGCCATGCCACAAGCGAGAGTTTAAACCCATGAGTCCTGTGAAAGTGGTCGTCACCGATTACATCGAGCCCGATCTCGATTGGGAAGCCGGGGAAATGGCCCGGCGCGGCGTCGAGTTTCACACTCATCAGCTCAAGTTCGCGCCCCCCGCTGAGGTGGTTGCCGCCACGCGCGATGCGGACGTGGTGATCGTCAACATGGTGCCGATCAACACGGAGGTCGTTTCCCACTGGAAGCAGTGCCGGTTGGTCATCCGCCACGGCGTGGGTTACGATAACGTCGATTTGAAGGCTCTCGAAGCAGCCGGCATCCCGCTTTGTTACATTCCCGATTACTGCCAGCAGGAGGTGGCGGAGCAGGCGATCGCCTTGATTCTGGCTTGCGGGCGCAAGATCGTCACCAGCCGCTGCGTGCTTGACGATTCCTCTGCGCGCGGCTCCTGGGATTTTACCGGCGTTGTCCCCATGTTTCAGATGGCGGGCCAGACGCTCGGTATCATCGGCTGCGGGCGCATCGGATCTCTGGTCTACAAGAAACTCCACTCTTTTGGTTTCAAATTCCTGATCTGCGACCCGTATCTCACAGCGGAGCGGAAGCGGGAACTTGGCATCGAGGTGGTGGATCAGGAGACGGTGTTTCGCAACTCGGACTTCGTCACCATTCACACTCCCTTGACAGCCGAGACGCGGCACATTGTGAATTCGCGCACGCTGGCCATGATGAAGCCTACGGCCTACCTGGTAAACACGGCCCGGGGACCGATGGTGGACGCGCAGGCATTGGCGGAGGCTTTGAAGAACCACATCATCGCGGGAGCCGGAATTGATGTTTATGAAGTTGAGCCGCCGCGGCCGGACTTTCCGCTATTCGGGCTGCCCAACGTCATCTTGACGCCGCACCTCGCCTGGTATTCCGAGAACGCGGGCCGCACGATCCGGGAGTTGATTGTGCTGGAGATCGATCGCTTCCTGGCCGGAAAGCCGCCGCGCTATGTTGCCAAGGCGACTGCGTAGGGAGGTGCGGAGCTTTGGAGTGCGGTAGCTCGCTACCGCTTTGGCCTTGCGCCAGCTTGCTGGCGGCAGTTTTGAGGCACGGGCGTCCCGCCCGTGAAGGAGACACGGCCTGGAAGGCCGTGCCACAACGGGCGGAAGCGAGCTTCCGAACCTCGAGACGAGGAGCAAGATGAGTACAAGAATCACATCCGTAAACGCCCCCCTGCCCGGACCGCGGTCCAAAAACCTGTTTGCCCGCTGGTCGCGGGCCGAAGCGCATTGCACCGGCTACCAGGCACAGGTGGCCTGGGACCATGCTTCCGGCGTGGTGGTGACCGACGTGGACGGCAACAAGTTCATCGATTGGACTTCCGGCGTGCTGGTGACCAACGTCGGGCACTGTCATCCGGACCTCGTAAAGGCCGTGCAGGACGCGGCCGCGAAGCTCCTGAACAACTACGAGTGCCTGCACCCGTGGCGCGTGGAAGCGGCGGAAAAGCTGATCTCTGTCCTGCCTCCTCACCTGGACCGGTGTTTCTTTCTCTCCACCGGAGCGGAGGTAGTGGAGGCGGCCATCCGCGTCATGAAGCGGAAGAGCGGCAAATTCGAGATCATCAGCTTCTACGGCGGCTTCCACGGACGCACTTTTGCCGCGGCGGCGGCGGGGGGACTGCCGGGACCCAAGAAAGGTTACGGGCCCACACTTCCCGGCGCCATTCGCGTGCCGTTCCCGTATTGCTACCGCTGCCCGTTCAAGGCCGATCCCGCCACGTGCGACATGCTCTGCCTCGACTACGTGGAGGACTCCGTGCGCGCCAACAGCACCGGCAGCCTGGCCGGATTGATCGTCGAGCCTTACCTGGGGGCAGCAGGTTTTGTTTTTCCCCCGCCGGGATGGTTGATGCGTTTGGAAAACTGGCTGCGCGGGCGCGGCCTGCTCTTCACTCTCGACGAGGTGCAGTCCGGATACGGCCGCACGGGAAAATTCTGGGCGATGGAATGGGAAGGCCTGACGCCGGATTTGGTCACCATCGGCAAGGGGATTGGCAGCGGGGTTCCGGCCTCGGCCCTGGCGGCCCGCGCCGAGGTGATCGGAATCCTCGCGCCGGGCGAAATGAGCAGCACCATGGGCGGAAACCCCATGGCCAGC
>DATJVT010000348.1:0-5479 GCA_035501695.1 Terriglobia bacterium | reverse complement strand
GAGAGGCGGCTGAGGACAGCGGACCCCGCTGGCGGCAGACACTGTATGAGACTGTGCCAGGCCTCATTCTTTTCCGCGATCCAGCCGGCCACAATCTTCTCCTGGTATTTGTGGTGGGAGAAACTCCTACGACGGGCATTCATAAAGATGCCCTTTTCTCCGCTCTTGACCAGATGGCGCAGTTCTATGCCTGGGATCCCAAGTACTCCGAGCTGCCGCCGGGGTTTCCCGAAGTGGCGCCGGAAGGAACGCAGGGAGGGATGAGTGCGCAGAGCCCGGGTCCGGTGCCTGCCGCCCACTCGGCCGACTCAGGACAGGCTCCAAAGGCCAGCGCCACCCGGGTCCCTGGCGCCGGACCAGCCAGCGCAACGTTCCGCATCATGGGCCCGTCTTTTTCGGGTTCGGCGGTCTCCTTGCGCACGGTATTGGACGCGTGGAGCAAGTCCCGAGCCGGGATCGCCGACGTGCGATTTCGGATCATCTCCGGGACTGCCACGGCCATCGATGCCGGATGGCTCTCACAGGCGGCCGAGGGCCATTCCACATTTCAGGCCACGGTTCCTCCCGACGAGGAGACGCTCAAGGCGGTCGCCTGCTACATCGGCCGCCTCGGCTACCACAAGATCGCGATCCTGACGGAGGGTAATACGGCCTATGGGCAGAACCTGGCGAACGACTTCGCGCCGGGAAAAAACTCCGGCGAATTGACGGCGGGGGGGTGCAGGAACGGGCAGGACCTTCCCAACATCCTGACCCTCCCTTTTCCCATGCACATTTCACGCTTGCGCGCCGCTTCGATGGCCGGGCATCAACAGGGAAACTCCGGGCAGGGAGCCGGCAGCCACGAATCCCAATCGAATCCGGTTCCCACGGAAGCGGCCGCCGAGCCGCGCGAGGTTCTTCCTTCCTTTTCGGATGTGAGTGTGGCGTCGGCAGAACTCCGGCTCTCCAATCTTCTCTCCACGATTGCCCGTGAGCAATTTGGCTATGTAGGGGTAGTTGCCACGGACCCTCGCGATACCACCTTCCTCGCCCGGGAGATTCAGGAACACTGCCCGGCCACAGTGCTCTTTACGCTCAACTCCGACCTCCTCTATGCGCATGCGGAAGTGAACAGCGCTACGCGTGGCATGATGGTGGTGACCCCCTACCCGCTGTTCAATCTCGAACAGCTCTGGACCTACGCCTACGGAGGTGGGAAGACGCGGCTGCAATTTTCCAACCAGGCAGCCGAGGGCGTCTACAACGCTACGCTGGTTCTCCTGCATCGGGATGACAAGCTGATTGACTACAGCAGGCCTCTGGCGGGGGCAGCCAACCAGGCTCTTTCCGAAAATCGCAAGCCCTCGGTCTGGGTTACTGCCATCGGAAACGAAGAGGCTCTGCCGGTGGCACTGTTGGGTTGGACGGATCGAGACCAATACACGTATACACCCGCTCCGCCAGATCAGGCACAAAAGCCCAAGGGGAAGCTCAGCGTAGGCCGCGGAATCTACGTGGAGAATTCCGTCGTCGCCGTCATCGTCCTCACTATCGGCATCGCGGCATTCTCGCTGCTCATTGTCCGGCAATACTGGAGGCCGGAAAGGAGGGGAGGAAGAGGCATCCTCGGCCTCTTGGGAGACCCGGTTTCGCCGGCGTATACCTTCGAGTGCCGCCTTTTCCTGCTTTGTTGCTGCATGTGTCTGCTGACGTTTTATATCCTGGTGGCAGCAGCATTCTGTCTTCCCTTTATGGCCGGAAAGGCGCTGGGCGTCGCCATCCAAACTGCTGCCACCCCCAAGGTGGCCGCCGCCATTGCCGTGACCACAATTGTCGTAATACTTGTGGCGATTCACGCCCTTCTCTCGGCTTTGCGCAAGACGACCTCCGTGCAGCGGGTACTGGCCCCCGAAGTTGCGCTGTTTGCCCTTTCCGGCTGCGCTATAGCTTTCGTTCTCGCCGGGTTTCTCGGGGTTACGTGGATTGGGATAGTCAGATTGAACCCTGCCAGCGGGCTCATCAATCATCTCCGTGCCTTTGATCTGCGTGGCGGTCTTTCTCCCCTTGTGCCACTTGCGTGTGTAGCTTTGGGGGGATGCCTCTGGTCGTTGTGCTCCTTTCGGCGCCTCCGCTTGCTTGACCTTTTGCGTGCCGGGGGGACACCCGAGAAGCCTCATGCCTGGCTGGGGTTTTTGTCCCTGGATGTCCGCTCCTTAAACGGCGTAAGCGAACTCGAGAATAGTCTCAAACATATTTTGGAAAGCTCCTCCGTGCTTTCGTTGGGTCAGTATGTGTCGTTGATAACGATCGGCTTGTTGGTGGCGCATTATTTCTTCGATACACGGTTGGTGCGGGCGCTTGAGCCGCGGCCATTCTATTGGTTGTTCGAGGCAGCTTTCATTATTGTTTACTGGGCCCTGCTGACGGAGTTTCTCCGTCTGGTTTTCGCCTGGCGAAGCCTGCATCAGCTTCTGCGGCGCCTCTCCTGGCATCGTATGCTCTCAGCTTTCAAACGCTACCGGGAGGCCCAGCCAAATTTGACCAGGATGAACCTCACCCATCCGCCTTCGAGTTTTGCCGTACTCGAATCCTCCGTGGGTCAGGCCCACGGCCTGATCCAAATGGCCAGGCGCTTGGGGCAGTCAGGCGACATCGAGGATAGCCTGCGCGATCACCTCCGGCAATCTCTCCCACTTTGGGAGTCTCAGGTTCAAACTGCCGGGTTCCACCTTTGCGAGGCTTTCCGCATCGAATGGACGGACGATTCTCAGCTCGATACTCCTGAAACCCTGGAGACGGCCCACACGAAACGCGCCAGCCGTATTAAAGGTAATTGGCGTCAATCTCTCAAACACCGGTGCCACGCCCACCAAGCCCTCTTTGAGTTCTTGCAATCGTTGGCGAAGCCCATGGAAGACTTCTGGTCCTGCACCCATCCGGAGCGCGCCACCACAGCGCCCTCGACGGGTGTGAATGAGTTCTTCGATCGGGTGGAGGAATTCACGGTCGGCCGCTTCGTTAACTTCCTTGCCCTCGTATTTCCTTCCTTGCAAAATATCGGGTACTTCGTTCTCGCCGGGCTGTTGCTGATGCTGCTGGCCGTGACTTTCTACCCCTTTCAGCCCCGCAACGAATTCCTTTTCTTCAATTGGGTTGTCATCCTGTGCTTCGTCGGGACAGTGTTTTGGATTTTCGTCCAAATGGACCGCGACACCGTCCTGAGCCTGTTGAATGACACCAAGCCCGGCGAGGTCAATTTCAGCCGCGAGCTTGTGCTCAGGACGCTGTTGTACGTGGCCGTCCCCCTCATGGCCTTGTTGGGGGCACAGTTTCCCGCAAGCTTGCAGAGAATTCTCTCCGTGTTCACCGCCACGCCCGGGGCGCCTTAGATGGCGGATACCGGCTCGCGTGCGCCGGCACGCAAATCCTGCATGCAGCCTCGGCGGAGATGGGCAGTGGTGTTCCGGTATGGGCTATTGAAAGTGTAGTAGAATGAACCGCGGGAATCCTTACATTCGATTTTCTGGAGGGTTCAGTGCGTTGGAGCCACCTTCATCGAACTGTAGCGGGCTGCGCCGCAGGTTTCTGCATGATTATCCTCACGGCCTCCACCCCGAGCCAAACCCATTCGGCGAAGGAAGCGCCGAGCCCCACTTGCCCGGGCGACGACACAGGGTTGACCTTGCCCCCGGGTTTTTGTGCGACCGTTTTTGCCGACCATATTGGCCACGCTCGCCACTTGGTGGTGGGGTCAAGTGGGGTCGTTTACGTCAATACCTGGTCGGGAGGGTACTACGGCCCTGACGTTCCTCCCGCCGGCGGGTTCCTCGTAGCCCTTCAGGACACGGCCGGGGCGGGAAAGGCTGATGTAGTGCAGCGCTTCGGCGAAACCGTGCAGTCGGGCGGAGCCGGAGGCACGGGAATCGGCATGTTCAAGGACATGCTTTATGCTGAGATTAACGATCGCATTGTCCGCTATGCGCTTCCTTCCGGGTCTGTTGTCCCGCGTGACCCGCCTCAGACCGTCGTGGCAGGTCTGCCTCTGACCGGCGATCATCCCATGCATCCGTTCATCATCGATGCCGACGGTTCCATGTACGTGGATGTCGCGAGCGCTACCAACGCCTGCCAATTGCAAAACCGCCAACTGAGATCGCCCGGCGCAGACCCCTGTACCGAACTTGAGACCCGCGGCGGCATTTGGCGCTATGACGCCAATAAGACAAACCAGGCGTTTTCACCCGCCGCCCGTTACGCAACGGGGATTCGCAATGCGGAAGGCTTTGCCATCGATTCCGCCGACCGAATCTTCGTGACCCAACACGGGCGGGACCAACTGCATGTGAATTGGCCCGATCTCTACAAGCCCCCCGAGGAGGCCACCTTGCCGGCGGAAGTGTTGCTTTTGTTGCAGCCAGGCGGGGACTATGGCTGGCCCGAATGCTATTACGACGGGCCGGCGCAAAGGCTTGTCCTGGCCCCCGAATACGGCGGTGACGGCGGCAAACGCGTGGGGGTTTGCGCCAGCAAGATCGGTCCGGTGGCCGCTTTTCCCGCCCACTGGGCGCCGAATGGCATGACGGCCTATAACCAAAAGCAGTTTCCCGAACGCTATCGCGGCGGAGTCTTCATCGCCTTTCACGGTTCGTGGGATCGAGCCCCGTACCCGCAAGGCGGCTACAACATAGTTTTTCAGGCACTCCACGGCGATCAGGCCGCAGGGAACTGCGAGATTTTCGCCGATGGTTTCGCCGGAGCCCTCAAGACTCCGGCGGGCGCCGCGCACCGGCCATCCGGTGTGGCCGTGGGCCCCGATGGGTCGCTTTTTGTTTCCGACGATGTCCGCGGGCGCATCTATCGAATCGCGTTCAAGGGCGAGGTGAGTGGCGGCCCCACGGCATACACTCCATGCCCCAGTCCGTCAGCTCCTGCGGGCGAGATTGAGGAGGTTACCGCGGCCCCGCCGGAGGGAATCCATGCCAACGCCGGCGCGACGACTACCGCGAGTCTTCCCGTTCCCGAGGGAGCAACGCGCGCGATGGTTGCATTGGGTGACCGCATCTACCACGGCCAGGTAGGCGGGGCTGCTTGCGCCGGTTGCCACGGCGCCCAAGGGACGGGCTCGCCCCTGGGGCCTGACCTTACTTCGAAAAAATGGCTATGGAGCGATGGCAGCTATGCCGGAATCCAGAAAACGATCCGGGAAGGCGTAGCCCAGCCCAAGGAATTTCGCAGCGCCATGCCCCCCATGGGCGGCGCGCAGCTTACCCCTGAGCAGCTCGCCGCGCTGGCGGCATATGTTTGGGCCTTGGGCCATTGAACGCGACGGATGGCGAAGGCACGGACGGCACTGCATTTGAGCTGGGGTAGGCTGCCTCTGCGGGGGCGGTTATCGCGTGCTGGCTCTGGCGTGTCCCGGGCCATAACAATCCGGCGCCTGGAAGAGCAAGGGGTCTTCATCATTGCAGGTTATGGCTGGGAGGCAGGGATTCGAACC
>DATJVT010000347.1:0-7099 GCA_035501695.1 Terriglobia bacterium | reverse complement strand
TATCCGATCGACAAGGTCATCGATAATGCCGCGCGCCTGGGCTTTGACGGCGTCGAAATCCTGCACGTGCAACTGGAAGACGAGACCACGGCGCGTCTGAACGGCTACAAGCGCCAGGCCCTGGCCAATTCCCTCGATCTTATCAGCCTGACGATTCATCAGGACTTTGTGTTCCCCGAAGCCGCCGACCGGAAGAAGATGATCGACCACACCCTGCACTGCATCGATTTGGCCTATGAGCTGGGGACTCCGGCCATCCGCTTGAATTCCGGCCGTTGGAAGACGATCAAGACCTTTGAGGATCTGATGAAGGCGGACGGCAAAGAACCCATCCTGCCGGGGTATACAGAGGATGATGGCTTCAAGTGGTGCATCGACTCCATTCAGCAGTGCCTTCCCGCGGCGGAGAAGGCGGGCGTTGTCCTGGCCATGGAGAACCACTGGGGTTTGTCGGGAACGGTGGACGGCGTCCTGCGTATCCTCAAGGGGGTCAACTCGCCGTGGTTTGGCGTCACCCTCGACATCGGGAACCTGATGGGCGATCCCTACCCGCAGATCGAGCGACTCGCTCCCCATGCGCGGTTGGTCCACTTCAAGACCTACTTCGGGGGCGGCGTGTGGTACACCCACGAAATCGATTACCGCCGGGTTGCCAACATCCTGGCCCAGGCCAATTACCACGGCTACGTCGACCTGGAAATGGAAGGCAAGGAGGACGCTGAAACCGCCGTCCCCAAGAGCCTGGAAGTCATGCGCAAGGCCTTTGCCTGAACAGAGGGGGATCATCCGGGATGAAGATACTTTCAGCCTTCATAATGTTTGCACTCAGCTCGATGCTGGCGGCCGCGCCGCCGGGTTTCGTACGCACCTCCGGCACTCACTTTACCGGCCCCAACGGCTCGCCGCTGATTCTCCACGGCGTCAATGTGGCGAACAAGAACCCGAAGGAAGGCTACCTGGGTGACTTCGGTGAATCCGATCTCGATTTGATCCGTTCGTGGGGCATGAACTGTATCCGTCTGGTCATTCTTTGGGACGGGCTGGAACCGCAGCCCGGCAAGATTGACCAGGCTTATCTCGATCGCCTGGCGAAGATCGTGGAACTCGCCAGGCGGCGGGGTATCTACGTCCTGCTCGACCTGCACCAGGATCTCTACAGCGTCAAGTTCAGCGATGGCGCACCCGCGTGGGCAACGCTCGATGAAGGCAAGCCGCATACCACCGGCCAGGTCTGGGACGATTCCTACGCCACCAGCGAGGCCGTCCAGACGGCCCTTGACCACTTCTGGAAGAACACCGCCGGCCCGGATGGGGTGGGATTGCAGGATCACTATGCGCGCGTCTGGCTGGCGGTGGCGGCCCGTTTTGCGCGAGAACCGGCCGTTATCGGGTATGACCTGATGAACGAACCTGCCCCCGGAATCGACTTCGCGCGGGCGCGGCAGGCAGGGGGAGTGGCCCTGGCCCAGGCGCTGGCCAAACGCGACGGGGCCAAGGCCCCGGACGGGCAGCAGTTGGCGGCGATGATGGCGACGCCCCAGGGGCAGAAACGCTTCCTCACCTGGATGGGCGATCCCGCGATATTCAGGGCCATGCTCGACGGGATGGCCGCGGTGACCCAAAATTTCGAGCGGACGGAATTGATGCCGTTCTATGTGAGAGTGGCGCGTTCTATCCGGCAGGTGGACCGGAACCATATCCTTTTCCTCGAACCCTGCATTACGTCGGGGGTCGGAGTGCCAAGCGCGGTGACCGGGGTCCGCGATGGCGGCGGGGCGCCGGACCCGCTCCAGGCATACGCTCCTCACTGCTACGACCTGACCACGGACAAGGGGCCGCCAGACTCCTCGGGCACGGCGCGCCTCAAGATCATCCTGGCCAACCACCAGGCGACGGCACAACAACTGAACATGCCACTGTTGATTGGCGAATGGGGCGCATTCTACGAGGATCCCAGCGCGGCGGAAATGGCCCACTTCATCATCGGCGAATTCGACCATCTTGGCTGCGGAGATACCTATTGGAGTTACAGCCGCGCCCTGGCCAAGAACCCGCTGCTTCCCGCCCTCGCCCGCCGCACGCGGTAAGGTAAATTGGATCGCGATCCAGGCTTGGCACGGGCCTCTGCCGGTCCCTGGCTGGCGTTGGCCGATTCGAGTTGCAGAGACTACAGCGTCAACGGCACTTCCCGACCATCAGTGTAATGTCGTCGTGTTGTTCGTGAGGGCTGAAGCGCCGCGCCTGCTGGTAATGGTTTGACTCCCACCCGAGGCGTGCCTAGAATGAAGGGTTGGACGAACCGCCGATGGCTCCTGATGTTTATTCCGTCACCAGCGTGCCGCCACGCCGCGACCCTCCCCGCCGGGGCAGCAGCCGGAAGATATTCGGCCAGTTTGTGTTCCTGATCCTGGTGTTATTTTCCGCCGGGGCCGGAGCACTGGGCGGACTGGTCTTTGTCTACTCTTCCGACCTCCCCAAGGTGCGGGAGTTGGAGGACTACCGCCCCGACGTGATGACGGAAATCTACGCCGACGACGGCACCGCCATTGGCAGCTTTGCCTTGGAACACCGCGTCATCGTAACCTACGACCAGATCCCTCCCATCCTGCGCAACGCGGTGATCGCCATCGAGGACCGGCACTTCGAGAGCCACTGGGGAGTGGATGTGCTGGGAATCATCCGCGCCGCACTCAAGGACGTCACGAAATGGCGCAAGACCCAGGGCGCCAGCACCCTGACCCAGCAACTCAGCCGGATGCTCTTTCTCACCCCGGACAAGAGCTTCCGCCGCAAATTCCAGGAGATGTTGCTGGCCATCCAGATTGAGCGGTACTTCACCAAATCGCAGATCTTCACCATGTACGCGAACCAGGTGGACCTGGGACACGGCAACTTCGGTTTTGAGGCCGCCGCGCAGTTTTATTTCGGCAAGCACCTGAATGAACTGACCCTGCCGGAGGCCGCGGTGCTGGCGGGGATTCCGCGCTCGCCCACGGCGTACTCTCCCATCACCCACCCGGAGGCGGCGCGTGGGCGGCGCGACCAGGTGCTGCGGGCCATGCTGGAAACCGGGAAGATCAACTCCACCCAATTGCATGAAGCTTTGGCCGCTCCCCTGGGTCTCGACATCCAGCGCTGGAATTACACGGTGGCACCCTACTTCGTGGAGGAGGTTCGGCAGTTCCTGGAGCGGAAATACGGGTCGGAAGCGGTTCGCGAAAAGGGCCTGCGCGTCTATACCACTCTCAACATCAAGACCCAGGAGGCGGCGGAAGAGACTCTGAAAAAGGGCTTGCGCGACGACGACAAGCGGCGCGGCTGGCGGGGGCCGGAAAAGAACATCCTGAAAGAGCACCTGCTGACCGCCGGCGGCCTCCCCGTCACTACAGAAAGTTATGTCGACGATGACTGGAAGCGCCCCCCGGACGCCGGGGACCTGATCGATGGGCTGGTGATGGAAGTAAAGGCCGACTATGCCGAAGTGCGCTTCGGCAAGGTGACGGCGCGCATCACGCCGCCCGACTTTGCCTGGACAAGAAAGCAAGCTCCCGCCGACTTGTTTGTGCCGGGAGATGTGGATCTGTTTCTGATCAAGGAGGTCAAAGGCGACGCCGCCAAGGCCACGCTGGATCAGGAACCCGATGTGCAGGGCGCCGTGCTCGCCATCGACAACGCCACCGGCGGCATTAAGGCCATGGTGGGGGGCTATGACTGGACGGAAAGCAAGTTCAATCGCGCCGTCCAGGCCGAGCGCCAGGTGGGTTCCTCGTTCAAGGTCTATGTCTACTCGCAGGCCATCCTGGACGGGACCTCCCCCTTTGACACCGTGGTGGACGCGCCGGTCAGCTACAGCACCTCCTCGGGCGTGTGGGCGCCGCACAACTACGACGATAAATTCGAGGGCGTCATTACCGTCCTGCACGCCTTGGCGGAGTCGCGCAACGTTCCCGCCGTCCGCACCCTGGCCCGCATCGGCGTGGACAAGGTCATCAAGCTCTGCCGCAAATTCGGGATTACTTCCCGGCTGGTTCCCAATCTGCCCCTGGCTCTGGGGGCCTCGGACCTGACGCTGCTGGAACACACCTCGGCCTTCACCACTTTTCCCAATGACGGCGTCCACATCGCGCCGCGCATGGTGACGAGAGTAACCAACTACGACGGGAGGCTGATCGATGAGTATCCCGCGGAGGTAACCGACGTCATCCCCGCCTCCACGGCCCGGATTATGGTTTCCATGTTGCGCGAGGTTTTCAACTCCGGCACGGCCGTGTCCGGTAGAGCCTTCGCAGCCAAATATCCGGTAGCGGGCAAGACCGGAACCACCAACGATTTTACCGACGCCTGGTTCCTGGGATTCACGCCCTCGCTCACCTGCGGTGTCTACGTGGGCTTTGACGACCATCGCACCCTGGGGCCCAAGGAAGAGGGCGCCCGCGTCGCCCTGCCCATCTGGTTGGACTTCATGGGCCAGATGCTTAAGGACGCGCCGGCGGAGGATTTCCCCCATTCGCCGCTGCTGAAATCCCCCGAACAAGTGAAGGAAATCCTGGCCAACGCGGAACCGGAACGCCTGTTGTCCCCGGCCGCCTCCGCCGCTGCGCTAACCACGGAGAGCACGCCTAATCCGCCGGCCGCGCCTCACGCCTCATCGCCCGAGCCCGCCACGAAAGAAGTCGTCACACCCAAGCCAGCCGCCACTCCGGCGCCCGCCAGCGTACCCGTCGCCCCGGTGGCCAAACCACCTGCCACTCCCGCCCCTGCCAGCGCGCCCGCCGCACCTGCAACCAAAACCACCGCTGCGGCCACAGGGAAGACTTAGCGACAAAATGTGTACCCCACTCAGGTTATTGACTCTTATTGCTGACAAGCGTATTGTCCATCCATAAATTATGCTCCGGTCCCGCAGGTTTGCCGTCCGTGGACCGGAGCCGAGTAACAGTGCCATGCATCATACGCCGCAGGCCGTCATGTCCGGTCTCAGCTTCAATTTCCTCCCTGGGGTTCGCCATGTTCAGACATCGTTCACTTCGAGTCAACTTAACCGCACTGGTAATTAGTTTTTATGGAATAGTTTTCATTCCGTCGATGGCGCAGGCGATAAGTTCGGCCACCTCTTTTCGCCCTGTCGATCCCGCAGAACTGAAAATGACCGCCGAGCCACAGGCGCCGGGAGCTTCCGCCATCATTCTCTATCGGGAACTGTACCGCGATGACAACGGCGCCACCCGTCACGAAGATAATTACTATCGCATCAAAATCCTGACGGAAGAGGGGCGCAAGTACGCGGACGTGGAAATCCCTTACGACAAGGACGAGGGGAAAATCGCAGGGGTCCGCGCGCGCACCATTAAACCCGATGGCACCATTGTCGACTTTGACGGCAAGGTTTTTACAAAGTCGGTGGTCAAGGGGAGAGGCGTGAAGTATCTGGCCAAGACCCTCACACTGCCGGCCATTGAGGTGGGCTGCATCATCGAGTACTTTTACACACTCGATATGCCCGAAGATTATTTCTATGATCCGCACTGGATCCTCAGCAGCGAACTGTTCACCAAAGCCGCCAAGTTCTCGCTGAAGCCCTACATGAGCGACTACTCGAGGTACAGCCTGCGTTGGTACTGGAGAAACATGCCCCCCGGAGGAGCCAAGCCCGTGCAAGGCCCTGACCACGTGGTCCGGTTGGAACTCGCCAACATTCCCGCCTTCCAAGAGGAAGACTTGATGCCTCCAGTCAACGAAGTGAAGGCGCGCGTGGACTTCGACTACTCCGAGGACACACCGGAGTCCGACCCCACCCGCTATTGGGCCAAAGTCGGGAAGCGACTGGATGGCAATCTGGAGAGTTTCATTGGAAAACATAAGGCGATGGAGGAGGCGGTGGCGGAAATTGTCGCACCGAACGACCCACCGGAAGTGAAGCTGCGCAAAATCTATGCACGGGTGCAACAGATGCGTAACACCTCCTATGAGGTCCGGAAGACCGAGGAGGAAGAGAAGCGAGCCAAGGAGAAGGCGCCCGCCAACGTCGAAGAGGTCTGGAAGCGCGGCTATGGCACAGGCGGGCAACTGACCTGGCTCTATCTGGCCCTGGTGCGGGGGGCGGGATTTGAAGCTTACGGCGTATGGGTGGCCGACCGCAGCCGCTACTTCTTCGACCCCTCCTCCATGCAGAGCGACCGGCTGGATGCAAACCTTGTGCTCATCAAGCTCAACGGCAAGAATATCTTTTGCGACCCAGGCGCCGCCTTTACGCCCTTCGGACTGCTGCCGTGGTCGGAAACGGGTATCTTGGGCTTGCAGTTGGATAAGAAGGAGTCGACCTGGGTCCCGGTTTTGAATCCCACCTCGGACCAGGCGCGCGTGGAGCGGCACGCCAATCTGAACCTGACCGACACCGGCAGTTTGGAAGGCAAGCTCACCATTACCTACACCGAAATGGAAGCGGCGAGCTTGCGATTGGAAGAGAGGCACGCGGACGATACGGAACGCAAAGTCTACCTTGAAGACATGGTAAAGGGGTACATCCCCGCTTCCAGCGAGGTGAACTTGACAAATCAACCCGAGTGGAGAGACTCCGCGAAGCCGCTCGTGGCGGAGTTTGATATCAAGGTCCCCGGGTGGGCGGCGGGAGCGGGCCATCACGTCATGGTCCCGGTCGGTCTCTTCTCGGCGCGAGAAAAACACATGTTTGACCACGCGGTGCGCACTTTTCCGATTTACGTTGACTATCCCTACAAGCAATCCGACGACGTCAGCATTCAAATTCCAGCCGGCTGGCAGATCTCAAGTCTGCCGAGGGCTTATAGTGACACCGGAAAGGTGGTGGGTTACAGCTTCAAGGCGGATAACGACAAGGGGAATTTGCACCTGACGCGGAACCTTTCGGTCGAGTTCATCTATATTGAGTCAAAGTACTACTCGGCGTTGAGAGACTTTTTCCAGCAGATCAAGACCACCGACGATCAACAAATCGTTCTGGACGCGGGTGGCGCGAAAGCGGGCAAGTGATGCCGTGGGGGGGCGAGCCCTTCCCACGCATAGGCGTTAAAATAACGAACCATGCAAGCCCTCTTGGAGTGCGGGAGCAGCAGCTCCCGGC
>DATJVT010000346.1:0-5561 GCA_035501695.1 Terriglobia bacterium | reverse complement strand
GTCCTCTTTGCCCACCCCATGACCGTACAAGGCTTCGTTTCCGGTATCGTCCGGTTGCACGACGGCCCCATTGAGACTGATCCCTGCAAAGGCTCCCCGGCTGCGGGAATAAGTGAGGATTTCAGCGTGCAACGCGATATCCGTACCGGCGGCGGCGCTCCTCCCTACCGGGCCGGCCGCGGCGGAAGCATCGCCACCGATCCTGAACTTGTCGCTCAAGAGCTTCTGCAAACCCCGGCGCCCGCGAAATACCAGAATGAAGTCCGTCGAGGAACCGCCAATCTGGAAACCGAGACTTCCCCCGCCCACGGCTAAAAACAGCGGTGCGGTCCAACTCTTAGGGCCCCGGCACGTCACGAGACCTTTCCCGTAATTGCCTCCCACCACGAAAGCAAACTTCAATTCGCTCGGGATGATGGCAATGCACTGGGCCGAATCCAGCAAGTCCTGGGGAATGGCCTTGTCGGGGGCCGCCAGGATCTCCTGGAAAATCTGAGCAGCGTCCTGCATGCGGCGAACATCGTCCTCGCGCGACGAACTGGCACGCGCGGAGAGGCACACCACCAGAGTTATGACCAGGCACAGCGCGGCACGTTTAAGCATCTATCCTGCCTCCCTGAAGGCGATCAAGCAAACTAGACCATCATCAATGGAGCAATTCCCTCGCCAGATGCCAGCGGTAAGGCCTGCAAGCATTTACCGTGGACACCGGCACCAACATGAATGGTAAACTCCTTACGAAACTTCATTGTAGTATGAAAGAAGTACCGGGAGCAGCAAAACCTTGAGTCGTGGCGGTGCGACACCGCCCTGGATGATAACCATGGAACAACCTTCCACACCAAGCAAGGTAATTAACCATTCATCAACGAGAACTTCCGCCTCCGGCCGTGGCACTGTGATTCTTACGGCCGTAGTAGCGGCCTTGGGAGGACTGCTGTTCGGATTTGATACCAGCGTCATTTCCGGCGCCATGCTTTTCCTGAAGACCGATTTCCACCTCTCCGACACGCAACTCGAATTCGCCGTGGGCATCGCGCTGGCGGGCGCGTTGCTGGGGGCGGCCGTGGCCGGTTACTGCACGGACCGCTGGGGGCGGCGCTGGATGCTGCTGGTAACCGCCCTGGGGTTCGGCGTGTTTTCAGTCATGACCGGCCTCGCCACGGGACTAGCGACGTTTTCCGTCGCGCGCTTCTTTGTGGGCGCGTGCATCGGAATCGCCTCCCTGGCGGTGCCGCTCTATATCGCGGAAATGTCACCCGCGCGGATTCGCGGCGCGCTGGTGTCCCTCAATCAACTCGCCATCACCGTGGGCATCGGGGTGGCCTACTTTGTGGATTACGCCCTGGCGGCGTCGGAGAGCTGGCGTTGGATGTTCGCGAGCGCGGTGCTGCCCGCCGCCGTCCTGCTGATCGGAATGATCTTCCTGCCCGAAAGCCCACGCTGGCTGGCACGCAAGGGATTCCGCGAGCGGGCGCTGGAGAACTTCCGCCGCCTGGGCCGCGGCGACGAGGCGGAGGCCGAACTGGCCGAAGTCGAGAGCGCCCTGCAGGAGGAGCAAGAAGGGTTCGGCATTCTGTGGCAGCCGGGATTTCGCATGGCCGTCCTGGTGGGAATCGGCCTGGCAGTCTTCCAGCAGATCACCGGAATCAACACCATCATCTATTACGTCCCCACCATCCTGCGCATGTCGGGCTACCCCACGGCGAAGACCGCCATCCTGGGAGCCGCAATCGTGGGGGTGGCCAACGTCCTCATTACCGTGGTGTCCATCGCGCTGGTGGACCGCCTGGGCCGGCGGTTTCTCCTTCTGCTGAGCACGGCCGGCATGGGCTTGTCCCTGGCCTTGATCGGCGCGGCGTTTCATTCCAAGGCGACGGGTACCGTCGTGTTCTACGAGGTCATTGCCTACATCATCTCCTTCGGTATCGGTTTGGGGCCGGTCATGTGGCTGTTGATTTCGGAAATCTATCCCACCAAGATTCGTGGCAAAGCCATGTCCCTGGCGGGGCTCTCGGTGTGGGGGGCGAACTGGGTGGTGGCGGGAACCTTCCTATCCCTCCTCGACCATGCCGGGCCGGCGCGAACCTTCTGGCTTTACGGGTTCCTGTGCGTGGCCGCGTTCATCTTCTGCTATGCCTTTGTTCCGGAGACCAAGGGCCGCACCCTGGAAGAGATCGAACACCATTGGCGGCGGTTTGGAAATCGGGAGATCGAATGATCGGGTGATCCGGTGATCGCCCGATTCTAGGCCGCGGTCCGCGCCGTGGGGTTCTTGCGGCGGGGGACCTTGACGTCCTCGATCATGAAGCGGGGCAGCTTCAGGGCGGGAATCTCAAAGTGGTTGTCCAGCGCCACCCGGCCCGCGCCCAGTACGCTGGCCTCGTTGCCTAGGCTTCCAAAGCGCACGCGGAGGTCCCGGGCGGAGTGCTGCAGGGCCTTGCGCTGGATGACCCGGGTGAGTTGGTCCAGCAGCCCCGGACCCACCAGGCTCAGCCGCTGGTCGATGACGATCACGGAGGGGTTGAAGAGGTTGACCAGGTTGGCCAGCCCCACGCCCAGGTGATCGGCGGCCTGCTCCATAATGGCGGCGCAGATCTTGTCTCCATTCCCGGCGGCCTGGAGGACGGTCCGGCCCGTGATCTGACCGGCGTCCCCTCCGGCCAGTGCCAACGCCGAGGAGGTTCCGCCCTCGGCAATGGCCTTGCGCACCCGCGCCACCAGGGCGGCGGCGCCGGCGATCGCCTCCAGGCAGCCGAAACTGCCGCACTTGCAGGCCGGCCCGTCGTCGATCATGTGCGTATGGCCGAATTCCCCCGCCGCGTAGCCGGCTCCGTAGAAGAGCTTGCCGTTAATCATGATTCCGGCCCCGATGCCGGTCCGACCGTATTCCACGTAGATCATGTCCGGCACGGGTTCCCCCATGGTCAGTTCCCGTTCCGCCACGGTCTTGGCCCGCGTGATATTTTCGACCGCGGTGGGGATCCCAAACTCTTTCTCAAAGATTTCCTGGAGGCGGAAATCCTGGCAGAACTCAACGGTGGATGACATCACCATGACGCCGTCGCCGCTGTTCACCAAGCCGGAACCGGCCACCCCAATGCCCAGGAGCGACGAAGGTTCAACGCCTGCTTTCTCCAGGGCCTGGTGAGCGAGAGCCAAAAGTTGCCCGGTCAAGCCTTCCTTTCCCTGGTCCAGCACGGCGGGTTCGCGCAGACTGGACCGCATGTCGAGATGAAGGTCCAGAACGGCCGCCAGGACATTCTCATCGTCGAACCCGATCGCCAGGACAAACTGAAACTCCTCGTTCAACCGCAGCAGGACCTGCTTGCGCCCCATGGGATTGTCGGCGCGGCCGGCCGTCATAAGGCGGCTCTCGGTGAGCAGTTCGCGAACCAGCCGTGATATTTCGCTCCGCTGCACGTGGGTCAATTCGTGGATCTCCGCCCGCGAGAGCTGGCCGTACTTGAAGATCAGCGCTTCGATCATCATCCGGTCGCGTTCGTTCTTGGTGGTCACGTGTTTCATCGGACGCCTTTCCTAACGGTACTGCTCGTCGATTTCCACCTGGTACCCGCTGGCCAGGCGGTTGGTTTCATTGGCCATGCCCACCACCGCCATAAGTTCCGCGAACATGGAATCGGTCATGCCGGCTTTGCGGGCCGAGGCGGTGTGCGTGGCAATGCAATAGCCGCACTGATTGGTGGCGCTCACCGCCACGTAAATCATCTCCTTGGTCAGCGGATCGAGAGCGCCCGGCCCCATGATCTGCTTTATGCTCTCCCAGGTGCGGCGGAGCGTGGCCGGGTCGTGGGCAATCGCCTTCCAGAAATTATTCACGCGGTCCGTTTTGCGCGTCGCCATGATGTCATCGTAAACCGCGCGAACTTCCGCGCCGGCGTCCGCGTATTCGATCAGGCCTAAGGTTGCCATTTTAATTCCCTCTGCTTGTAACTCGGGGGCTCTTCTCTGCGTCCTCTGCGCGTCCCTCAGCGTCCTCGGCGTGAACCTGTTTTTCCCCGGGGTTTCACGCAGAGTTCGCGGGGGTTATCGCAGAGGGCACGGAGAAGGTGCCGGCCGTTGTCCCAACCGCTTTCTCTCCCGCCGACTCCGCCGCGAAGGCTGTGGGGTCGTGGCGTTCCGCGCCCTTCGATTCTGTTTCGGTAAACTGAGACATGAGCGGTAAGTATACGCCGGGTAACTCACAAGCTGTAGACTTATCCGGCGCAGCCACCTTCCGAAATTCCCAAAGCCGATCTGAAGATCTCGAGGGCAGGCCCTCATCCGGCCGCTTCCAACACTCTCACCGTTTCCCTCGCCACCATCAATTCCTCGTTGGTGTAGATCACCAGGACAGCCACGGGAGAGCAGGGAAGCGAAATCACCCGATCGCCCTGGGCGGGGGCGCAATTGGCCGCGGGGTTCAGGTGAATTCCGAGGAAGTCCAGCCCGCTGCACACCTGCTGGCGCACCTGCCAGGAGTTCTCGCCAATGCCTCCGGCGAAGGCAAGGGCGTCAAGCCCCCCCAGGGCTGCGGCATAAGCTCCAATGTACTTCTTGACCTCGTAGATGAATACATCCAGGGCCAAGACGGCGCGCGAGTTGCCCTCCTGCGCGCCTTTTTCCAAATCGCGAACGTCGTTGCTGACTCCGGAGATGCCCAGCAGCCCGCTCTTCCGGCACAGGATCTGGCTGACTTCCGCCGGGGTGAGGTTCTCCTTTTCCATGACGTAAAGGACCACGAAGGGGTCAAGGTCGCCGGAGCGCGAGGATTGCTCCAGACCCGCCTGCAACGAAAAGCCCAGGCTCGTGTCGATCGACTTGCCATCGCGAATGGCCGTGATGGAGGAACTCCCGCCCAGGTGGCAGGAGATCACCCGCAGCCCCTTGGCCGGACGGCAGAGCAGTTCCGGAACGCGCTGAGAGACATAGCGGTGCGACGATCCGTGAAAACCGTAGCGCCTTACACCGTACTTCTCCCGCCACTCGTACGGGGCGCCATAGGTGCTCGCGGCGTCGGGAATGGTCGCGTGAAAGCCGGTTTCGAACACCGCCACCATGGGAACGCCGGGAAGGATTTCACGGAAAATCTGCATGGCCTCGATGTAGACCGGATTGTGGACGGGCGCCACGGGGATGAATTCCCGCATGGCCCCCAACACGCCGTCATCCACGAGAAAGCTTCCGCAATAGCGCGGGCCGCCGTGCACGGCTTTGAATCCGATGGCCGCAATGCCTCCGCCCGCCCCCGCCGCCGTCCCCAGCCCGGCGAGGCGTTCCAGCAGGAACTGGATGGCGGCGCGATGATTGGGGATATGCGACGTATTGCGCCACTCCTGCCCGGTCGCCGCTTCCCAGGCAATGATCTGCGACTCGGCGCCGCCAATCCGGTCGATTTTGCCCCGCGCCAGGACGGTTTCGTTTTCGGTCTCCAGCAGTTGGTACTTCAATGAGGTCGATCCGAGGTTGGGAACGAGAACTCTCATCGCATTGCTCTCCAGGGGAATGGCCCGGTCATTGTAGCGCTTGCTGATTTTAAACAACTTATCCGGATATCCCTG
>DATJVT010000345.1:0-7770 GCA_035501695.1 Terriglobia bacterium | reverse complement strand
GGCGAACAGCGCCAGCACTCCCCGCCGCCCGTAGTCGGCCAGCGTGTGCAGATCGCTTACGTTGTGGTCGGTGGGCGTGGGGTCAAACTTGAAATCGCCGGTGTGCAGGATGGTGCCCAGCGGCGTCGAGATGGCCAGCGCGCCTGACTGGATGATGCTGTGCGTCAGGTGAATGAACTCGATGCGGAACGGTCCCACCTGGAAGGGCGCGCGCGGGTGCATCTCCCGCAGTTCGGTGCTCTCCGCCAGATCGTGCTCGATCAACTTCGATTGCGCCAGCGCCAGGGTGAAGGGCGTGCCGTAGACCGGCACATCCACTTCTTCCAGCAGGTAGGGCAGGCCGCCAATGTGGTCTTCGTGGCCGTGGGTCAACAGAATGGCGCGGATGCGCTCGCGATTTTCGCGCACGTAAGTGAGGTCGGGAATGACAATGTCCACGCCCAGCAGTTCGGCGTCCGGAAACATGACGCCGCAGTCGACGAGGATCGCGTCATCGTCATACTCGAACGCCATCATGTTCATTCCGAATTCGCCAAGGCCGCCGAGGGGGATCGCTTTCAACTTATGGGTTGGGGATGGAATACGTGCCTCCTGTGCAGACTCCCATGCTAGCACACAATCTTTTGGATTTTAGACTTTGGATTTTGGATTAATCTATAAGGGGCGGCCGGCAGGTTCAGGATGAACGAGATTTCTGGGCATTGGGGCTTGATTTGGGCCAAGGGGGCGTTGCCCTCCTGATCCCAGATTCAAAAATCTAAAATCCAAAATTGTCCTGGGGGTGGCATCTTGATGAAACTCGGTTTGGGCTTGTACCGGCACATGCTGACGCCGGAGAACTATCGTTTCGCGCGGCAGTGCGGCTGCACGCACCTCATCGTCCACCTGGTGGACTATTTCCATCAGGGCGGAGGCGACCGCCAAAACCAGCCGGTGGGCAGCCAAGCGGGCTGGGGGCGCGCCGGGGACCCCAACAAGCTCTGGACCTACGAAGAACTGGCGGCGCTGAAGGAGGCCATCAACGCCCACGGCCTGGAGCTGTACGCCATCGAGAACCTGGACCCGGCGCACTGGCACGACATCCTGCTCGACGGCCCCAAGAAGGCGCAGCACCTGGAGAACGTCAAAACCATTATCCGCAATATGGGGCGCGCGGGCATTCCCGTGCTGGGATACAACTTCTCGCTTCCCGGCGTGGCCGGCAGAATCCAGGGGCCTTTCGCCCGCGGCGGAGCAGTCTCCGTGGGGATGGATGAACGGGACGACACCCCCATTCCTAATGGGACCATCTGGAACATGGTCTACGATCCCGACGCGCCGCCGGGTAACCTTCCGTCCATTACCTCGGAGCAGTTGTGGAAACGCCTGGCGGATTTCCTGGAAGCGGTGGTTCCCGTGGCGGAGGAGGCAGGAGTGACTCTGGCCGCGCACCCGGACGATCCCCCCCTGCCCATGCTCCGCCAGCAACCGCGTTTAGTCTACCAGCCTCGGCTCTATCAACGGCTGATCGACCTGAAGCCGAGCCCGAGCAACAAGCTGGAATTCTGCGTGGGCACGCTGGCGGAGATGACCGAAGGAGATATTTACGACGTGGTCGACCACTACAGCCGCCAGGGGAAGCTGGCATACGTCCACCTGCGCAACGTGAACGGCAAGGCACCCCATTATCGCGAGACGTTTATCGACGACGGCGACGTGAATGCCCTGCACGTGCTTGAAATCCTCCGGCAGAATAAGTTCGAGGGGCCCATCATCCCCGACCACACCCCGCAGTTGGATTGCGACGCGCCGTGGCACGCTGGCATGGCCTTTGCCCTCGGCTATTTCCGCGCCACGCTGCAGAGATTTGAAAGTCAGGCCTGAACGGATGGAGCGCAGCAAATTTGAGGAAATCGTGGCGCAGGCTATGGAGGATTTGCCCGCGCCCTTTCGCGAGCGGCTGATCAACGTGGCCGTCATCGTGGAGGACCTGCCACCACCCGGAATTCAGAACCGGGGACTGCTGCTGGGCCTCTTTCACGGCATCCCCCGCACGGAAAAGAGCGTGTTTTACGCCAGCCCGCCCGACCACATCTTTCTCTACCAGCGGAACATCGAAGCCATATCGCGAAGCGAGGCGGACATCCGGCGCCAAATCCGCGCCACGCTGCTCCACGAGGTGGGACACTACTTCGGGCTCAGCGAAGAAGAACTGCGCGGATGCTGAGCGGAGTGCGCAGTGTGATTCGCCGCGTGAACGGCGATCGGAAGGCCAAGTGCGTGGGCAACAGTTTTCGTGTTAGTCTTGGGCATTCGAAAGGAGGGCTGCCATGCACAAGGCGAATTGGGCCATCCTTCTCCTCGGGTTGATCGTAGTTCAACAGTCCCCTATAAAACTTCGCGCCGGTCAAGCCCCGCCGGGGTCCACCCCCAATCCTGTTGCGCAAGTCAGAGAGCGGATCAATGTAGACCGGCTTGAAATTCACGTTTATCAAGGAAGAAAGCCTGTAAGACTGCCGGCGTTCATGGAATTGTTGGTCGTAACGCCGGTCGCCCAGCCCCCGCAGGCCCTGGAGAATCTCACGAACCGCAGCGTGGCGATTATTCCGTCGGATAAGAACCCGGACCGATCGGAAGTCTATCAGGATGTCTTTTCTAGCGCCGATGGACGAGTGTTAACCCTGGCCGGCAACGTCTTTAAGGTCAAACAGGTTTTGATTTCTTCTTCTGAGAGTCAGCTTGAATTGAGACTCGATGAAAAGGTCGTGAAAATCCAACCCGGCGATGCGCTTCTGGTGCTGTAGCCATGCCATCACCTGCGTCCTTGGACCTTGCCTAATCCTAAGGCGCCGGCTTCCCCTTCGGAGTGCGGCCGCGAAGCTGCCCCCTTTAGATATACCGCGGCGACGATTGCTCTCTTCGCGAAGCGGCATCTATCGGAACCACAAGGCGGCAGCTTCACCTTCGGACTGCGGTCGCGCCAGCTACCGCCTTGAGACTTACGCGCCGACGAGAAATTTAGCTCGTGGACTAGAATAATCTTAAGGCGGCAGCTTTGCGGCCGCACTCCAAAGGTTCGGCCTCAGGCGGCTTCCAGTCTGCTCAGGTCAAGGCCTTCCAGTTCGGGGTCGTAAAATTGCCCCGAGGCCAGCAGTTCGTCCCAGGTGACTTCGCGCCCCAAATAAGCGGCCGTGCGGCCCAGGATCGCGCTCAGGGTGGACTCGGCGCCCTGCGCGGCCTGGTTGTGATATTTGCCGGTCAGGATGCTCTCCACAAAGGCCTTGGTCTTTTCCGGGTCGGCCTCGTCCAGCGCGCCGTGGAACGCCCCCGCCGACCCTTCACCCGCGTCCCTCCGGATGGCATAAAAGTTGGTGCTGGGCGAAATGGGTTTCCCCCCGCCGTCCCAGCTCCAGGGCTCCTCGCCGTAGATCCCGAGGACGCCGGAATAGTGCGACTCGGAAACGCCGCGCGAGCCGAAGAAGCGCTCCGCCACGTCCCACATCCAGTTGCCAAACTGCACATGATTCAAGCAGACCCGGGCATTGTCCGGGTAGGTGAAGATCACATTGAAGTGGTCCCAGATGTTGCCCCCGTCGTCGCGCACCTTGCGTCCACCCGCGCCGATGGCTTTTAAGGGGTGATCCTTCAGGACCCAATTGCAGATATCGATTACGTGCAGGCTCTGGTCCACGATAATGTCGCCGGAGAGGACGCGGTCATAGTAGAAGTTGCGGATCCGCACCTCGAGCGGCGAGGCCTCCGGCCGCCGTGGCGGGTAGACGAGTGTGGTGGCGTGGTAATAGGTGGAGGCTTCCGCGATCTTCCCGATTGCCCCGGCGTGGATCCGCTTCACCATTTCCACGTAGGGCGGGGCACAGCGAATCTGGAAACCGATGTCCAGGCTCAAACGCCCCTCCGCCATCCGGCCCTGCTCCTTGACGCGCTGGGCGCCGCGCACGTCCACGCCCGCGGGCTTTTCGCAATAGCAGTGCTTGCCCGCCGCCACCACCGCCGCCAGGTGCTCGGGATGGAAGAAACCCGGCGTGGCAATGTGCACGGCGTCGAGCTCCTTGCATTCCGCAATGGCCTGGTAGGCCTTGGGCCCCTTGAACATGAGCTGGGGATCAATGCCCGCGTAGCCTTTGCCGGCGGCAATGTGATCAAAGCGTTGCTTGGCCTTGTCGAGTTGGTCGCTGAAAAGGTCGGCCAGGGCGATGTAGCGAGCCTGCGGGTGCTGGGAGAGCGCCGTCGCCACATGCGACCCGCGCTGGCCGCATCCCAACAGGCCCACCCGGACGGATGAGTTCGCCGCCGTACCGCGCACCAGTTGGGGTTTGATGATCATCAGCCCCGCCGCGGCCGCCGTCGTCATGAAGTCCCGCCGCCTGAGTTTGTTGGATTCGTTGGTCATTATCCTCGCTCCTTGTCAGAAATGCCGAGGTGCGCCTGCGGGGCGCGCCTCTGCGGTTTTTAGCTTGCCTGATCTGAATCGCGTATTGGAAGGCGGGGAGGAGGCAAAGACCTTTCCCTCCGCGCCGCCGCTCCGCCGTCATTGTACACCCCGCGGGAGCGGGGCCGCGAGGTGGGAGCGCGGGAGCATCAGAGATTTTGCCAGCCGGGGGGGGCGTCGCATAGGCGTTAACCTAAGGGATGGAAGCGCCCTAAAGCCCGCCAAGCGGGCGCTGTCATTTAGCTCATGGCGAGCCAGCCGTGGGAACGCAGGCAGGACAGGTAACGGTTTGAGCTCCGTAGGGGCGAGAGCGGGCCACAGCTTGACCTGATGTCGCCCCTCCGGGGCTGGAGATGCATTTGCCGGAGAGCGTTGACCCACGGCTGGCTCGCCGTGGGCCCCAGGATATCGCCGCTCTGATTAGATAACGGCATCGGCTCCTGAGCCGGTAGACTTGGAGTTGCGAACGACCAAGGCGAGCCGGGATTGGAAGCGCCGGCTGTGGAGCCAGAAGGGGCGGGCCGAGTTGGAGAAGCTGGAACTGCTGCCCTGGGCGGGGAGGCGGAGGAAAGAACTGCTGGAGTGGCTGGACCGATTGGACGAGCAGGTACGGGAACTGGATCGGGCGGTGGAAGAAGCCGGTCGGGCGCGTCCGGAGGTGGCGTTGCTGCGCACCCATCCGGGGGTGGGGATGGTGGTGGCGCTGGCGTTTGTGTTGAATGTGGGGCCGATCGAGCGCTTCGCCCACAGCCACAAGCTGGTGAGTTATTGGGGACTGAACCCGCGCGAGCACTCGAGCGGTGGCCGCCAGCGCTTGGGGGCGATT
Organism: Terriglobia bacterium; assembly: GCA_035501695.1. Classification (GTDB taxonomy): domain Bacteria; phylum Acidobacteriota; class Terriglobia; order UBA7540; family UBA7540; genus Bog-366. The sequence goes on along the minus strand of DATJVT010000345.1, from coordinate 2,515 downwards.
AGCAAGCAAGGGAACAGCATGATGCGCTGGCTGCTCATCGAGGCGGCACAGACGGCGGCGCGCTTCGATCCGCAGTTGCGCCGCATTTATCAACGCTTGAAGAGCCGGCGCAACAGTGGGGTGGCGAAAGTGGCCATTGCCCGCCGCCTGGCGGTAAGACTTTTCTGGATGCTGCGCAGGCGCCACAACTATGCGACTATCAACCATCAACTGAACTCCTGTCTCCTGACTTCTGCTCTCGGCGGCTACTGCGGGGTCCCCCCTACAGTTTATAATTACAGCGGAGCATCGGCGGTGAACTATGAAACGCGCGCTGGCATCTCGAGTCATTGCCTTCTGGGCGTTCGCGCTCGGTGCGGGACTATGGGCACAGGGCCCCTCGCCCGGGAGCCAACTGCCGCCTGAAAAAGGCGGATTCACGCTCAAGGTGGATGTGAACATGGTGCTGGTGGAGGTTACCGTCCGGGACGACAAGGGCAGGATTGTCAACGATCTCAAGCAGGAAGATTTCCGCATGTTTGAGGATGGCGTGGAGCAGCAAATTCGATACTTCTCGCGCGACGAACTGCCTTTGGCGATAGCCCTGGTGGTGGATGGCAGCGGCAGCGTATCGCCCCTGTTGAATGAATTACACCGCGCCGCCTATGAAACCCTTTCCCAGTTGAAGCCGGAGGATCAGGTGGCCCTGTATGCCTTCGCCGCTCACCCTGAGCGGCTGGTGGACCTGACTTCCGACCAGAAATCGATTGCCCAAGGCATCACGGGCATCGGCTCGGAGGGCGGCACCAACATCGCCGACGCCCTCTACGAGTCGATCGAGTACCTGGGGCAGGAGGCCCGCGAACGGCGCCACGCGGTCATCATGGTCTCGGACAACCAGCCAACGGCCAAAGGCGAATTCAGCGGCGAGGACGTGATCCGGTTGGCCCTCGAGACCCAGACGATCGTATACAGTGTCAGGTTCGGACATGAGCGCCTGGGGGGCACATTGGACGAGCCGGGCTGGATTCCAGGCGCGCGTTGGGTCAACCAGATCATGTTCGAAACCGGCGGCGAAATTATCGATATGGCTGCCGTGGGATCGGCGCAAAAGGCGATGGCCGCCGTCATCGCGCGGCTGAAGCAACGCTACACACTCGGCTACCACAGTTCCAACCCTGGCCGCGATCGTGCCTTCCGGCAGATCAATGTGCGCCTCTCCGACCGCGTCCAGGACCCAAAACACCCGTACAGAATCCGCGCGCGCAGTGGCTACTACACGGCGCCCGAACCTGCCCCTTGAAGCAACCCCGCGACGAAGCGGCCAAGCCGGGGAATCGCGTCATCAGTTCATCGGGTCATCGGGTGATCGGGTCATAGATTCATCGGATCCTTTGATCATTGTACGACCTCAGGCGCGCACCTCACCCAAAGGCTCGATAACCTGCCAGCGGACAACAAGTCATACCAAATTCTCAAAGTAAAATGAGGGCCGGCGGCCAATCACGCTCCCGAGAGGGCGACTGGAGGTGTGGAACCTCTGTTGGTCCCATAACGTATGAGAACTTAGGGCATCTTAAGGGAAGATGTGTGCGCGGGCCGTGCGGGATGAGTGGGCCGCGCTGCGGGCGGGAGGCGATGCATGGGTTCCGTGACGACTCAACTCCGACAAGTCTATAGGAGGCTCCGGCGCGCCCCGTTGTTCACGGCAGTTTCCGTGCTGACGCTGGCCGTGGGTATTGGCGCGAACACCGCGATCTTCAGCGTGGTGGAGGGCGTCTTGTTGAAGCCCTTGCCCTATTCCCGCCCGGAAAAGCTGGTGGCGGTGTGGCTTACGGCTCCCGGCCTGGGGTTGAAGGAGTTGAACCTTTCGCCCTCGACCTATTTCATCCTGCGCGAGCAGAGCCGCACTTTCCAGGACATCGGAGTCCACACCGGCTACTCGTTGAACGTCACCGGCCTGGGAGAACCGGAGCACGTGTCGGGCCTGGCGGTGACCGATGGCCTTCTTTCAGTTTTGGGTGTCTCGCCGCTGCTGGGCCGGGCATTCACCCGAGCGGACGATTCTCCGGGCAGCCCGGACACGGTGATGCTGACCTACGGCTACTGGTACCGCAAGTTCGGCGGAGACCGGGGTGTGGTCGGCAAAACCCTCATGGTGGACGGCAAGCTGCGGCAGATCGTCGGTGTGCTGCCGCAAGCGTTCCGGTTCCGCGATGACCGCGACCTTGCCCTGCTGGTTCCCCTGGGGTTTGACCGCGCCAAAACCACACTGGGGCAATACAGCTATGAAGGGATCGCCAGGCTCAAGCCCGGCGTCACCCTGGAACAGGCCAATGCGGACGTGGCGCGCCTGCTCCCCGTCGTCGAGCAGAGCTTCCCTCCGCCGCCCGGCTTCAGCCTTAAGATGTTCGATCAGGCGCGCATCGGGCCGAACCTCCGAACCCTGAAGCAGGACGTGGTGGGCGACGTGGGGAAAGTGCTGTGGGTGCTGATGGGCGGCCTGGGCCTGGTGCTGCTGATCGCCTGCGCCAAT
>DATJVT010000344.1:0-19663 GCA_035501695.1 Terriglobia bacterium | reverse complement strand
GCGTTCGCGGCCGCGCTGGCTCGCTGGCCGGAGCATGGCACTCCCGACAATCCCGGCGCCTGGATCACCGCCGTCGCGCATCGCAAGCTGATTGATTATGCCCGTCGCGCCCGTACCCGCCGCGACAAGGAGGATGACCTTGCCTATCTGGCGGAATCGACACAGTCCGCAGATTTCCCCGGCGCCGGAGATGGCGATGGCGAGATGAACTTCCCCGACGATCGCTTGCGCCTCATCTTCACCTGCTGTCACCCGGCACTGAACCCGGAAGCGCAAGTGGCCCTGACCCTGCGGACCCTGGGGGGATTGACCACGCCTGAAATCGCCCGCGCCTTCCTGGTGCCGGAGCCCACCCTGGCGCAACGGCTGGTGAGAGCCAAGCGCAAGATTCACGACGCGCGCATCCCCTACGAAGTTCCTCCTCCAAACTTGTTGCCCGAACGCCTGGCTTCCGTCCAGGCCGTGATTTACCTGATTTTCAACGAGGGCTACGCCGCCACGGCGGGCGACAGCCTGATCCGCCGCGAGTTGTGCGCGGAAGCCATTCGCCTGGGGCGGACGCTCTGCGAACTGATTTCGCAGGAGCCGGAGAACCTCGGACTGCTGGCGCTGATGCTGCTCCACGATTCCCGGCGTGACGCGCGTGTGAACAGCCAGGGCGAACTGGTGCCTCTGGAAGAGCAGGATCGAGCGCGGTGGGACCGCGAGCGCATCCGCGAAGGACTGGAGTTGGTGGATAAAGCCCTGCGTATGGCCGGAATCGGACCTTATCAACTGCAAGCCGCCATCGCCGCCTCGCACGCTGAAGCTCCGGCCGCCGGCCAGACTGACTGGCGGCAGATCGCAAGGCTTTATGAACTCCTCTTGCGAACTAACGCCTCCCCCATCGTGGCGCTGAATCACGCGGTGGCTGTCGCCATGAGTGAGGGATTCGAGGCGGGCTTGCGGCGCATCGACGAACTGGGAGGCTCGGGGGAACTGGATGCTTATTACCTCTATCATGCGGCGCGCGCCGACCTGCTGCGCCGCCTGGGCAGACGGTTGGAGGCGGCGGCAGCCTACCGCCGCGCCCGGAGCCTGACCACCAACGCCGTGGAGCGCCGCTACCTCCACCGCCGCCTGGCGGAAGTTGAGGGGCTCCCAGGCGCCACGAACTTTATAACACAAAGTACTTGACAACACGTTGCGCCTCTGCTATACATCCTTCCATGCCTTGTGCCGGACCCGTCCGCTCCCGCCGTCTGCGCCCCGCGCCGCAGCAGCGGCACGCCATTGACGATCTGCGCTTCATCCGCGAAACCATGCAGAATGCGGCTTCCTTCACCCTGGTTCCGGGATGGGGCGGCGTGGCGATGGGGGTAACGGCGCTGGCCGCCGCCGGCGTGGCTCCCCACCCGGACAGCCCCCGGGCCTGGATGCTCACTTGGTTAGGCGCGGCGCTGAGCGCCTTTGCGGTGGGGGCGCTGGCCATCTACGAGAAGGCGCGGCGCGTGGGCCAGCCGGTTCTTTTTGGGCCCGGCCGCAAGTTCGTCCTGAGCCTGTTTCCTCCCTTGCTGGCAGGGGGAGTATTATCCCTGGCGGTTTACAGCGCCGGCTTGACCCGCCTGTTGCCCGCTGTCTGGCTGCTTCTTTACGGCGTGGGCGTGATGTCGGCAGGAACTTTCTCCGTGCGCGTCGTCCCCGTCATGGGACTGTGTTTCATGGTGGGAGGAATCGCGGCGCTCTTTTGCCCTGCTTCCTGGGGCAACGCCGTGATGGCCACGGGATTCGGCGGGCTGCACATTGTCTTCGGGACAATCATCGCGAGGAGGTACGGTGGCTAGATCCAATTTATTGAGCGGCCATCACCCGCGGGAAACTCTGAGGACGGAGCGCCCGGCCCGCAGCGGGCGCGCGCAGACCGCGGCGGAACTCGACCGCCTTATTCACGAACGCATGCGGCTGGGAATCGTCAGCGCCCTGGCGGCGAATGAGTCGCTCAGCTTCAACGATCTCAAGAAGCTGCTGGCCACAACGGACGGCAACCTGAGCGTGCACGCCCGCAAACTCGAGGAAGCTCGTTATATCGAGTGCGAAAAGTACTTCGAGGGGAGACTGCCCAGGACGGTGTATCGACTCAGCCCCGCCGGCCGCCGGGCCCTGGAACGTTACCTGGACCAGATGGAGGCCTTGATTCACTCCATGCGCGGGCACTAGGCGGCGCGGGAAAATTTTTTTGCTTCTTTGCTTTGTGTTGCAAAGTACATTGCGGCGCCAGCGTGAAGTGCTTTGGAGTGCGGCAGCTTGCTGCCGCTTTGCCCTCCGCCAGCTTGCTGGCGGCAAGGAATGTAGCGCCGCCGATGCGGGCGGCAGGAAATGCAGCACGGCCGATGCGGGTGGCGCCAAACCGAAACCGGAAGCGGGCTTCCGGTTTCGAAAGCGGCAGCAAGCTGCCGCACTCCAAAGCGCTGATGGCGCGGCCGGACGGCGGAGATTCCAAAGGGGAAACGGTGAAGGAGATTGATCGATGACTTTCGAACCTTCCGATCTGCACGTGGCGATCATCATGGACGGCAACGGGCGCTGGGGCCTGTCGCGCGCGATGTCGCGCGCGGAGGGTCACCGCGCCGGGCGCGCCGCGGTGCGACGCACCGTGGCAGCTGCCCTCGAACAGGGCATTCGCGTGCTGACCCTTTTCACCTTTTCCACGGAAAACTGGGCAAGGCCGGAAGGGGAAGTGGCGGCACTGATGCGCACCTTTGAGGACTTCTTCCGCGAAGACGCCCCGGCCTTGCTGGCCCAGGGGGGCCGCGTGACGGCCATCGGGCGGCGCGACCGCCTGCCGGAATCCCTGCGCGATGCCATCGGGATAGTGGAGGCGGCCGGTGGGGAGCGGAACCGGTTGCACCTCCGCCTCGCCATCGATTACTCCGGGCGGGATGCCATTCTGTGCGCCGCCCGGCGTCTTCCACTCGACGGCGACGCGTCGGCCGAAAGCTTCACACGACTGCTGGCGGATGTGGACCCCGGCGGCGAACCAATCCCGGATATCGACCTGCTGATCCGCACCGGCGGCGAGCGGCGCCTAAGCAATTGCCCGCTTTGGGAGATCGCATACGCCGAGTTATATTTCACCCCGTGCCTGTGGCCTGATTTCGGCGCCCCCGAACTCGATGCCGCCCTGCGCGAGTTCGGCACGCGCCATCGCCGCTTTGGCAGGATCCTGGCAACGGCGCCCTGACCGGCTAATCCCAAGGTTATTTGGTATTTCCCAGGCGGGATGAGAGGTGCAACATGCAGCGCCCATGGTTCGAAGAGTGGGGTTGGATTTATCGCCCGGTGGCGTGGCCCGGATGGCTGGCTGTTCTGCTAACTCTCGTGTTCTGCACACAGGCCTTCATTGCTGTCGATCGTCACTCCCACTCGGTGAGCGACACGTTCTACGGAGTTTTCCCTTACTTTGTCCCAGCCCTGGGAATTCTCGGCTGGGTCGCATCGAAATCTTCAAAGGCGGGCTCGTGACGGCAGCGCCGGGCACTAACGCTGCTCGAGGACTGCCCCTGGAGAGGGAATCCCTTCATGAATGCCATTGCGCGACGCGAAGTATATGTCCTGGGAGCTGCATTTGCTTTGGGAATCCTGGGTGATGCCCTGCTACGATCTTTTCCCTGGGGTGTGAATTTTGCGCTTTGGGCCGGGCTGTTGACGGTTGCCGTCACCGCTCTGGGCCGGGCGCGGCCCTCAGCCTTCGCGGCAGGCGGATGGTGGCTGCTATTTCCCATCGCGTTCTGCCCCCTTGCCTTCTTATGGCACGACGCGTTTCAACTCAAGGCGCTGAACCTGTTGGGGCTGCTCACCGCCCTCTCCCTTCTGGTCCTGCGAGCCCAGGGCGCGCGTTTGCGTGCCTCCAGCCTGGTGAAATACGCGTTGGGAAGCATCATCGCGGGGCTCAATACCGCCTTCGGAATAGTCCCTCTGCTCTTTGGGAACGCCGAATGGAAGAAGTCCGCAGCAGGCGGATCACGCGCCGGGGTGGCGGTGTTGCGCGGCGCGGCTTTTGCCCTTCTGCCCATTCTGGTCTTCGGTTCGCTCTTGATGGCGGCAGACGCCGTCTTCCACAACCTGGTGGGGCGCATCTTCCATTTTGACTTTACCCACCTGGCGGTCATCGCCTTTTTTGCCATCTGCGTGGGGGGCTACCTGCGCGGCCTGCTCTTCGGCAAGGAACTGGGGATGGTGGCGGACCAGGGGGCCTTGCCGATATCGCTCGGCGCAATCGAAACAGGCGTGATGCTGGGCCTGCTCGACCTGCTCTTCCTCGCGTTCGTGCTGGTGCAGATCCGGTACTACTTCGGCGGTTCCACGCTGGTGCAGGCTACCAGCGGGCTGACATACGCAGAGTACGCACGGCGGGGCTTCTTTGAGCTGGTTGCGGTGGCGGCGTTGGTGCTTCCCTTCCTGCTCGTCGTCCACTGGCTACTGCGTCGGGATGATGGCCCCGGGCAGGGTTTGTTCCGGTGGCTGGCGGGAATTCAAGTCGGGCTTCTCTTCGTTATCATGGCTTCAGCCTTCCAGCGCATGCGGTTGTACCAGGCTGAGTACGGCCTGAGCGAGCAGCGCCTCTATCCCACCGCATTCATGGGCTGGCTTGTGGTAGTGTTCGCGTGGTTCTGCCTGACCGTCCTGCGCGGGCGCCGCGAACGGTTTGCCTTCGGAGCCATGGTGGCGGGCTTTATGCTGATTGCCGTGTTGCACATGCTTAATCCCGATGCCCTCATTGCCCGCACCAACCTGGAGCGCGCCCAGGCCGGGCGCAGATTTGACGCCCGCTATGTTTCCCACTTGAGCGCCGACGCCGTGCCCGAGATGGTCTCCGGCCTTCCCGCCCTGAACCTGGCGGACCGCCAGATGCTGGCGAGGGAGCTGCTGAATCGCTGGTCACCGCCCGAAAACCCCGACTGGCGCTCCTGGACGATATCCCGCTCCCGCGCGTGGCAGGCCGTGAGTGCTAACCTGCCAACCCTGCATGCCGCCAGTGGCGGCCCCCTGCCGTATCATGGCGACCCTTCGCAGCGTCCCCAAGTAGCAGTGGATTCCCATCGGATGAGGTGACAGGACCACTTTATATTGTTTTCGCAAAAATGTTGCCGACCGGCATGCCGTTCTGTGCCATAATGTTTCACTTTTACAAATGACTGTAGCGCAAAGCTCCCCGGGCAGTGCGATTACAGGGTAGCGTTAGGCTGCGGTCATCTGCGAAAATAACGCAACCCGAGTGAGTAGGGAGGATTCTTATATGGCGCCTGTGAAAGTCGGCTTTTATGGCCACGTTCGGCAGTACCACAACGTAAAGAGCGAGATTGATGCTGCGATCCACGAAGTGCTGGAGAGCGGCAGTTACGTAATGGGTCCCAAGCTGAAGCAATTTGAAGGGGAGATGGCGGCGTACTGCCACACCAAGGAAGCGGTGGGAGTGAATTCCGGCACCGATGCGCTGTGGCTGGTGTTCATGGCACTGGGCATCGGCCCCGGCGATGAAGTCATCACCACTTCCAACACCTTCTTTGCCACCGCGGAGGCCATCTGGGTCGCCGGGGCCACGGCAGTCTTCGTCGATTGCGAGCCCAAGACTTGCAACATCGACGTGAACTTGATTGAAGCCGCCATCACGCCCAGGACCAAGGCCATCGTGCCCGTGCATCTTTACGGCCAGCCCGCCGAAATGCGGCGCATCGCCGAGATTGCCAAAAAGCACAAGCTTTTTGTGATTGAAGACAACGCGCAGGCGCTGGGAGCGCGCGGTCCCGACTTCACCCTGGGCGAGCTTTCCGACGCCATGTGCACCAGCTTCATCATTCAGAAGAACCTCGGGTGCTTCGGCGACGGCGGCGCCGTGGTGACCAACCGCGCCGACATCGCCGAGGGCGTGCGCAGGCTGCGCAACCACGGCTCGCTGAAGCGCTCCGTGCACAGCATGGGGTACAACAGCCGCCTGGACGACCTGCACGCCGCCGTGCTGAGCGTGAAGCTGAAGCAGCTCGACAAGTGGAACGACCTGCGCCGCGGCTTTGCCAAGCAGTACGACGAGGGCCTGAAAGGCACGTCGCTGAAGCTGCCCACAGCGCTGCCCGGCTACCGCCACATCTATCACCTCTACATTGTCGAGACCGAGGGGCGCGATAACCTTCAGGAATACCTGAAACAGCGCGACATCACCGCCCTGACCCACTACCCCATCGCCATTCACCAGCAGGCGGGATATCCCTGGGGCAAGGACGCGCGCATCGCAGGCTCGCTGAAGCACGCGGAGGCGTCGGCGGCGCGCGTGCTCTCTCTCCCCATGTTCCCCGAGCTGACCTCCGAGGAAGTGCAGGCGGTCATCGACGCCACGGTGGCGTGGGACAAGGCCAACGCCGGAAAATTCAAGACCGCGAGCTAATAAAGGCCGGGAAACGGGAGACGGGACACAGGTAGTGAAGGGTGAATAGTAAATGGTGAATTCTAAAACAAAGTCCTAATTCACTACTTACTATTCACCATTCACTATCGATTTGCATCTACCTTACCCCGTTTCCCGTAACCCGTATCCCGTACCCCGAGGAGTCGATCCGTGAACACAACGAAAACCTACACCGTCGTCGTGGCCGGCATGGGCAAGCGCGGCACTCATCATGCCGATGCTTTTCAGAAGAATGGCCGGTTCAAGCTGGTGGGGCTATGCGATATCGACGCCGGACGGCTTGACGCCGCGGCCAAGAAGTTCGGTGTAGGCGAGACCGGTGCCGACGCCGCCGCGCTGGTGAAGAAGACCCGCCCCGACGTTTTTTGCTTCTGTACGCTGCCGGACCTGCGCCTTCCCATGATCCGGGCGGGCGTGGAGGCGGGCGTTAAGCTGATCGCGCACGAAAAGCCCACGGCGCTTTCCACCAATGAAGCGCTGGAGATGATGAAGCTTACGCGGGCGGCGGGAATCAAGACCGTGGTGAGCCACCAGCACCGCTACGGCGAGCATTACAAGAAGGTGAAGGAGGTCATCGCCAGCGGCGCCATCGGCCGCGTGCATACGGTTTACGGCACCGCCACCGGCTGGATGATGCATATGCTGACCCACCTCATCGACTACACGCGCTGGTACAACGACGGCGCCGAAGCCGAGTGGGTGGTGGGGCAGGCGCACGGCAAGTCGAAGTTCAGCGATAATCACCCCTCGCCCGACTACATCGCCGGGTTGATTCAGTATTCGAACGGCGTCCGCGGCATCGTGGAATCGGGTGACGGCGCTCCCGACGTGCCGGAAGTGGAGTATTGGTGGCGCAAGTGCCGCATGGGCGCACAGGGCACGGAAGGTTTTGCCGAGGCACTCACCGGCGGCGGCTGGCGCGCCGTCACGCGGAATGGTGTGCTGTCCGGTCCCGGCACCATGGACTACGAGCACGACATGGGGCCCTACGTGCAGGAAATGGCGGACTGGCTCGACGACGACAAGAAGGTTCATCCCTGCAACGGCGAAAGCGCCTACAAGGACCTGGAGATCATGATGGCGATCTGCCGTTCCGTCGTGCAGCGCGGCAAGGTAAGGCTCCCCCTCGGACCCGGCGAGCCGGAACTGGACGCGTTGAAACGCGCCTTGCCGGATTAGGGTCCCGAATCAGTAATTCACTGCTGGTGTAATCAGCGCCGTAGCGCGTCCTGCTTTCCAAGGTCCTCGGCACTTGTCTCTCGCCGGTCAGCAAAGCCGCTGCCCAGGGGCTCGGAGGCATGCCTGCGGTTTTTCTCTGTGTCTCAGTGGTGAGTTTCTGTTGCTACGAGCTTCCGTGGGCTTGGCCTCCGTACCCAGGTGGCGCGGCGAATCCGCCCAGTTCCCGCGCCATCAAATCCGCAAAGGTGATGGGTGTTGCGTCTTCCCCATACGGACCTACAATTTGCATGCCTACGGGCAATCCCATATCTGTCCGCCCAACGGGTGCGACGATGGCGGGACAGCCGGTGAGCGTGGCGGTGGCGATCCAGTTGAGCATATCGTTATAGCGCCTCGGCCCGCTGGGGGTAGGAATGATGCGACGGTCGGGAGGCTCGCTGTGATCGTGCGGAAATACCGCCGTGAAGGCGACGGGAAGAAGAAAGACGTCGACCTCCTCGAAGTACCCCTGCCACAGTGCCCGGAACTGGAGACGGCGTAGGTTCTGCTTCTGCCAGTCCGCGAAAGAGGTGAGCGCGGCAAGAGCTTCCGGGCTGGAAGGCTCCATGCGCTTGCGCTGCGCTTCCTGCTGCTCCGGAGGGGCAACGCTGTAGGCAAACGCCTGAAGGTGAAAGAGGTAGGTTTCCAACAGGTCATCGGCAGCCAACCCGCCTGGCCAGCCACGCCGAAGTTTGACGCCCGCGCGTCCCAGCCCTGCGACGGTGCGCTCCAGTGCCGCTATCACTTCGGGCGTGACCGGAGCCACTGGGTCGTCGAGGACGTAACCCACGCGAAAGTCCTTCAAGGATTGCCGCCGTGAGGGAGGAAGCTGCCACCTCCACGCCTTGATATCCCATCCGACGGGGCCTCCGAGCACCCGAAGCGCAGCCAAAATGTCTGCGGCACTTCGAGCCATGGGTCCGGCCACGGCCAGCAAGGTCGAGAAGCCGGGCGGTTCGTAACTACCTCCAGGCAGATGGCCTTGCAGGCTTACCAGATCGAGCGTAGGTTTGTGCCCGTAGATCCCGCAAAAGTGCGAGGGCACGCGGATCGATCCCCCAATGTCGCTACCCACGCTGAGATACCCCAGCCCCGCCGCCAGCGCCGCCGCGCTGCCCCCCGACGATCCGCCGGGCGTTCTTTTGAGGTCCCATGGGTTGTTGGTGGTCCCGTAGATCGGGTTATAGCTCTGCCAATCCCACAGAGCCACCGGCACGTTCGTCGCGCCGATCAGTATGGCGCCCGCGCCCAATAGGCGCTCCACCACCACAGAGTTTCTTGGCGCCTTTGAGTCCCGCAGCGCCCCATAGCCCCACGTGCAGGGGTGATTGGCGACCCCGAAGCTCTCTTTAACGTGAATCGGGACGCCGTGGAATACGCCCAGAGACTCGCCCCGCGACTGGGCTTCGTCGGCTTTCCGCGCCTGCGTCAGGGCGTCCTCCCGTAATTGGTAGGCGAAGGCGTTCAGCGAACCATTGTAACGGTCGATGCGCTCAAAAATGCGCTGGGTTAACTCAACGGAGGATACCTGTTTTCGACGTATGGCCTCCGCAGCCTCCAATGCCGAGACAAAATCCATTTCGTTTGAAGTTGAGGTGGCTGATGTTGCAGATGACACGGTGTTCTCCCCTCGCCCGAATGCGGAGCCGGCCCGGCCCCTTCAAAGCCCGGAAGCCAAACCCGCAGTGCTTGTCGACAAGAAATGACGGCGAGACATTACGAGATACTATTATGCATCGCGATTTGAAACAACCGCCTGCTTCCGCAAGTGGGCTCGGGGCGTGGCGTTCGGGGGGTACAGGGACTCTTGACGAATTGGATAGTTCTTGGGATCCCCTTCTGATTCCTTTCCTAAGGCTCGTGCATCTATCATGCCCCCTCATCCCATTGCTCTACCGGAACCTTTTCCCTGAAAAGAAAAAATAGGAAGACCAGGGAATTTCGCGTCCCTGATCTTCCCTCGCGTTTAGCCATGGATAGGTTGCCCACCGTGGGGAGAGTACTTACTCAGCGCTCCATCCAGCCATTTTGCCTCAGGAGGAGCGGGCAGTCCGCCTTGAATCAGAATCTGTTTGGCTGTGACCTCGCGCCCGTACAGGCTTCGGTTCGCGTCCTTGTCTTGCTTGAACACGGCGCCTTCGAGTGAAACTCCGGCAAACAGGCCCCGGGTGCGCGAATAACTCAGGATTTCGGCGTGAAGCTGCGCGTCAGTGGCGCCCTCAGCCGATCGTCCCACCGGCCCGGCCGCAACCGATAAGTCACCGCCGAGCTTGACACTGTCCTGAACCAGTTTGCGGGCCCCCGCCGCATTCATAACGATGAAAACAACGTCGGTGGCCTCGCCGCCAAGCTGGAAGCCGAAACTGGCACCGCCCAGCGAAAACATAGAAGGCGCTCCCCAGGGTCCAATCCCGCGCTCGCGGCACACCAGGACCCCGCGGCCGTAAGTACCGCCGACCATGAACGCGCCCTTGATTTCCGATGGAACAATGCCCACGCAAACGGCCTTGTCAAGCAGATCGTGGGGAATACCCTTGTCCGGGGTACTCATGATCTCATTGAGAACATTCGTGGCTTTGTGCAATTGCGTCTCCTTGCCGAAAGCGGGCAGCAAGAAGAGCAAAACCATTGATCCGATCAACAGTGGCTTTTTCATTTGTTTCCTCCAGCGTTGGGATTCTCGATTTACATCCAATACCCGGGGTCCGAACTGCATCTTGGAGAGGAGCCCGGTTAGAGCCCAATCTCCAGGTGAATCGTGTCGTGGATTCGATGCTCGTTGTCGATCAAACATACGTGCCGGCCGATCACAACGTATCGATATCCAGGAGGGCAAGGGCCCAGAACGCGCACCAGGTCTGGGGGGGCGGGCCGGCACATCACGAACCCCTCGTCCACGACGTAACCGGCGCGGAGCCGGGATTCGTATTCCGGGGCCACCCGGTCTTCGTGCCGGAACCCGAGCTCGCCTTGGTGGTGGAGAGCATAATCGTACGCCACCCGGCGGTCGTGACCGCTGAAGGTCCGGTTTTCTTCATGGCGGTCGCCGCCTCTAGCCACCGGGACGGGGGATGGCCCACTAAGCCCTGGCGAAGGAACACTCGGGACAAGTAGAACCGTCAAGCCCAGAAGGAACATGACCGACATCGGCAGGAAGCGTTTCATGTGAGTCCTCCCTTTTTAACTTTTGCCCGCGGCCCCTTGAGCTTCTCTTGGTCTTAATGCACATCAGGTTCCTGCCGCCCTGAAAAAATGCTATGCCCTGCTGTTTCAATCGGATGCCGGATATTGACAACAGGTCAGCGGGTCTGGGGAACGGGTAATAATTTCCGGCAAGCTGGACAAATGTCCGTAAATGAACCTCCGCAGGGAGGAGCGGTAATCTCCAGATTTCCGGCAACCCCATGCTCAAATGTGATTGCGGAACATGATGACCTGGGAGAACTGACCTGCATAATGCGTTGCCCCCAAACTTTCCGGGTAGCGATTTATTTTCTCGCCCCCGTGCAAATACGTGCCATCGATGCGCGAGCACCGTGGCCTCATCAAAGTCCTAACTCCCACATTTAACAGGGCATCCCCGGTTCCGGTCGGGTCTGGAAGGGATGGTGCTAGGTATGGGGTGAGGCTTTATTGAATGGGTCCGAGGGCAGGAACGATGCCCGCAATGGCGGGCGACCGGCGATTTTTTGGCCGGAAGGGGGCAACTTCAATGATGAGACTTACTTGTATCCTGGCGATTCTCCTGTGGGTGGCGCCTGCCGGTACAACCCAACTGAGAGCTGCCAGCCAGAATGAAAATCAGAAGGCTGATTCAGCGAAAAAGCAGAGGCAGGTCTTCCAGGCAAAGGCAGAAGTAGAACTACGGGACCTGGACCGGAAGATAGACGATTTGAAGGCGAGACTGCGTACGGAGACAGATGTGGACCAGAAACAAATCAACCGCCAGATGAATGATCTGGAGCGCAAACGCATGGTAGCCCAAAGAGACATGGTGAAGCTGGAGAATTCCAGCCAGGCGGCATGGCAAGACATGGAGGCTGGTCTTGAGTCCGCGATGCATGATCTGGAATCTGCTTACGACCAGGCGGCCTCCCACTTCAAGTGAGCGCGGTTCTGGTGCCGCGGATATTGGATATGCATGCCTCTGAGTTTCAAGACAGCGGAGGAGGCGACCCATGAAGCAATTTGCGAAGGCCGTAACCGCAATTCTCGCCGTCTGGGCCTTTCTGGTTCTCACCGGCTATTCGGCGGACTCTGAGGGGAGATCTAAACATGACGGGTCTACGCCCTTGCCGTGACAACGCGCCGCAGGAGTGCCCTTCGCTTCGCTGTGGCGCGCAAGAGGCGCGATAGAATGCTCCGAAGTGCGAAAAATGTGTGCTGGCATTGTCCCCAACCCGCAGAGATAGTGGCAAAACAATAGACTTGCGCTTTGCGGCCTCCGCACCTTGGCGCCTTGAAGCTGTCATACATACCCACGCCTGGCGCAATGAAGCCGATGGCGTCAATGCCGTGGTGGCGGGCAAGGAAGATGGCTCGCCGGTTGTGGAACTCCTGGGAAACGATGACGATGCTCGATTGACCGAACACATTATAGGGGCGAACCGCGGAGCCGAACGTCCGGAACGCGGCATAATTACAGAAGATCTAGTCGCGAGGTACTCCCAAGGCGGCCAGGCTGTTCTTCATGTCTTTGGCTTCGTCGCAAGCACGGATGTGGTTATCTCCGCTCACCAGAAGAAAATCGACCTTTCCCGGCCTGGAAGAGGCTTGCCGCCGCCTCGATTCGATTCGTGAAGAAAGGGTTGAGCCATCCCCGGGCAGGGTTTTCGCACGATACTACGTGCCGCACCTTCGCCAGGGGAATTTCCAGCAGGGGGCTGGCGTTCAGCTCTATTACAATGATCCAATCAGGGTGAACCAAAACCTGGGACTGCCGAATCGGAGCAACATAGGGCGACTGTCGGAATGTCCCTCCATTGAGCACGAGCAAGGCCACCAGCTCATGGACTAGATCATTCAATGATTTCTCGTTCGGTTTAGCACGGATCAGTAGACTGAAGGCAAGCAGCAACGCCAAAGTCAGTCCTGGAATTCCCGCCCTGGCGTTGGCAAATCGTTACAGAAGCCAACCGCCGCCCGCCGCCACGGCCAGCCGAATGGAAGTCCAAGCCCGAATAGGCCGACGCCAACGCCGGAGGCGGGGAATTTACAGGCTCGTCAGAAAAAGCACGAACAGGCCCGCCTGCCTGGCAGCGTGGCTTAGGCCTTGCTGTGGCGACGCCGGTTGTCCGCCTGCATCGTTCGCCCTCATGAATGCTATTTACCACAGGGAACCAAGTGTGAGGTAGAATTTCGGGCTGGCCGCTCGCGGCTGACTGCCCCGGCGGCAAGGCGGAAGTATGGATGGCTAATCCGCCAAGCCGGGCAAGGGACGCGAAACCGACCGGTCAGAGAAGAACTCCAAGGTCTTCGTTCTATGCCTATTTCCTCCCCATCTGAATTCGCCTCGGTGATCGGCAAGATTCCTTACCGCATGGCTTTCGCCGGGGGCTGGATTGATCAGCCGTTCGTTTCCATGCACAACCCTGCCCCACCGGGGGCGATGGTAGTGGTGGGGATTGAGCCCACCTTTCGCTGCATGGATCGCAGCGGCATGGCCACCAGCACGCGAGAGGTAGCGCGGCGATTGTGGAACGATGTACTGCCGCATGGGGATCCGCAGGAGTTGGTGCGCGCCTTGTACAATGCCGAGAACCAGGGCAAATCCGCACCCTCGGGCTCGCAGGATATGGCCGGACTGATTATTCCCGGAGTCAGCCGCCTGGATTACGATTTTACCTTTGAGGGTGGCTACTTCCCGGCACACATAGAAACGAACAACGACCCTGCCATTGCCCGCTGGTTGGAAAGGACTGTGCATTTCCTGCCCGTCGCTCAGCGCCCCGATCATTATAGTCCCCTGGATGAGAAAAACCTTGACCGCGAATGGATCCGGCGGCTTGGCCAATCGGGGAAGGATTGTTACGACGCGATTCTGGCCAAGGACGCGCGGGCCCTGGGATCTTCCATGAATGAATGCATGCGTTGTTGGGAGGCAATTCTCCCCGGCACGGTCAGGCATCCGGCCATTAGCGTCGATCTGATGGGAATTCTGAATTACTACCAGTCCAGGTATGCCGGAGCCATGTACTCCGGTTGCGGGGGAGGATATTTGTACGTCGTGTCGGAGGATCCCGTGCCGGGGTCGTTCCATGCGCAAGTCAGGATCGCACCTGGCGGTGATAAACGATGAAAAGTGTTTTGGTCGCGGGCAGCTTTGACGATCTGCGCTCAAAGCATGTGCGCTTTCTGGAAGAGGCTTCAAAACTGGGGAACGTTCATGTAGCCTTATGGTCCGACGCGGCTATAGAGGCGTTGGAGGGAAGGCCCCCCAAGTTTCCTGAAGAGGAACGCCTATATCTGCTTCAGTCCCTGCGGTTCGTCCACCAGGCAACACTCATTAAGGGAACCATTGTTCCAGATGCGTTGCCTGAGCTGAGCGCTATGCCAGACCGAATCTGGGCTGTGGATGAGGAAAGCGACTCCGCGCAAAAGCGCGCGTGCGCCGAGGATCGAGGGATCGAATACCGGATGCTGAGAGCGCAGGATTTGACCGGGTTCCCGATGCCCTCAGTTGCCCCGCCTGCCGCCGATTCAGTGCGGAAGAGGGTAGTCGTAACCGGATGCTTCGACTGGTTCCATTCCGGGCATGTCAGGTTTTTCGAGGAAGCCTCCGCCCTGGGCGACCTGTACGTGGTGGTGGGGCACGACGCCAATATCGAACTGCTTAAAGGCGAGGGGCACCCTCTCCTCTCGCAGTCTGAACGCGTATACATGGTGCATTCGGTTCGGTGCGTGCACCAGGCGATGATCTCCAGCGGCCACGGCTGGATGGATGCGGAACCGGAAATTGCCTTCATCAAGCCTCACTTCTACGTGGTCAATGAAGATGGCGATAAACCCGAAAAAAAGGCCTTCTGCGCCGCCAACGGCATCGATTATGTGGTCCTGAAGCGAATCCCCAAAGAAGGCCTGCCGAGGAGAGAAAGCACCCTGCTCCGAGGCTTTTAGAAGAGGATCCCATGAACCGTACGATGGCTTGGTCACTGCTTGTAATCCTTGCATGGGCTGGTCTTCCAGCCCGTGCGGCGGAGCACTACGAGGTGGTCGTCGAGCGCGACGTGCCTGCCAAGATGCGCGACGGCGTGACGCTGCGCGCGGACATTTACAGGCCAAAAGCCGACGGCAAGTTTCCCGTCATCCTGACTCGCACCCCCTACGATAAGCGGGGCGAAATGGATTTCGGCCCCACGGCGGCGGCACGCGGCTACGTCGTGGTGGTGCAGGATGTGCGCGGCCGCTACACCTCAGAGGGCGAATGGTACACCTTCAAGAATGAATCGCGGGATGGCTACGATTCGGTGGAGTGGGCTGCGGCTCTACCCTATTCCGACGGGCGGGTTGGCATGTTTGGCGCGTCATACGTCGGCGCCACCCAGATGCTCACCGCCATTGCCTCGCCGCCTCATCTGGCCAGCATCCTCCCCATCGTGACCGCCTCCAACTACCATGAGAATTGGACTTACCAGGGCGGTGCGTTTGAGCAGTGGTTCGACCAGTCCTGGACTACAGGGTTGGCGATGAACACTTTCGATCGCCGCATGGAAAAAGACTCCTACGCGACACGCTGGGATACCAAGCTACCGCTGACCGAATATCCCTTGTTGGATCTTGGGACACCCGCGGGGCTCGCGGATTATTACCTCGACTGGCTGGCCCACCCGGACTACGACGACTACTGGAAAGGCGTGTCGATTGAAGAAAATTTCGCCCGAATCAAAGTTCCCGCTCTGCATGTGGCCGCGTGGTATGACCTCTTCCAGGACGGCACGCTTCGGAATTACCTGGGCATCAAGGCGCAGGGCGGCAGTGAAGCGGCCCGCAACGGCCAACGGCTGCTGGTGATCGTGGGAGGCCATGCGGGGGACGGGCCGGTCATCGGTGAAGTGGATTTTGGTAAGGAATCGGTCTTGTTGGAAGATGCGATCACTCTGCGTTGGTACGATTATTTGTTCAAGGGAATCGATAACGGGATGGGCCGCGAAAAGCCGGTGAAGCTCTTCGTCATGGGAAAGAATGTCTGGCGGGAGGAGGAGGGGTGGCCGCTTGCGCGCGCCAAAGATACACGTTACTACCTCCACTCGGCAGGCAACGCTAACACTCTAGGCGGCGATGGCTCGCTGAGTACCACTGCCCCGGCAATGGAAGCCGCAGACAAATACATCTACGATCCTGGCGACCCGGCTCCGACGCGCGGCGGCCCCCTCTGCTGCGATGCAACACACGAACCGGCAGGCGCCTTCGACCAACGGCCGGTGGAGAATCGCGAAGATGTACTGGTTTACTCAACCCCCGCCTTCAAGCAGGACACGGAAGTGACCGGCCCCATCACGCTGGAAATTTTCGTGAGTTCCTCGGCGGTGGACACGGACTTTACCGGCAAGGTCGTGGACGTTGGACCGGGCGGCTACGCCCGCAATTTGACGGAGGGAATCCTACGCACTCGCTATCGCGCGTCCCGGGAAAAAGCCGATTTCCTGAATCCGGGCGAGGTTTACAAACTCACCATCAACCTCTGGTCTACTTCCAATGTGTTTCTGGCGGGCCATAAGTTGCGGCTGGAGGTTTCCAGCAGCAATTTTCCTCGCTTCGACCGCAACCTGAATACCGGCGGGGACCAGGGGCATTCTACACGCGTGGTGAAGGCTACGAACACCGTGCTTCACGATCGGGAACATCCCTCCGCGCTGGTCGTGCCGGTGGTTCCACAATGAGGCGTTGCGGCGGAGGTTCAATCTAATTGCCCCCAGTCCGTCCGCCGCTTTTTGGTCATGCCGCCCGCAAGAGGTGAATGCTATGATGGTGACGCTGTTCGTGGGGGCGCGGATAATGATTCGATAAGGCGATTCCGGAGGGCATTTGTCGCGGCCATTCCCCATGGCGAGGAGTTTCCCGATGACGGAAGTCTATCTCAATTATGTTGGCGGCCGATGGGTGGAATCCAAGACCGGGAAGACATTCCCGAATTCCAACCCCGCCAACACCACGGAAACCGTTGGGCACTTCCAAGCATCCGGCCCGGAAGACGGGGAGGCAGCATGTGAGGCGGCTGCGAAGGCGTTGCCCGCCTGGAGCGCTGTGCCCGCGCCTCGTAGGGGTGAGTACTTATTCAAGGCAGCGGAACTCCTGGAAGGCCGCCTGGCAAAGATCAGCGAGGAGATGACCCGCGAAGAAGGCAAAACGCTGCCCGAAGCCAAAGGCGAGGTAAAGCGCGCCATCAATATTCTCCGCTACTTCGGCGGCGAGGGTGCCCGCCAGTTCAGCTACCAGATTCCTTCCGAGCGCGACAACGTATTTTGCTATACGCTGCGCAAACCGCTCGGGGTGGTGGCGCTCATCACTCCCTGGAATTTTCCCAGCGCCATCCCGGCGTGGAAAATGGCTCCCGCGCTGGTAGCCGGGAACACCGTGGTGATCAAACCGGCCTCCCTCGCCCCGTTGAGCGCATATCGCATTGTGGAAGCCCTGCACGAGGCTGGAATCCCTGCGGGAGCTTTGAATTACGTCACGGGGGCAGGAGGCGCCGTGGGCAATGCACTGGTTGAGCATCTGGCCGTGCGCGCCGTTTCCTTCACGGGTTCGTGCGATGTGGGCAACGCGCTCTACGAGAAGGTCACGCGCCGCAAAATCCGCGTACAACTGGAAATGGGGGGCAAGAACCCGACCATTGTCCTGAAAGACGCCGACTTGGATTACGCGGCGGACGTCCTGGTGAATGGCGCCTTCTTCTCGACCGGCCAAAAGTGCACCGCTTGCAGCCGCGCCATCATCGAGAAGGCCATTTACGAACCCCTGCTGGAGAAGCTCGTCGCCAAAACCCGCAAGCTGAAAGTCGGCAACGGCCTGGAACCAGGCATTGAGATCGGCCCCGCTGTGGATGCGGCCCAACTCGAAACTGACCTGAAGTATATTGAAATCGCCAAGAACGAGGGCGCTCAATTGCTCTGCGGCGGGAATCGCCTGACCGGGGGAATCTACGATCTGGGATTCTTCGTCGAGCCGACCCTTTTCGCCGGCGTGAAACCCGAAATGCGCATCGCCCAGGAAGAAGTTTTTGGCCCCGTCCTCGGATTAATGGTGGCTGAGGACTTTGAGGACGCCATGCGCCTGGCGAACTGCGTGCGGTTTGGCCTCTCGGCGTCGATCGTTTCTCGTGACCTGACCCGCGTTCATCAGTTCATCAACCGAATCGAAGCCGGGCTCATCACCGTAAACCTTCCCACCGCCGGAGTGGAATACCAGCTTCCTTTTGGCGGGACTAAGGAATCGAGCTTTGGGATGCGGGAGCAGGGACCCGCCGCTCTGGACTTCTATACGGAGACGCGTACGGTCTATATGAAGTATGCGTAGCAAGGACGTCCGCTGCCCGTGGTCCGTCGAATCGGCCTCGTCTCGGTTTGAAAGGCAGCTCCCGTGAATGATTTGGAGAAGGTGCGGCGCGGCTTCCGACCTCAGCACATTACTACACTCTTCGTTGGCGAATCGCCACCACAGGGCGGCACTTTTTTCTACAACCGGGATAGTCGGCTTTATTACAGGATGAAGAAAGCCTTTGGGAATGGCGCGAACTTCCTTTCAGAGTTCAAGGCTAGAGGCCACTTTCTCGACGACCTTGTCCTTTACCCTATCAACCAGATCAAGGAAAAGAACGCGCGGAACGAACATCGGTGGAAAGGCGTACCGTTGCTCGCGAAGCGGATGAAGGACTATCGACCGACCGCAGTTGTGGCTCTGATGCGCGCTATTGAACCGATGGTGGTCGAAGCAATGGACCAAGCCGAACTCTGTTGCGTCCCGCGCTATGTGACGCCCTTCCCTATCTTTCCAAAAAACCTGAAGGCCTTCAAAGAGAAAATGGCCGAAATCATACCGAAGCTGCCAATAAACAGGAGCCTCCGATGAAAAAAACTCAGCAATTTCTTGCCAAACTCAATCTACCCTTTGAAGACAATCATCCTTTGAGGCCCAGTTCGAAGCGCTTCAAGGACGGGGGTCAGTATCGAATCGAGATCCCGAGCGTAGAAGGCCCGCGGGTGTTCCACGCCGTGCTGGAAGAGGCCAAGGCCCGCAAGGTACCGATTCACCGCGTCAGCCAGGGAAGCGGCGTGATGCTGCTCACGAAAGACGAAATTCGCGAGATGGCGAGGATCGGGCACGGCGAAGGCATTGAGGTTTGTCTCTTTGTTGGCCCGCGCGCGACATTCGAAACGGGCGCGCAAACCGCGGCGGCCGCGGGCAAGGTCATCGGCCTCCAGCATCGCGGCGCCGATCAACTGGTATACGCCGTTGAGGACGTCCGGCGCGCCTGCGACCTCGGCATCCGCAGCATCCTGCCGGCCGACCTCGGGCTCATCTGGGTGCTGGACGCCATGAAGAAGGTGGGCGAATTGCCGAAGAACCTGGTCATCAAGAGCTCGGTTACGCTGCCCGCCGCCAATCCCGCCACCGCCTTGATCTTTGAGCAGTGCGGTGTGTCAACGATGAACATACCCACGGATTTGAGCCCAGCGCAAATGGGGGCCATCCGCCACGCGGTGGATATTCCCATCGATCTCTACATCGAGGTACCAGACAATTTCGGCGGGTTCATCCGTTACTATGAAATGCCCACGATCATTCAAGTGGCCGCACCCGTTTACTTCAAATTTGGCCTCCGCAACGCGCCGGACATCTACCCCAGCGGACTTCACATCGAGGACCTCGCCGTGAAAATGGCGCGTGAGCGCCTGCACCGGGCGCGCATCGCAATGGATTTGCTCGAAGAGTATGCGCCGGACGCAAAGATGTCTCCGCTCGGTTCAAATGATCTGGGAATTCCGGAAGCCGGCGGCTAGAAGCCGT